>NZ_CP127385.1:5568614-5874943 GCF_030378205.1 Bradyrhizobium sp. NP1
CCGAGCTGATGAGCGATCTCGGCTTCTCCTGGAACAATCCGCCGCGCAAATGGGGCGGCGTGGTCGAGATCACGGACGCGCCCCTGCAGGCGGCGATTGCGGACTTCCGCGCCGCCGGCCTCAACGTGATGATGTCGATGAAGGACGATGGCAAGCCGGTCTCCTTCGTCGAGGACTGCGCGGTGCCGCTGCCGCACCTTGCCGACTACACCGAGCGGCTGAACGCGATCTTCGCCAGGCACGGCACCCGCGGCACCATGTATGCGCACGCCTCCGAAGGCTGCCTGCATGTGCGCCCGGTGCTGAACCTGAAGCTGGAGAAAGACGTCAAGGCGATGCGCGCCATCGCCGAAGAGGTGTTCGCGATGGTGCGCGACTACAAGGGCTCGCATTCCGGCGAGCATGGCGACGGCCTCGTGCGCTCGGAATTCCACGAGCCGATGTTCGGCAGCCGCATCATCGCCGATTTCCGCGAGGTGAAACATCACTTCGATCCGGACAATACGCTGAACCCCGGCAAGATCGTCGATCCGCCCAAGATGGACGACCGCGCGCTGTTCCGCTACGCGCCCACCTATCGCGTTGGCGAACTCAAGACCGTGCTCGACTGGTCGGCCTATCCGGGCGCCGGCGGCGGCTTCCAGGGCGCGGTCGAGATGTGCAACAACAACGGCACCTGCCGCAAGCTCGAGGGCGGCGTGATGTGCCCGTCTTTCCGCGCCACCCGCGACGAGAAGGACGTCACACGCGGCCGGGCCAACACGCTGCGGCTGGCGATCTCCGGCCAGCTCGGGCCCGACGCGCTCACCTCGGACGCGACGATGGAGACGCTGAAGCTCTGCGTGTCCTGCAAGGCCTGCCGGCACGAATGTCCCGTCGGCGTCGACATGGCCAAAATGAAGATCGAGGTGCTGGCGGCGCGCGCCGCAAGCCATGGGCTCTCCTTGAGAGATCGCCTGGTCGGCTATTTGCCGCGCTATGCGGATTTGGCCGCGCGCTTCGCCTTCATTGCCAATCTGCGCAACAACAGCCCCGTGCTCCGCCGCCTGTTCGAGCGCTTCGCCGGCATCAGCGCCAAGCGCGCGCTGCCCGCGTTCCGGCGCGACACCTTCCGCACCCGGGCCGACGTCTTCGGCAAGCCCGACGGCCGCGAGGTCGTGCTGTTCGCCGACACCTTCAATCGCATCTATGAGCGTGAAAACCTCGATGCGGCGCTGCGCGTGCTGGTCGAGGGCGGCTATCGCGTGCACATGCCGAAACCGGTCGATGGCGGACCGCGCCCACTCTGCTGCGGACGCACCTTCTTCTCGGCGGGGCTGGTCGACGAGGCGCGCGCCGAGCTCGACCGGCTGGTTGGAACTTACGCGCCCTTTGCCGCGCGCGGCGTGCCGATCGTTGGCCTTGAGCCGAGCTGCCTCTTGACGCTGCGCGACGAACTCTTGTCGCTGCGATCGGACAACACCGCGAAGACGATCAGCGCGCATGCGCTCACCTTCGAGGAATTCCTGGTGCGCGAGGCGGAGGCCGGACGGTTGAAGCTGCCGCTCGGAGCGCTCAAGGCGAAGGCGCTGGTTCACGGCCATTGCCACCAGAAGTCCTTCGGCGCGTTCAAGCCGGTCGAAAAGGCGCTGCGGCTGGTGCCGGAGCTTGCAGTCGAGACCATCGAATCGAGCTGCTGCGGCATGGCGGGCGCCTTCGGCTATGGCGCCGACACCTTTGAGGCCTCGATCGAGATGGCCGAACTCTCCCTGCTCCCTGCGGTGCGCCGTGCCGACGGCGAAACGCTTGTGGTCGCCGACGGCACCTCCTGCCGGCACCAGATCAAGGACGGCGCGGCGCGTGAGGCGCTCCACGTCGCGCGCGTGCTGGCGATGAGCCTCGACCGCGCAAAATCCACATCCTCTCCCCTTGCAAAGGAAACCATCCATGGCTGAACTCACCCTCGACGCCGCCCGCAAGATCCTCGATGCCGCGCTTGCGAAGAGCGCCGACAAGAAGCTGAAGCCGCTTTGCGTCGTCGTTCTCGATGCGCGCGGCTGCGTGAAAGCTGCCGCGGCGCAGGACGGCACCAGCCTGATGCGGTTCGACATCGCCAACGGCAAGGCCTATGGCGCGCTCGCCATGGGCATGGGCTCCCGCGCCCTGTTCCAGCGCGCGCAGGAGCAGGCCTATTTCGTGAGCGCCGCAAACGAGCTCGCCCAGGGTCGCCTGGTGCCGGTACCCGGCGGCGTGCTGATCATGGACGGCACGACGCTGTTGGGCGCGGTCGGCATCTCCGGCGACACCTCCGACAATGACGAGGCCTGCGCGATCGCCGGCATCGAGGCCGCCGGCCTGAAGGCCAACCCGGGATAGGGGCGGCGCGAGGGTCCGCCCGCGCGCCACCCATCATTGGCGAAACGCAGCCGAGTTGTGCTAGCATCCGCGCGAGGCGCAAGCGTCCGCGCGCCCAACGACACGATCTTGAGAATTCTCGATCCGGTCTCGAGGGGTTCTCGCCATGCTCAAGGTTGCAGAAGGCCATCTTCAAGAGCTGAACCCGGCGGAGCTGGGTGCGATCGCCCACCTCTATCGCGGCGAGATCTATCGCAGCACGATCTGGCGCACCCGCCTCGACAACACGACCAACTGGTCGATCGTGACCATGGGCATCGCGCTGTCCTCGACGTTCTCCTCGCCGGAGGCGTCGGCGTTGCCGCTCATCCTGATCGGCATGCTGCTTGCGGTCTTTCTCGGACTCGAGGCGCGCCGCTACCGCTACTTCAACGTCTGGCGGGCGCGGGCGCGCTTCATGGAAACGCATTTCTACGCGCAGATGCTGAATGGCCAGCGGGACGACGATACCGGCTGGCGAACGATTCTCGCGGACGACTACCTGCATCCGCGGCACCATATCAGCTTCGTTCGCGCCGCCGGACGCCGTGTCCGGCGCACCTATATCTGGGTCATCGCGATTCAAACGACCGCCTATTTCGGCAAGCTTGCGATCCATCCGCATGTCGCAAACCATTTTGGCGAATACGTCGAGCGCGCCGCGATCGGACCGATTCCTGGTTGGGTCGTGCTGGCTTGCGGCCTCCTCTACAATCTCTGCTGGATCGCCCTTGCGATCGGCACCTATTGGGCCGATCGGCGTGCACACGTCCATCGGACGGGTGCAAGCGCGATGGGCTGATCGTCAGCCGGCGGTGCGTGGCGCAGACATTCGAGGTTGCGGAATGATCGAAAGCATCAGCGCCGTGACGCTCGCCACCCACGACATGCAGCGCGCGGTGCGCTTTTACGTCTCGCTCGGGTTCGAGATGCTGCACGGCGGCGAACGCTCCTCCTTCACCAGCTTTCGCGCAGGTCCCGGCTATCTCAACCTGATCGCGCAAGGCGACGACAAGCGCTGGTCGTGGTGGGGGCGTACCATCTTCTACGTCAGCGATGTCGATGCGCTCTACCAGACGGCGCTCAAGGCCGGGCACAAGCCCTCGACCGTGCCGCGCGACGCAGAATGGGGCGAGCGCTACTTTCATTTGACCGATCCCGATGGCCACGAGCTCAGTTTTGCACGGCCGTTGCAGTGAAACTGATTTGCCCGACAGGCAAATCAGCTACGGTTTGCCGGCTTCTCGTGGCTCGCGAGTGGCTGAACGCGCGAAAACCGCCTGCGCGTAAAAGTCAGATTCTTCCGCAGATTCAACGTGATTTGGGTCGTCCAGTCCTCTCGCCAAAAATATTCCGCTTGTTGCGTCGGGCAAATCAGTGGCTTCAATCGGCGCGTTCCGCACCCACCAGAGGGGCGCTTCGCGATCGTCACGAAACGTTGGGCGCGGGATGCGATGGACGCTTTGGCATCAACTGACGAGTGATGCTGACGCGTACGGCGAAGTCGTGTGGTCCTGGCGCCGCGACGCTGGCGCTAAGTTGGTGGATGATGATCTGCCGACGACGGTGGCAAGAAAGCCCGCTCACCGGGGAGAGCACGAAGGAACCCGTTCAAACCATTCGCGCGGGGAAAGCCGGCGTTGATCTGGCTGAACCTGTGGTGACTAACTCGTATGCTTTTCTCACTTCGCATACGAGGCTGCGGGTGCAGTCGGCACCCGGCTTTCCCTGCGCCCTCTCGCTTCCGAGGGACATGATTTTCGCAAGACCCGGGCAAGAAACGCGCCGCGGGAATGCAGAGGCGTGCCTCACGACGTCATTGCGAGCCAACGGGTCGCGCGAATGCGCCCCCCCCATGACAAGCTCCGCGAAGCAATCCAGAAAGCAACGCTCGCGACATCATGGATTGCTTCGTCGCTATCGCTCCTCGCAGTGATAGCCGCGCTGTTTGAAAACTGAATCGGGAGCGACACACTTCTCTTCACCCTCCCCTGGAGGGGGAGGGTCGGCGAAGCATCGAGCGAAGCGAGATGCGAGCCGGGGTGGGGTGAACCTGGCGCGCGAAAGATCACCCCACCCCGATCGCTCATTGCATTCGCGATCGACCCTCCCCCTCCAGGGGAGGGTATTAGCCGCGGCGAGCGCCGCTACTTCCCCGGCCAGACCGGCTTGCGCTTCTCGGCAAAGGCCTTCAGCCCCTCCTTGGCGTCCTCGGTCATGGCCATGATCGCGATCTGGCTTTCGGTGTAGGCGATGCTCTCATCGAACGACATCGCGGCGATCGCGCGCATGGCGTATTTGCCGCGCCGGATCGCGGTCGGCGACTTGTCGACGATGCGGCCGATCAGCCAGTCGATTTTGGCGTCGAGCTCGGCTGCCGGCACGACGTAATTGAGCAGCCCGGCGGCGAGCGCCGCCTTGGCGTCGAACGGCTCGCCGGTCAGCGCCCACTCGTTGATGAGCCGCGGCGGCGCGATCCGCTGCAACAGGCTCAGGACCTGCATCGGGAACACGCCGACCTTCACCTCGGGCAGGCCGAAGATCACGTTCTCGGCCGCGACCGCCATGTCGGTCATGCAGAGAAGCCCCATGCCGCCGGCCATGCAGACGCCGCCGACCCGCGCGATCGCGGGTTTTGTGGCGCTCTGCGACAGCCGCAACAGATCGGCGTAGTCGGCGTTCGGCTTCGACAGGTCCATCGCGAAGGCGGCGCCGGAATTCTGCAGGTCGGCGCCGGCGCAGAACGCCTTGTCGCCCGCGCCGGTCAGCACGATGACGCGGACCTCCTTGTCGTCATGGGCCTCGCGATAGCCGCGCGCGATGCCCGCGATGACCTCGCCGTTGAGCGCGTTGCGCTTGTCCGGCCGGTTGATGGTGATCCAGAACGCCTGCCCGCGCTTTTCGCGTATCACGCTGTCGGTCATGGCCGTGCTCGCCTCTCAGCAATGCTTCCTGGAAAGCATTTGCGACGGGATCGCCAGGAAGCGCAAGCAGGATTTAGACGGGGAGCGGCGCGGCCTTCTTCACCCAGACCTTGTTGTCGTGGAACGCGGCGCCGCCGATCGGCGCCACGGCTTCGGCGCCGGTCAGCATGTTGATACCCCGGCCGCCGATATGGTCCTTGTTCGGGTGGATCGATTCCGCGATCAGCACGCCGCGCCGCACGCCATCGAACAGGGTCGCGATCAGCGTGGTCTCGCCGCGCGTGTTGCCCAGCGTGACGGCGTCGCCCTCGGCAATGCCAAGCGCGGCGGCATCGAGCGGGTGAATCATCACGGACGCCCTGCCCTCACGCGCCTGCGACGACGGCGTCTCGTTGAAGGTGGTGTTGAGAAAGCTGCGCGAGGGACTGGTGGCGAGGCGGAACGGATGCGTCGCGTCGGCCTGCTCGATGACAGCCCAGTGGTCGGGCAGCGCGGGCATCTTGTCGACATCGCCCATCATGAGGCCGAACGGCGGATGCGCCCAGTCCGCCTTGAAATGGAACTTCCTGTCGGCATGCGCAAAGCCGTCGAGATAATGCGAGGTCCGGAAATCCGGCTGCAGGTCGCGCCACAGATCGGCTTCGAGCTTTTCGATGTCGCCATGGCCGGAAAGCTTGAGCGTGGCGTCGATCAATTCGCGCGGCGTCATGTCGAAGCCGCGATGGTCAGCGCCGACGCGGCGCGCAATTTCCTGCAGCACCTCGTGATTGGAGCGGCATTCGCCGGGCGCGTCGATCAGCTTGGCACCCACCGAGATGTGCTGATGGCCGCCGCCGTAATAGAGGTCGTCGTGCTCCATGAACATGGTTGCCGGCAGCACGATGTCGGCCATTTGCGCGGTCTCGGTCATGAACTGCTCATGTACGACCATGAACAGGTCCTCTCGCGCGAATCCCTGCCGCACCAGCCCCTGCTCGGGCGCTACCGTCATCGGATTGGTGTTCTGGATCAGCATCGCCTTGACCGGGCCGCCGCCGCGCAGGGCTTCGGCATCGCCGGTGAGGATGCGGCCGATCTTGGATTGATCCATCACGCGGGTCGTGCGGTCGATCGCGTCGTGACCCTCGATGATGGACTCGTTGAAATGCCAGAGCGCGTAATTGTTGAAGAAGGCGCCGCCGCCTTCATACTGCCAGGCGCCGGTCACGGCGGGGATGCAGAGCGCGGCGTGCATCTGCGCAGCGCCGTTGCGGCTGCGGGTGAAACCGTAGCCGAGCCGGAAGAAGGTGCGCCTGGTCTCGCCGACCGCGCGGGCAAAGGCCTCGATCTCGGCGACCGGCACGCCGCAGATGTTCGATGCCCATTCCGGCGTCCGCGACTTCAGGTGCGCCTCGAGCTCGCCGGGACAGTCGGTGTACTTGTCCATGTAGGCGCGGTCGGCATAGCCGTCGCGGAACAGCACATGCATCACGCCGCAGGCGAATGCGCCGTCGGTGCCCGGCCGCAGGATGATCTTGATGTCAGCCTGCTTCATGGTCTCGTTGTTGTAGACGTCGACCGCCGCGATCCTGGCGCCGCGCTCCTTGCGCGCCCGCGAGGCATGCGTCATCACATTGACCTGGGTGTTGACGGGGTTGGTGCCCCAGATCACCACGAGGTCGGAGACGCCCATCTCGCGCGGGTCGGCGCCGGCGATCTTGCCGGTGCCGATGGCAAAGCCGATGCGGGCGACGTTGGCGCAGATGGTCGAATAGAAGCGCGAGTACTTCTTGACATGGGCAAGGCGGTTGATGCCGTCGCGCATCACGATGCCCATCGTGCCGGCGTAATAATAGGGCCACACCGACTCCGCGCCGAACTCGCGCTCGGCCTGGTTGAAGCGCTCGCCGATCTCGTCCAGCGCCTCGTCCCACGAGATCCGCGCAAACTGCCCGGAGCCCTTCGGCCCGATGCGGCGCAGCGGATGGATCACACGATCCGGATGGTGGATGCGCTCGGCATAGCGCGCGACCTTGGCGCAGACGACGCCCGCCGTGTAGGTCTGCTGCTTGGAGCCGCGCACGCGGCCGATGCTTTGGCCGCCGATCACCTCGACATCGAGTGCGCAGGCCGACGGACAGTCGTGCGGACAGGTGGAGTGGCGGATCTCGACCTTGGCGTGCTGGTTCATGGCGAGATTGGTAGCATCAAAAACCGGATGCGCCGAGCGCCTTTATCCGTCCATTCATGCGAAATTGACGCAATACTATGCGCCGAAATAAGCCCCGCCATTGCTGTGGATCGCCTGCCCCGTGATGTAGCGCGCGGCGGGCCCCGCCAGGAATCGCACGACGGCGGCGATGTCCTCGGGCCGGCCGCGCTCGCCGGTGAGCGTCCGATGGGTGGCGTGATGCGCCGGTTCCGGCTGGCCCTTCGGGCGTGGCGTGCCGATCAGGCCGGGAACAACGCAATTGACCGTGATGCCGTCAGAGGCGAGGTCATTGGCGAGCGCGCGGGTGAAGCCGACGAGGCCCGCCTTGGCAGTGACGACATGGGCGCGGTCTTTGGCGCCGGTATGGGCGCTGAGGCCCCCGATATTGATGATCGTGCCGGCGCCGGATTCGCGCAACGCAGCAAGGCAGGCCTTGGCACAGTGGAAGGCGCCATCAAGGGTTACGTCGAGGATTTCCCTCCACTCGACATGATCCATCTCGGCAAAGGGCTTCTCGCGCCGCAGCGCCGCGTTGTTGACGAGGATGTCAATCCGGCCGAAAGCCTGCAACGCCGCGTCCGCCATCAGCTGCACGGCCTTGGAATCGGCGACGTCGCCGATATGGACCACCGCCCTGCCGCCCGCAGCGGTGATCTCGCGGGCGGCGCTGTCAGCCTCGCTGCGGTTGCTGCGCGCATTGATGAGCACCGCCGCGCCGCCTTCGGCCAGCGCAAGCGCGATGGCACGGCCGATATTGCGCCCCGCGCCAGTGACGATGGCGGCCTTTCCCTCGAGTTCCCTGGTCATGCGCTCCCTTCCACGTCACGCCCGGTGCACCGATCAGACGTGAAAGATCTTGGAATAGCGCGTCTTGATCGCCTCGCCTTCCCGCTCCACCGCGGCCGGATCGTCCTTCATGGTCTTGATCTCCTTCAGCGGCTTGCGACCGGCCCTCTCCTGGGTTTGCGCATGCACCGAGCGCAGCCCGCCGACATCGATGATGAGCTGCTGGGCCTCGCGGCCGAGACAGAACGCCTGGAACAGTTTTGCCGCGTTGGGGTTGGGCGCGGCCTTGAAGATGCCGTTGGGGCCGACGATCAGCGGCGAGCCCTCGGTCGCGTAGACCGGCTCGACCGACCGGCCGGCCTCCTTCATCTGGAAGATGTTGTACTCGTTGCCGTCGGCCATCACGGCGCGCTCGCCAAGATCGAGCTTCTTCGGCGGATCGGTCGAGGACTGCACCTGCATCACATTCTGCTTCGCAAGCTGCTCGAAAAAGCTCCAGCCGAGATCGCGCTGCATCTGATAGGTCGCGGTCATGATGGTGCCGCTGTAGCCGGGGTGCCCCTTGACGATCTTGCCCTTCCATCTGGGATCGAGCAGGTCGGCGAAGCTCTTTGGCGCCTCCTCCGCCTTCACCAGGCTGGTGTTGTAGGCGATGATCGACAGGAACACGCGGAAGCTCGCGAACTGGCCGTCCGCGTCGCGATGCTCGGCCGGATAGAATTGGGCGACCTCCTCGGGGACATAAGGCGCGAGGATGCCGTCGCGCTTCCAGACCACGAAATGCGCGGCATCCGACGAGTTCACGACGTCGACGGCATGGATGTTGGAGGCATATTCCTGGCCGATGCGCTGGAACACGCGCTCGGCCCCGGTGCGCTCGACCCGGACCGCTATGTCCGGATATTTCGCCTCGAAGGCCTTGGCCATCTTCTCGGCGACCGGCAGATCGGTCGAGGTGTAGTAGATGACCTTGCCTTCCTTCTTCGCCGCCGCGATCAGATCAGGCGTCACCGCCTCCGCCGGCGGCGCCGCGGCCATCACGCGGGTCGAGAGCGCGGAGCCTGCGAGCAGCACGCCAGCGCCTTTAAGGACGTGGCGACGCGAGAGGTTGCGGTGTTTCATCGGCTGGTCCATTGCGATCAGAGATACACCAAAGGCTATCCCGTATTCCGGCCCCGCGCATCTAGTCTTACGTCGACAGGCCCTGCCGCACGCCGCTAGATTGCCGCGCAACACGAACGACATTTGAGGGAGCGGCCATGGCAGGCTGGAAGGGTGCGGTAGCGCTGGCGGGGATCGTCGCCGCAATGTTCGCGGGCTCGCCTTTGCATGCTGACGACTATCCGGCGCGGCCGGTGCGCATCGTCGTTCCCTTCGGCGCCGGGGGGCCCGCCGACGTCACGGCGCGGCTGATCGGCAACATCCTGCAGGAAAAGTTCGGCCAGCCCTTCGTCATCGAGAACCGTACCGGCGCCGGCGGCGTGATCGGAACGCTGGAGGCCGCCAAGTCGCCGCCGGACGGCTATACGCTCCTGATGATGTCGAACACCCAGACGGCGAACGAATCGCTGGTGCCGCAGCGCAAGTATGAATTGATGCGCGACCTCGCGCCGATCGCCCCGGTGAACTATTCCGACCTCGTCATCGTCGTGAACCCGCAGGTGCCGGCGAAGACCCTGGCCGAATTCATCGCGCTCGCCAAGGCGCAGCCCGGAAAGCTCAACTACGCCTCCTCCGGCCAGGGCACGCCCTACCACATGGCGGGCGAGCTGTTCAAAACCATGGCCGGCATCGACGTCGTGCACGTGCCCTATCGCAACAGTGGCGAGGCGCGCTCCGGCGTGATCGGCGGCCAGGTCCAGATGATGATCGATGCCGTCACCACGATGGCGCCGAACATCGGCGAGAAGCAGGTGCGCGCGCTCGCCACGACGGGCAAGGAACGCTCGAGCGTGCTGCCGGATGTACCCACCGCGACCGAGGCCGGCGTCGCGGGCTATGAGGCCACCATCTGGCTCGGCCTGATGGCGCCCGCGGGCACACCGAAGCCCATCATCGACAAGCTCAACGCCGCCGTGAGCGAGGCGGTGAAGCGACCCGACATCGTCAAGCTGTGGACCGACCAGGGTGCCGTTGCGATGTCGATGTCGCCCGAGGAGTTCGACAAGTTCCTGCGTGCAGATATCGTGAAATGGGCCAATGTCGTGAAGAAGTTCGAGAAGCCGTAAAGGTTCGGGGATCGCAATGCCCGGCATTCGCTTCCGCCTCAATGGCAAGGAGACCGAGATCGAGGCCGATCCGGATTCCCTGCTGCTCGACATCTTGCGCGGGCGGCTCGGCCTGGTTGGGCCGCGTTTCGGCTGCGGCTCCGGCGAGTGCGGCGCCTGCCATGTGCTGGTTGGCGATCGGGCGGTGACCTCCTGCGACCTGCCGCTATGGGCGGTGGCGGGCAAGGCCGTCACCACGCTCGAGGGACTCGGCAATTCCGAGCGGCCGCATCCGTTGCAGCGCGCCTTCATTGCGGAGCAGGCGATGCAATGCGGCTATTGCATCGCGGGCATATTGATGAGCGCCGCGGCGCTTTTGAAGCAAACCCCCGCGCCCACCGACGCCGAGGTGCGCGCCGCGCTCGACCGCAACCTCTGCCGCTGCGGCGCACATAATCGGATCGTTCGCGCGGTGCTGCGCGCCGCCGCGGAGATGGCAACGCCATGAGCGACGCCGCGCCAAAATTGCCGGTGAGCCTCGCCGCCAATCCAAGGCTGTCGTCGTGGCTGAGATTCTCTACCGAGGGCGAGGTGACGCTGTCGCCCGGCAAGGTCGAGATCGGCCAGGGCATCGTCACGGCGCTGGCGCAGATCGCGGCCGACGAGCTCGACGTCGATCTCGCGCGCATACGGCTGGTCCGCGCCTCGACCGCGGGCAGTCCGAATGAGGGCGTCACCTCCGGCAGCCTGTCGATCCAGCAGTCGGGTCGTGCGATCCGGCAGGCCTGCGCCGAGGTGCGCCGCCTCTTCGTCAACGCGGCCGCCGAACGGCTCGGCGTCCCGCCCGACGCCCTCGACGTCAAGGACGGCACGATCTCCGGTCCCGGCAATGTACAGACCAGCTATTGGGAGCTCGCTGACGCCGTTTCGCTCGATCGCGACGCGTCCATGCAAGCGCGACCGAAGGCGGCAGCGCGGCGCAACGTGGCGGGACAGTCGATCCCGCGCCTCGACATTCCCGACAAGGTGTTTGCGAAGCCGCGCTTCATCCATGATGTCACCTTGCCCGGCCTGCTGCACGGCCGGGTGCTGCGGCCGGAGCACTCGCGCGCAAAACTCGCCGAGCTGCACGACGCCCGCGCGCGTGCGACGGAGGGGTTCGTCGCGATCGTGCGCGACGGCAGCTTTGCCGGCGTCATCTCTGAGACGGAAGCTGCCGCCGACGCAGCGCTGAAGGCGCTTCATGCCGGCGCCAGCTGGACCGATGGCGAAGCGCTTCCGGATGAGAATGATCTGGCGGCGTTCCTCAAAGCCCAGCCGGTGCAGTCGAGCGTGATCGATGCGAGGACGCCCACAAGGCCGGGCGAGAAACGGCGAACCATCCGCCGGCAATATACCCGGCCCTACCTCGCGCACGGCTCGGTCGCCCCGTCCTGCGCGATTGCGCAATGGGACGGCGATCACGTCCATGTCTGGACCCACAGCCAGGGCGTCTATTTCCTCCGCGCCGACCTCGCGCTGGTCCTCAAGATTGCTCTCGAGTGCATCACGGTCGAGCACGTGGAAGGCGCCGGCTGCTACGGCCACAACGGCGCCGACGATGTCGCGCTCGACGCCGTGCTGCTGGCAAGAGCTGCGAACGGACGCCCGGTGCGCGTGCAATGGTCGCGCGCCGACGAGATGACGCACGCGCCATTCGGCGCGGCCATGGCGATCGAGATCGAGGCCGATCTCGATGCGCGAGGCGAGATCGTCGACTGGCGGCATGCGATCTGGAGCAACGGCCATACCGCCCGTCCCGGACGCGCGAGCCAGCCCGCGCTGCTTGCCGCCTTCGAGCTGGAAAATCCGTTCCCGCGGATGATCTCGTCCAATCCGCCGCAGGCCAATGGCGGCGGCGCCGATCGCAACGCGATCCCGCTCTATGACTTTCCATCGTGGACGATCGAATGTCACCGCCTCACCACCATGCCAGTGCGCACTTCGGCGCTGCGCACGCTGGGCGCGCAAGGAAACGTGTTCGCGATCGAATCCTTCATCGATGAGATCGCGGCTGAACGCGGCGAGGACCCGATCGCGTTCCGCCTGCGACACCTGTCGGATGCGCGCGCCCGCGACGTGATCCGCGCCGCCGCGACGCGCGCGCAATGGAAGCCTTCGAGGCGGCCGAATGTCGGCCACGGCATCGGCTTCGCCCGTTACAAAAACACCGGCGCCTATTGCGCCGCGATTGCCGAGGTCGAAGGCGACGAAGAGATCCGCGTCCGGCGGCTGTGGATTGCCACCGACGTCGGTGAAGCCGTCAATCCCGATGGCGTCGCCAACCAGATCGAAGGCGGCGCGATCCAGGCGGTGAGCTGGGTCTTGAAGGAGCGCGTGCGGTTCGATCGCGCCCACATCACCAGCCGGTCCTGGACGGACTATCCCATCCTGCGCTTCAGCGAGGTCCCGGACGTTGTGGTCGAGGTGATCCAGCGTCCGGAGATCGAGCCGGTCGGCGCCGGCGAAGCGGCGCATGGTCCGGTCACCGCGGCAATAGCGAACGCCGTGTTCGATTGCCTTGGCCTGCGCGTCCGCAGCCTGCCGATCACCCGCGACAATCTGATCGCGGCCATGGAGCTTGCCTCATGACATCCCTGAACATCCTGAGCGGCGGTGCGGCGCAGGGCCTCGTCACCGGCCTTGCGCCGCAGTTCAAGACGAAAAACGGCTTCACCATCGCCGGCGAATTCGGCGCGGTCGGCGCAATGGCCGACAAGCTGCGAAAGGGCACGCCGACCGATCTCGTCATTTTGACGGAGCCGCTGGTGACGCGGCTTGCCGAAGAAGGGCTGGTCGCTGCCGCGTCCATTGCGGATGTCGGCGTGGTCGAGACCGCGATTGCGGTGCGCGCGCGCGACCCGAAGGTGCGGATCACGAGCGCCCCCGAGCTTCGCGAAGCGCTGCTCGCTTCAGATGCGATCTACGTACCCGACACCGAGGCGTCGACCGCTGGAATTCACGTCGCAAAGGTGCTGGCGCGGCTCGGCATTGCCGATGCGGTGGCCTCGCGCCTGAAAATCCATCCGAACGGTGCGACCGCGATGCGCGCGCTGGCCTCCTCCGACGCGAAGCACCCCATTGGCTGCACGCAGGCAACCGAGATCATCGCAACGGAAGGCGTTACGCTCTCGGGTTCGCTGCCCCCGGGATGCGAGCTCAGGACGATCTACACCGCCGGCATCACGGCGAACGCAGCGCATCCGCGCGAGGCGCAGGCCCTGATTTCGCTCCTGACCAGCGCTGAAGCACGCGAGGCTCGCGCCCGCGCCGGCTTCATCGATGCGGAAGGCCGACGGCCTTAAGAGCGGCTCAGTTGCGTCAGGCCGGTGGGCGGGCGCCAAGCCTTGTTTGCCATCAGCGCCGAATTCATATACTAATATATTACTTGAGAGAGCAAGCATGCCCGCACGCCCGAGCAAAAAGATCGAGGCCGCGCCCCGCGACGCAGCGCGCATCCGCCGCAACGGCCGCCCGCGTGGGGCGACCGCAGCGTCCCGGATCTATGCCGAGCTGCGCGGCGAACTGGTAACGCTGCGGCGACGCCCGGGCGAAGCCATTTCGGAGGCCGAGATCGCGCTCGCCTATGGCGTCAGCCGCACGCCGGTGCGCGAGGCGATCCTGAAGCTCGCCGATGAAGGCCTGGTCGAGATCTTTCCGCAATCGGGCATCTTCGTCTCGCGCATCCCGCTCGCCGCGCTTCCCGAAGCCATCATCATCCGCAAGGCGCTGGAGGAAACCACGTCCCGTCTCGCGGCCGAGCGCGCCACCGCAAGCCAGATCCTGAACCTGCACTCGATCCTGGAACGTCAGCGCGAAGCCGATGCCGCGCGCGACCGTGACGCCTTTCACCAGGCGGACGAGACATTTCACGCCACCATCGCCGAGGTCGGCGGCTATCCGGGGATCTGGACCCTGATCCAACAGGTGAAGGTCCATGTCGATCGCTATCGCCAGCTCACGCTGCCCCTGATCGGCCGGATGTCGCAGGTCATCGTCGAGCACAAGGCGGTCCTGGACGCCATCGAGGCGCACGACCCCGCCGCTGCAGTCCATGCGATGGCGAGCCACCTGGAGCGGCTGCTCCAGGACATTTCCGCGACCCAGCACACCAATCCGGAGTTTTTCGACAAGCCAGGCTGACAGGTGAAGACGCGGCAGCGAGCCGCGAGATCGTCGAGAAGTCGCGCAAGTCCTGATTGCTCGCCGCGGAATGTCTTGAAACAATGCAACTACAAAATGAATGGCCGGGAGGATGTCCATGAAACGCCGTGATTTCATCAAGCTTGGCGCGTTCGGCGCCGCAGCGGCGACCCTGCCGCAGCCGGCTTTCGCGCAGGCCAAGGCCATCTTCAAGGCTTCCGACGTGCAGCCCGCCGGCTATCCGACCGTGGTCGCGACCGAAAACCTCGGCAAGAAGCTCGAGGCCGCGACCGGCGGGCGGCTCTCGGTGCAGATGTATCCCTCGATGCAGCTTGGCGGCGAAAAGGAAACCATCGAGCAGACCCAGATCGGCGCCATCCAGATCCTGCGCGTCAGCGCAGGCTCGCTCGGACCGATCGTCGACGACATCAACGTCGTCAACATGCCCTTCCTGTTCAAGAGCATGGCGCAGGCCGAAAAGATGATGGACGGCCCGATCGGTGAGGAGCTCCTCGACAAGATCACCGCCAACGCCAATGCCAATCTCGTTGCGCTGTGCTGGATGGATGCCGGCGCACGCAGCCTCTACAACACCAAGAAGCCGGTGAAGTCGATCGACGACATCAAGGGACTGAAATTCCGCGTGATCGGCAATCCGATCTTCATCGACATGATGAACGCGCTCGGCGGCAACGGCGTGGCGATGGGCTACGACCAGGTGTTCAGCGCGCTGCAGACCGGCGTGATCGACGGCGCCGAGAACAACCCGCCGAGCTATGTGTTCAGCAACCACTACACGGCGGCGAAATATTTCTCGCTGACCGAGCACCTCGTCATTCCCGAAGTCCTGGTGTTCTCGAAACGCGCGTGGGCTTCGCTGTCGCCCGACGACCAGAACCTGATCAGGAAGTTCGCCCGCGAGGCGCAGATGGAGGAGCGCGAGCTCTGGAAGAAGTACGAGCAGCAGGCGATGGAGAAAGCCAAGGCAGCCGGCTGCGAGATCACCGAGATCGCCGACAAGGCACCGTTCCAGAACGCGGTGAAGCCGGTGTGGGACAAATACGGACCGAAATACAAGGACATGATCACGCGCATCCAGGCGATCTGAGCGGACGTCTCCAAGGCAAGTAGGAATCCGAGCAATGGCCGCCCTGTTCCGCCGGATGATGGATGCGCTCTATCTCGCCTGCGTGGTGGTTGGAGTCGCAGCCTTTGTCCTGATCTCCGCGATCATCCCCTGGGCGGTCTTCACCCGCTATGTGCTCAACAGCGCCGCTTCCTGGCCCGAGCCGCTCGCCGTGCTGCTCACGATCGTGCTGACCTTCATCGGAGCGGCGGCCGCCTACCGGCTCAACCTGCACATGAACATCTCCTATTTCGCCGACAAGCTGCCCAAGCCGTGGCGGGCGCTGCTCGATCTCGTGGTCCAGCTCCTGATGGCGCTGATCGCGACCTTCATGATCGTCTGGGGCGAGCGGCTGGTCGAGGTGACATGGCACAATACCATCGCCGATTTTCCGTTCCTGTCGGTCGGCGTCACCTATTTGCCGATCCCGATCGGCGGCGTCTGCCTGCTGCTGTTCGTCATCGAGCGCGTGCTGCTTGGCCTTCCACCGGATCCGATCGCGCACCGGCAGGAAGCCGCGCCATTCGAATGAGGAATTAAGAGGCGGATATGGATATCCTCGTCCTGCTCGGCACCATGCTGGTCTGCTTCCTGATCGGCATGCCGATCGCCTATTCGCTGGCGATGGCCGCGATCGCCGGCGCGCTTTCGATCGGCATTCCGCTCGAAGCCTTGATGCTGAAAATTTCCGACGGCGTCAGCAAGGTCGCGATGCTCACGATCCCGTTCTTCGTGCTCGCGGGCGCGATCATGGCGGAGGGCGGCATGGCGCGGCGGCTGGTGGCTTTCGCCGACGTGCTGGTCGGCTTCACCCGCCTGCGCGGCGGGCTTTCCATCGTCAATGTGCTGGCGACGACGTTCTTGAGCGGCATTTCCGGCTCCGCGGTGGCCGATACCTCCGCGATCGGCTCGGTGATGATCCCGCAGATGGAGCGGACCGGCTATCCGCGGGTGTTCGCGACCAACCTGACCATCACCTCCTCGGTGCAGGCGCTGCTGGTGCCGCCGAGCCACAATGCGGTGCTCTATTCGCTCGCGACCGGCGGCACGATCTCGATCAGCGCGCTGTTCATGGCTGGCGTGTTTCCCGGCCTGCTGCTCGGGCTCTCGCTGATCATTCTCTGCCTCGTCGTCGCCTACCGCGAGAGCCACCCGCGCGGCCAGAGCGTGCCGATGAAGGATGCGGTCCGGATCACCATCGATGCCGCCTGGGGGCTGATCACGCTCGTCATCATCCTCGGCGGCATTCTGGGCGGCATTTTCACCGCAATCGAAGCCGGCGCCGTGGCGTGCGTGTGGGCATTCTTCGTCACGATGTTCATCTACCGCGACTATCGCTGGCGCGACCTGCCGGTGCTGCTGCATCGCACGCTGCGCACGGTCGCGATGGTGATGACGCTGATCGCATGCGCCTCCAGCGTCGGCTACATCATGGCGCTGACGCAGATGCCGGCGAAGATGACGGCCTTCTTCCTGTCGATCTCCAGCAACAAATACGTCATCCTGTTCCTGATCAACATCCTGCTGCTGGTGCTCGGCACGCTGGTCGACATGGCGCCCTCGATCCTGATCGCGACGCCGATCCTGCTTCCTGTCATGCAAAATTTCGGCGTCAACCCGGTTCATTTCGGCATGATCATGCTGCTCAACCTCGGCATCGGGCTGTGCCATCCGCCGGTCGGCGCGATCCTGTTCGTGGGCTGCGCCGTCGGCAAGGTCACCATCGAGCAGGTGATGCGGAAAATCTGGCCGTTCTATGCGGTGATGTTCCTGGTGCTGATGGCGGTCACCTACCTGCCCGAGATCTCGCTCTGGCTGCCGCAGCACATCCTGCGCTGAGGTGCGATTGCGGCTGCTTGAACAAGGCGGCAAAACGCGCCAGCATGGGTCCGGGAAACGTCCCTCGCCGATCGCCCGTCCAGAAGGCGCTCAACAAGGTGAAAATAACCACGTGAAAATCGTCGACCTGAGCCGCGAGCTCTATCACCGCACGCCGAGCTATCCCGGCCATCCGCCGATTATCCACGGGATGTGGAAGAGCCACGAGGAGGCGCTCGCCGAATCCAGGGTCTGGGGCCTGGCATCGATGTTCCTCTCGATGGCCGACCATGGCGGCACGCATATCGATGCGCCCCGGCATTTCGGCCCGCGCGGCATTCCGATCAACGAATATCCGCTGGAAAAATGCATCGTGCCGGGCATCTGCCTCGACCTGCGGCATATCCCGCCGCGCGCGGAAATTGCGCCCGCGGATATCGAGGCCGCCGTGGCGAAAGCCGGCGTCGCGGTGCCGAAGGGCGGCACCGTGCTGCTATGCACCGGCCATCACGCGCGCACCTTTCCGCGCAAGGAATATGCGACCGACAATTCCGGCGTGAACGTCGCGGCGACCGAATGGCTCGCGGGACAAGGCATCGTGCATTTCGGCATCGACTCGATGCGGCCCGGCCCCGAAGGCGACGTCAACCTGCTGGTCCACAAGGCCTGCCTCGACCTCGACATCACCCATATCGAGAGCCTGTGCAATCTCGAGGCCCTGCTCGGCCAGGGCTCCTTCACCTTCATCGGCCTGCCCCTGAAATGGCGGGAGGGCACGGCTTCGCCGATCCGCGCCGTCGCCGTATTCGGCCTGTAAGGAGAACCACTTGGTTCGGCAAAACAACGAACAGCCCATGCGATCGCGTCGCGCCTTCCTGCGCAGGGCCGGCCTCGTCTTGGGTGCAACCGCCGTCTGCGGCCTCGGCATGAGAGGCGCAAAAGCGGCAGGCTATCCGGAGCGGCCGATCAGGATCATCGTGCCGTTTGCGCCTGCCGGCCCGACCGACATCATGGCGCGGGTGCTCGCCACCCATCTCGGTGAAGCGCTGCCCGGCACCGTCGTTGTCGAGAACCGCCCCGGCGCAGGCGGCAATATCGGCATTGGCATAGCCGCGCATGCGGACGCCGACGGCCACACGCTCCTGATCACCTCCTCGGCCTATGTCGTCAATCCCGGCCTCTATTCGAAAATTCCGTACGACCCCTACAAGGACTTTGCGCCGGTCGCCGAGCTCGGCACCTCGCCCAACGTGATCCTGGTCGATCCCGGCTTGCGAATAAATTCGATCGCTGATCTGATCGCCCGCGCGAAAGCCAACCCGAACGAGCTGAACTATGCGAGCCCCGGCATCGGCACCACGCCGCATCTGTCCGGCGAGCTGTTCAAGCTGGTCTGCGGGGTCAACCTCACTCATGTGCCGTTTTCCGGCGCAGGGCCTGCGATCCAGGCGATCCTGAGCCACACCACCCAGGTGGCGTTCGCCGCACTGCCGCCGGCGCATCCGCATATCGAGGCCGGCGCGCTCAAGGCGCTCGCGGTCACGGGTCCGCACCGCTGGTTCGACCTGCCCGACGTTCCGACCATGGTCGAGCTCGGTTATAAGGATTTCCTCTCCGACACATTCCAGGGCTTTCTGGCGCCAGCCAGGACACCCCCTGCCATCATCGAGGTGCTCGCGGACAAGTCGATCCAGATCCTCAAGACGCCGAAGATTTCGGAACAGCTCCGCAATGACGGCTTCGAGGTGCTCGCCAACGGCCCTGCCGGGATGAAGAAGCGTATTGAGGATGAAGTGCCGAAATGGCGCGACATCATCGCAAAAGCCGGGATCCAGCCGGTCTGAACCGCGCCGGGCGCTAACCCTCTCGCACGCCCAGCTGTCGTGCGGCTGTCGTGCGCGCCGCCTCCCGGAGGAACAGGCATTAACACCGGTCCGGCCGGAATCTTCCCGTGCGCTCCCTCCATAGACGCGCGGCAAAAGCCCGCTTAAACTCCCCGACAACCGACGCCGGAGCAACCGGCGCGCCGGGCGGCACTGCCGCCGAAAGATCAAGGGGAGGAAACCATGGATCACATCCGGCGGATCCGGCGCGCTGCGCTCGTTGCGGCAACCATCGTTGTTCCTGTCGCGCTGACCGCACCCGCCTCGGCGGAAGATACTTTCAAGCTGGGCGTCGTAACGTTCCTGTCCGGGCCGGCGGCCGAGAGCTTTGGCGTGCCGGCGCGCAACGGCGGCCAGTTCGTGGTCGAGGAATTGAACAAGGGCGCGGCGCCCACCCCCTACGACAAGGTCGGGTTCGGCGGCATGAAGATCGAACCTGTCGTCATCGACGAGAACGGCGGCGCGACCAAGCAGGTGCAGGAACTGCGCAACCTCTACGAACGCGACAAGGTTGACGTCGTGCTCGGCTATATCGGTTCCGGCGACTGCCTCGCGGTGGCGCCGATCGCCGAAGAGCTGAAGAAGATGCTGATCCTGATGGATTGCGGCACGCCGCGCATCTTCGAGGAAGCGAAGTACAACTACGTGTTCCGGACCGCCGCGCATGCCACGATGGATAATGTCGGCCTCATCCGTTACATGAAGGCGAAGGGCGTCAAGATGACGACGCTTTCCGCCATCAACCAGGATTACGCCTGGGGCCAGGACAGCCGGGCCGACTTCCTCGCCGCCGCCGGACAGCTTTACCCCGACGCCAAGCTGCAAGCCGACCTGTTCCCGAAATTTGGCGCCGGCCAGTACGGCACCGAGATCTCGGCCTTGGTCAGCGCGGGATCCGACGTCGTCTATTCGAGCCTGTGGGGCGGCGACCTGCAGGCCTTCATCCTGCAGGCGACCCCGCGCGGCCTGCCCAAGCGCAGCCAGCTCGTGCTGAGCGCCGCCGACCATGTGCTGCCGCCGCTCAGCGACAAGATGCCCGACGGCACCATCATCGGTGCGCGTGGGGCCTATGGCCTGATGTCGCAGAAATCGCCGATCAACGACTGGTTCTTCAAGGGCTACCAGAACGCCAACGGCATCTACCCCGTCCAGGCCGCCTATCGCATCGCGCAGTCGATCCTCGGACTGAAGACGGCGGTGGAAAAGGCGATGGCCAAGAACGGCGGCAAGAAGCCGTCGACCGACGAGCTGATCGCGGCAATGACCGGGCTCGAATGGCAATCGCCGGGCGGCCTGATCCAGATGAAGCTCGCCGACGGCCACCAGGCGATCCAACCGATCGCCTTCAGCCGCACCAAGTACAATCCGGACCTGAAGCGGGTCGACCTCGTCGACATCCAGTATTTCCCGGCCGAATGCGTCAACCCGCCGGCTGGTGTGAAGTCGATCGACTGGATCAAGGGCGGCATGCAAGGAGCCAAATGCAACTGACGCGCGATTGACGTGCAACTGAGCGGCGCCTGGTTCTCATGGACGGCAGAAGCGGCGTGAGCGAGGTGCTTGCGCCGCTTTCTCCTGCGGAGGACCAGGCCTTCACTTCGAAGCGACCGGCGATGAAGGCAGCATGAATTTCTTCCTGACCATCATCCTCGACGGCCTGATAGAGGCCTCATGGCTGTTCGTGGTCGCGCTTGGGCTAACGCTGGTGTTCGGCGTGCTGAAGATCCTCAACATTGCCCACGGCAGCTTCTACGCGCTCGGCGCCTATGTCGCGGCCACCACCGTCACGCTGGCCGCCGCGCACAGCCTGCCGCCGGCCTTCGGCTTTGTCGCGATGCTGATCACGGTCGCACTGATCGCCTCCATCGTCGGGTTCCTGCTCGAGCGTGGCCTTTTCAAGCTGTTCTATGGTCGCGACGAGGTCGTGCTGCTGCTCGTGACCTATGCCGTCTTCCTGATCCTGGAGGACACCACCAAGCTGATCTGGGGCGTGAACCCGATCTACGCCACGCAACCTTACGAGCTGTTCGGCAATGTCGAGTTCGCCGGACTCTATTATGTCGGCTACGACTTGCTGCTGATCCCGGCCGCGGCCGCGATCGGGTTTGCGGTCTGGTTCGGTCTCAATCGCACCGTGATGGGCAAGATCGTGCTCGCGGTGATCCATAACGAGGAAATGAGCGTCAGCATGGGGGTGCGGGTCAACCGCGTGTATGCGGCGGCCTTTGCCTTCGGCGTGCTGCTGGCGGCGCTCGCCGGCGCGCTGACGGCGCCCAAGATCTCGATGCAGCCGGGCCTCTCCTCCGATGTGATCATCCTGAGCTTCGCCATCGTGGTGATCGGCGGACTCGGCAGCGTCGAAGGCGCGGCCGTCGGCGCCCTTCTGGTTGGGCTGGCGCGATCGGCCTCGGTGCACCTGATGCCGCAGATCGAGCTGTTCATGATCTATGTGATCATGGCGGCGGTGCTGCTGTTCCGCCCGGAAGGGCTGTTCAAGCGCGAGACCGCGAGGCGGATCTGATGGGACGTCACCACCCCCTCGCCCTGCTCGTTCCGGTGATCGCGGTCACGCTGCTCGGCCGGCTGCTGCCGACCTGGACCCTGTCGCTGGCGACGATCGCCGCCGCCAACGCGCTGGTCGCTCTCGGCATCGTGATCGTCGCGCGCACCGGCAACGTGTCGTTCGGGCAAGGATTGTTCTTTGCCTCGGGCGGCTATGGCGTGGCGCTGGTCGCCAACCATTGGGGCATCACCGATGCGGTCGCGCAATTGCTGATCGGCGCCATCTGCGGCGGCCTGCTCGGCCTCCTGATCGGTCCGCTGATTGCCCGCTATAGCGGAATCTTCTTCGGCATGCTGACGCTTGCGCTGTCGATGGTGTTTTACGGCGTGCTGGTCAAGACCACCGTGCTCGGCGGTTCCGACGGCTTCAACGTCGGCCGCCCGAGCCTGTTCGGCGTGACGTTCACCGACACGCGCGAGGCCGACTTCATGCTCTATGCCGTCGCGGTCGTCACCACCGGGTTTGCCGCCATCGCGGCGACGATCCTGTTCCGTTCCGAATTCGGGCTGGCCAGTCTCGCGGTACGCGAGAACAATCTTCGGGTCGAATATCTCGGCCTGTCGGCGAGCCGGGTCATCACGGTCAACTTCGCGGTTGCTGCGGCTTGCGCGGGAACCAGCGGCGCGTTTGCGCTGATGGCGCAACGGCATATCGATCCGCAATTCGCCTACTGGACCACGTCCGGCGAGTTCGTCTTCATCGCGGTGCTCGCCGGATATCAAAGCGTGGTCGCGGTGTTCGTGGCTTCGCTCGCGCTCGAACTCGTGCGCTCCTTCTCGAACCTGTATTTGCCCAACACCTGGCAGCTCGTGCTCGGCTTCTTCCTGCTCGCCGTCATCCTGTTCCTGCCTCGCGGCGTCGGCTCGCTCTGGATTCGCGAGGGCCGCAGGAAGCCCGAGGCGCCGGCGGCAACCGCCACCGCCACCGAGGAAAGGACCGCGTCGTGAGCACGCTGCTGTCCGTGCGCGCGGTCAACAAGCGATTTGGCGCAGTGACCGCTGCCGAAGCGCTCTCGATCGACATCGCCGCAGGCCAGAAGGTGAGCCTGATCGGCGCCAACGGCGCCGGCAAGACCACCTTCGTCAACATCGTGACCGGCTACCTTGCACCTGACAGCGGCTCTATCGCACTTGACGGCGTCGACATCGTCGGCCGGCCGCCGCGGCGCGTCGCGCAGCTCGGCATCTCCCGCTCGTTCCAGATCCCGCAACTCTTCATCGAGCTGACGGCCGCGGAAAACCTGACGGTCGCGGTTTCGGGCGCGGGGGGGCGCGCGTTGTCAATGCATTCGCCCGCCGAAGCAGGCGAGCGCCGCGAACGCGCGCTCGAGCTCCTGCAGCGCTTCGGCCTTGCCGGACATGCGGACCGTCCGGTGTCGGAGCTTGCCGGCGGCGTCCGCAAGCTCGTCGATATCGCGATGGCGCTGGCGCGCCGCCCCAGGCTCCTGCTGCTCGACGAGCCGACCTCGGGCGTATCGGCGGAAGAGAAATTCACGACCATGGATCGCGTGATCCATGCGGTGGCACCTGATGCCGCCACCATCGTGTTCGTCGAGCACGACATGGACATCGTGAGCCGCTATGCCGACCGCGTGGTCGCGTTCTATTCCGGCCGCATCCTCGCCGACGGCGAGCCGCATCATGTGCTGGATGATCCCGAAGTGCGGCGCTACGTCACCGGGAGCGCAAGATGAACGCACCCCTGATCGAGATCGAGGACCTCGTCGTCGACATCCGCTCGATGACGGCGCTGCGCGGTTTTTCCATGCAGGTCGACAAGGGCGCGATGGTGAGCCTGGTCGGGCGCAACGGCGCCGGCAAGACCACCCTGATGCGCTCGATCATGGGGCATCTGAAGCCGGTGCGCGGTCGCCTGCGCTTCGAGGGGCAGGACCTCTCGGCGCGGCCGCGCCACGCCCGCGCCGCGCTCGGCATCGGCTACATGCCGGAAGACCGCTGCCTGGTGCCGCAACTGACAGTGGAGGAAAACATCCTGCTGCCATTGTGGGTGGGCAGGCACATCGAACGCAAGGCAAGACTCGACTTCGTCTATGAGGTGATCGCCGAGCTTGCCGAGATGCGCGACCGCAAGGCGCTGCTGTTGAGCGGTGGCCAGCAGAAACTCGTCGCGCTCGGCCGCGCGCTTGCGATCGGGACGAAGTGCCTGCTGCTCGACGAGCCGTTCGAAGGCATCGCGCCGGCCCTGTCGGAACGCCTTGCCGAGGTGCTGGCTTCGCTCCGTGGCAAGGCGCTCACCATGCTGATGGCGCAATCGGACATGAACCATTCCCGCGAGCTGGTCGATCGCGAGTTCAGGATCGAACGCGGCGCGAACGTAACTCCCGTCCGGGCCGCAGTCTGAGATGGCCATGCGAGGCACGCCTATTCCCGGTTCGACCATCGACTTTAGTTCTGCCACGGCACCGACCCGTGGCGCGCGGTTTCGCTTGCTGCGCGCGGAACGCTGGGTACAATGTTGCCAACAACTGCCAACGAAGCCGAATAGCTCAATAACAAGAAGGAGAGGAACAACATGAAAACAACATCCCAACCGCCTGTTTTTTGGTCAGTGCAAGGCCTGCTTGGCGCGACCGCGCTGGGCCTTTTGACCACGTTTCCGGGCCAGGCGCTGGCCGCAGATCCGATCAAGATCGGCGTGATCGCGGAAGCCCAGGCCATCGCGGGCGCCTCGATCCCACAGGCCGCCCAGATGGCAGCCGACGAGATCAACGCCAAAGGCGGCATCGACGGCCGCAAGATCGAGATCATCACCTATGACAATCACTCCTCGTCGGCCGATTCCGTGCGCGCCTTTCAACGCGCCGTGAACGAGGACAAGGTCAACGTGGTGATCGCCAGCTACATCAGCGAGGTGGTGTTGGCGCTCGAGCCGTGGGCATCGCGGCTGAAGACGCCGTTCATCACGCCGGGCGCGGCCTCGAACGAGATCAGCAAGAGCGTCCATGCCGACTATGAGAAGAACAAATACACCTTCCATGGCTACCTGACCTCGGCTGCGCTGGCCCTGTCGGTCTGCGACGCCGCCAAGGAGCTGCTGGTCGACCAGAAGCACATGAAGACCGCCGTCATCGTCAGCGAGGACGCCGCCTGGACTAAGCCGCTCGACGTCGGATACGAGGAGTGCCTGCCCAAGGTCGGACTGAAAGTGCTGGATCACATCCGCTTCTCGCCCGACACCACCGACTTCACGCCGATCTTCAACAAGATCGAGGCCGTCAAGCCCGACGTCATGATCACGGGCATTTCGCATGTCGGCGTGCAGCCGACCGTGCAGTGGAAGAACCAGCAGGTGCCGATACCGATGTTCGGTATCTCTTCGCAGGCCACCAACTCCACCTTCGGCAAGGACACCAACGACGCCGCCAATGGCGTGCTGTACCAGGGCGTGTCCGGGCCGGGCGTTGCGGTGACCCCGAAGTCGATCCCGTTCGCAGACGGATTCAAGACGAAGTACGGCAACTTCCCCTCCTATGCCGGCTACACCGCCTATGACGAGGTCTATTTCATCGCCGACGCCGTAAAGCGCGCCGGTTCGACCGACGCCGACAAGCTCGTCGACGCGCTGGAAAAGACCGACTGGGAAGGCACCATCGGTCGCGTGCAGTTCTATGGCAAGGACGACCCGTTCACCCACTCGATCAAATACGGCAAAGGGCTGATCACGGGCTTGATGCTGCAATGGCAGGATGGCCAGCAGGTCGCGGTCTGGCCCAAGGAAGTTGCCAAGACCGAGATCAAGTTCCCAAGCTTCATCAAGGTCACCGCCAATTAAAACAGGGATTGCGCTCCCGGGCTCGCCCGGGAGCGCCTTTGCCAGTTGTCGCTATCAAAGGAGTTGAGGCGGCGGTGCTGCCGCCCCCAATCCGATGCTTGCTTTCCAGATATTGATCGACGGCTTTGCCGTCAGCGCCCTGTACGCGCTCGGCGCAACCGGCTTCACCCTGATCTTCGGCGTCTCCGGCGTGCTCAACCTCGCGCATGGCGCGATCATGGTCGCGGCCGCCGTGGCGGCCTGGGCGGCGGCCAGCTTGCTGCATACCGACACCTACTCCGGTGCGCTGATTGGAGTCGCGGTGGCCCTCATCGCGGCCCACGCCACCTATTTCGCGGTGGTGCAGCCGATCCAGCGATCGACGCGGATCGCCAATGAGGAAAAGGAGATCTTCGTCCTCACCGGCACGCTCCTGTGGGGCATCATGATCCAGGAGCTGATCGCCTATTTCTTCACCAACAACGCCAAGACCGTGCTGCCGATCGTCGAAGGCGTCGTCGACATCCTGGGCGTGCGCACGCCCAGGAACGAGATCTTCACCGCGGTCGTCTGTTGTCTCGTGATCGCGCTGTTGTGGCTGCTCGTGAACCGTACCCGCACCGGCAAGGCGGTGCTGGCCGCCTCGATGAACCCGCGCGGGGTCACCCTGCTCGGGCTCGAGCTCACCAACATCTACATTGTGGTCTGGACGATCTACGGCATCCTTGCCGGCATCGCCGGCGTCCTGCTCGGCATGTTCCTGGGCGTCAGCTCCTACAGCGTCGGGCCGCTGACGGCGAGCGCGTTCTCGATCGTCGTGCTGGGCGGGCTCGGCAGCGTGTCGGGTTCGCTGATTGCGGCCTTCGTGGTCGGCTATCTCGAGACCATCACCGCCTACCTGATCTCGCCGGCCTACCGCACCATTCCTGCGCTCCTGTTGCTCGTCGCAGTCATGTATGTCCGGCCGCAGGGCCTGCTTGGGAGGCGCTGAGATGGCCGGCTTCTTCACATCGCGCCTGTTCGTGATTTCGCTCGTTACGGTGGTTGTTGCAGCCACACTGCCGCTCTACGTCTCGGGCTACGTGCTGGGCCTGCTCACCGTCGCCTATTATTTCGGCGTGTTCGCGATGGCCTGGGACCTCCTGTTCGGCTTCGCCGGCGAAGTGAATTTCGGCCCGACCTTCCTGATCGGCGTCGGCGCCTATACCGCCGGCATTCTCAATAACCAGTATGGCTGGTCGGTCTATGTCTGCATCCTGCTCGGCGCGCTGGCGTCCGTGATTGCCGGGCTCGTGCTGGCGCTGCCGGCGTTGCGGGTTCGCGGCCCCTATTTCGGGCTGACGACCCTGGTTGCGGTGCTGATGCTGCAAAATTTCGTCGTGGTGTTTGCCGATCTCACCGGCGGCGAGATCGGACTCACCATTCCCGACGTCATCACCATCAACGCCAACGCCAATTACTGGATCGCACTGGGCTTCATGACGATCAGCGCCGCGATCCTCTACGGTCTCTCGCAGTCGCCGATCGGCCTCGTGCTGCAGGCAAGCGGACAGGATCCGGTGCAGGCCGGCGCGCTCGGCTTCAATATCGTCAAGCACAAGCTCGCCGCCTTCGTCGTCAGCGCCTTCTTTTCGGGATTGTCGGGCGCGCTGCTGGTGTTCTATTTCGGCACGGCTTCGGTGGGCACCGTGGTCGACATCGCCGTCGGCGTGAACGTCATCGTCGCCGCCGTGCTCGGCGGCCGGCGCACTGTGCTGGGCGCCGCCCTCGGCTCCATCTTCCTGATCGTGCTCGGGGAATTCCTGCGGCCGACGGGAGAGCTTGCGACCTTCATCGTATCGTTCATCGCGCTGCTGGTCGTGCTGTTCTTCCCCGGCGGCTTCCTCGGCGCAGCCCTCTCGCGCGAGGCCCGCTCGTGACGAATGCCAGCATGAACGCCACCGACAGCACGGCACCGATCCTTCAGGTGCGCGGCCTGACCAAGCGCTTCGGCGGCCTCACCGCGGTAAAGAATCTCGCTCTCGAGCTGCGCCCCGGCGAAATCTTTGGGCTGATCGGTCCGAACGGTTCCGGCAAATCCACTGCGATGAAGGCGATCATGGGGATCGAGCGCCCGACCGCCGGACAAGTGATCTTCCAGGGTGAAGACGTCGCGGGCCTGCCGGCGCACAAGATCGCGCGCAAAGGCTTTGGCATGGTGTTTCAGCACTCGCGGCCGCTGAACCGGCAGACGGTGCTGGAAAACATCATGGTCGCGCTGTTGCCCGACAGCCTGTTCATGCTGTTTCCCGATGCGGCGCTGACTGAACGCGCCAAATGGATCGCCAACCGCGTTGGCCTCGGCAAGGTCATGGACCGCCGCCCGCCGACCCTGCCCTTTGCCGATCTGCGCCGACTGGAGCTTGCGAAAGCGATCGCCCGCGACCCCAAGGTCGTGCTGGTCGACGAACCCTTTGCCGGACTGACGCTTGCCGAAGTCGCCGTGTTTTCCGAGCTGATCCGAAGCTTCCGCGACGAAGGCCGCGCGGTGCTCCTGGTCGATCACAACGTCAAGAGCGTGGCCGCGTTGGTCGACCGCGTACTTGCGATGTATCTCGGCGAGGAAATCATCACCGGCCGCGCCGACGAGGTGATGCGCAATGAGACCGTGCGGCGGGTCTACCTCGGCGGTGCGATCGAGACGCACGCCCGACCCGAGACCAGCTTCAAGGACAAGGTGCCTGCGCTGCAAGTCGAGAATCTGAGCGTGTACTACGGCAAGGCGCAGGCGCTGCAAAACGTCTCGATCCACATCCACCACGGCGAATTCGTCTCCGTCGTCGGCTTGAACGGTGCCGGCAAGACCACGCTGTTCAACGCGATCTCTGGTTTTTTGCCCTATACCGGCGACATCATTCGCGACGGCGAGAAACTGCGCGGCATCAGCCCGGCCCGCATCGCCCGCAGCGGCATCGTGCAGTGTCCGGAATCGCGCGAGCTGTTCGGTGAAATGACGGTGCGGGAGAATCTGGACCTTGGCGGGCAGCACCTCTCGGAGGAAGAAAGGGCCAGGCAACTGGCTTGGCTGTTCGAGCTGTTTCCGATTCTGAAAGAACGGCAGGGCCAGTTGGCGCAGACCCTGTCAGGCGGCGAGCAACAGATGCTCGCGATCGGTCGCGCGCTGATGATGCAGCCGAAAATCCTGATCCTGGACGAGCCGACGCTGGGTCTTGCGCCGGTCATTCTCGAGCAATTGTCGAAAGCGCTGGAGAAGCTGCGGCAGACCACCTCGATCACGGTGCTGCTGGGCGAGCAGAACGTCACCTTCGCCCTGCCGCATGCCGACCGTGTCTACGTGCTCGAGCACGCCCGGATCGTATGGGAAGGCGATCCCGGCCGCTTCGCCGTGGAGGCCGGCGAAGGCTATCTCTGAGCGCTGGCCTCGAGCTGCCCTGCGGTCTTTATCTCGCGGCGCGGTTGCGCGACTTGCGTCGGTTCGCTCACGGACGGAACGTTGACGAGATATTCGGCTTGCACCGCTTCCGAGATCCGGTCCGATGCAGCGGGATAGCCGGTCGCTATCGCGATCAGCACCAGAACAAGGCCGCCATGGATGGCGAGGACGGCCGCCGTCCAGTTGGTGAGAAAGCGGCGATCGGATGGACTCAATTCGTCGAAATTTCGCTGCACGGGTGCCTCCGGGATTGCACCCATGCAAATACCGACGGATCGAGCGCGCACATGCAATCTCGATCACATTTGCCGGATTTTTTCGGCTGCGATGCTGATATGAGACACCGCTCGCCAGGACGTGGCGCGCGGGCGATATTGCCGCCTGGTCTACTTCTCGTCGACCGCCCCCGCCTCGACCAGATCGCGAAGCGAATCGGCATCCAGCACGACGATCGCGCCATGCTCAAGCCGGACCCAGTTGCGTGCAGCCCAGGCGCGCAACTGCTTGTTGATGCTTTCGCGCGTCATGCCGACCATCTCGCTGATTTCCTGCTGCGTGATGGCGATCGTCTGGCTTGCCGGTTCGAGCCCGCGCTTTTCGGTCAAGCCGATCAGCGCGCTCGCCAGCCGGCCCGGCAGGTTCTGCAGGATGATCTGCTCGACCTGCTCGCTGGTCCAGCGCAGCCGGGCACACAACAATTCGATGAATCGCATCGAGAGCGCCGGCTGGCTTCGCACGAAGGGCAGGAATTCGCGCCGGTCGATGACAAAGAGTTCGCAATTGGCATTGGCGGTGGCGTCGGCGCTGCGCGGCGCACCGTCGAGGATCGCGATCTCGCCGAAAATCTCGCCGGCGCCGATCAGGTTCAGGATCGCATTGCGACCATCGGGCGAGGAAATGCTGATCTTCACGGTGCCCGAAACCACCGCAAACAGGCTGTTGCCCGGATCGCCCTTGGAAAAGATCGAAGCGCCCCGCTTCAGCGTCACGTATTTGGCGTAGCGGCAGAGCTGGTCGAGAGCATCGGGCTCGAGATGGGAAAAGATCGGGTGCCGACGCAGCACGGACAATTTGCTGCTCACGGTTCGCGGCGCCTCGCCGGCTTTCCCGCCGCCGGACAGAGCTTCAGCCATGGGCCTTTCCGGAGCCATTCACCGATCGCCTTTTTCGCCAGGAAGCATGCAACTGCCAGCGGTGGAGGCCTATGGAGATGGGGACTGCCGCCCTCCAGAATGACCAAAATCGCGACCACCTTCACTGGACAATAGCAAGCCCGGCCCGCCCCACCAAGTGATACAGTTCACTCTCCGCCAACGCTTTTTTGACGCTGGGAGCAGCCGACGGAAATCTTGACAATCGTGCAAAAAATTACTTTAGGTAGTTAACAAATACATAAACACGTCTGGCGTGTTCGGGTATAATCTCCGCATCACTCGTTGACGATGCCCATTTCCCTGATGACGCGGGCATATTTGGCGAGCTGCTCGCGTGTCATGGCCCCCAGCTCGTCCGGCGAGCTGCCGCGGATCGCAAAGCCGAGCTCCTCCAGCTTGCGGCGCACGTCGGGGTCGCTGATCGCCTTCAGTGCCTCGGCATTCAGCCGGGCAATGATCGCCTTCGGCGTGCCGGCCGGCGCCAGCATCGCAAACCAGGAGTTGAAGGTGAAACCAGGCAGGCCCGACTCCGAGACCGTCGGCACATCGGGGAATTGCGGCAGCCGCTTTTCCGTCGTCACTCCGATCAGCCGGACCTGTCCCCCGCGCACCAGCGCAGCAACCGTGCCGAGTCCCTGGAAACCGACCGGAATCTGGCCCGCCGCGACGTCGGTGGCGGCCTGCGTCGCGCCTTTATAGGGCACGTGGGTCAACGCAATGCCGGCGCTGGAAGCAAACATCGCCATGGCGAGATGCTGCGGGCTGCCGGGGCCGCCCGAGCTATAGTCGATCTTCCCCGGCGCCGCTTTCGCCGCGGCGATGAGATCGGCCGCAGTCTTGTAGGTCGTCTGGTTGCCGGCAATCAGGCCCCATTCCACGGTGGCAACGAGCGATATCGGCTCGAAATCCTTCAGGATGTCCCAGCGCATGTTCGACTGCAGGTTCGGCACCATGGTCATGATGCTGTCGTTGAAGCCGCCAATCGTGTAGCCATCCGGCTCCGCCCGCGCGACCTGCTCGGCCCCGATCAGGCCGGACGCGCCCGGCAGGTTCAGGATCACGAACTGCTGGCCCATGTTGTCGGCCATCTTCTGCGTGACGATGCGGGCGGCAACGTCGACCGCGCTGGCCGCGGCCAGCGGCACGATCATCTTGATTGGCCGATCGGGGTAATTCGCCTGCGCCTGCGCGGGGGCGCTTCCGGCTAGGCCAAGCAGTAGAACCAGCAAGCGAAACAGGCGCATACACCCCCCTTTGTGCCGGCGGCCCCTCGGAGCTACCGCTTTTTTGAAAGATTGCGCTGTCCGCCCACGGCTTGCAAGCCGCGCCACCCTGGCCGCCTTCGGTTCGCGAGGTTGCCGCAGGTGGCGGGACCTATAATATCGCGGCCATGGGCCCAAGCCCCTCACCGCGAACGACCATGCCGCCGCGCCAGAAATCCGCAGGTACCGCTTCTTCCTCGCGCAAAAGAGCCGCGGGAGAACGGAAATACCCCGCAGCGCGATTAAATGGCGCGATGGCGTGCGACACCGCCTTCCGCATCGTGGCGCGGCGGCATCTCGACAGCCTGAACGCCCACAGCGAGGCCGCCGCCAAGGGCGATCCGAACGCACTGCACCAAATGCGCGTCGCCTTGACGCATCTGCGCTCCGCGATCCTGTTCTTCTCGCCCATGGTCGAGGACAGCCTTCGCGACGAAATCAGGGACGAGCTGAAATGGCTGAACGGCGAGCTCGGCGCGGTCCGCGACCTCGACGTCGCCATCGAACGGATCAAGGCCATTAATGGCAAGCGCAAGCCGGCAGTAGCGGCGGCCCTGCAGTCCTGGAAGGCCAGAAACGCGCAAGCCCACCAGCATCTGACGCGCATGCTCAGCTCCGTGCGATACCGTTGGCTGATCGATCAGGTTTCGGCCTGGATCGAGAACGGTCCCTGGTCGACAAAAAAGGGCAAGCAGGCGGCGAAAGCGCGCGCCTTGCCGGTGGCAGATTATAGCGCGGACAAATTGGCGGAGTGGGAGTCCAGACTCCTCAAGAAGAGCCGCAAGCTTCGCGAGATGGGAACGGAGAAACGGCACCGCCTGAGGCTGCTGAACAAGAAGCTCACCTATTCGATCGATTCCCTCGAGGACCTCTTTACAAGCAAGGCCTTTTCAAAGCAGAAGGCTGCGCTCAAGCATCTGCGCAAGGCGCAGAGATCGCTGGGCGAGCTGAACGACGCGGCGCGGGGCGACGCGCTCGCTGGCGAGATCACGCAGAACGGCGCGCCGACCTCGCTGGAATTCCTCACACCGAAGCGCAAGAAACGGCTCTTGAAGAAGGCCGCCAAGGCCTATCGCAAGCTCGATTCCACTATCTAGTGGTCTAACATTCGCATCCCATCGCGGCAGGCGCGTAGCGAACGTCAAATCCGCTCCACTAGCGTGACGGCGCCTAGCCGGCCCTTAGAGCAGCTCGCCGTCCGGTCCGAAGAACGGATGCGGTCCGTCGAATTCTCCGATCGGCACCTGGTGGGTCACCATGTCGCCGAAGCCCGCACCGGGAAACCAGGCATGAAGGTGAAAGGCCGGCGGCTCCACCTTGAACGACGGCTCGCGCAGTTCGGCAAGATCGAGATCGACGGCGTGGTTGGGCGCCGGACAGATCGTGCAGGGCACGCCGGCAAACATCGTGAACGTTGCGCGGTGAACGTGGCCGGTGGCGATCAGCCGAACCCGCGGGTGGCGCTGGACGATCGCTGCAAGGTCACCGGCATTGGCGAGATTCTGGCGGTCCATGTGCCAGATGCCGGCGATGAACGGCGGATGATGCAGGAACAGCAGCGCCGGCCGGTCGGCGGTCGTTACCAGCGCAGCATCCAGCCAGCTCAAGGTTGACGGATCGAGTTCGCCATGCGGCTTTCCCGGCACGCTGGAATCAAGCAGCAGCAGGTCGAGACCTCCCACGGCGATCTTCTGGTTGAGTGGGCCGGAAACCGAGGCATAAGGCGCGTTCGGGAACGCTGCGCGCATCATCTCGCGCGAATCGTGATTGCCGGGAATCGCGGCAAACGGCAGCTTCAGCGGCGCCAGCAGGCGCGCCAGATACTCATATTCCTCAGAAGCAGGGGTGTCAGCAAGATCACCGGAAATGACGACGAAGTCCGGGGCCGGGACGAATGCGTTGAGCGCGGCAACGCAGCGCTCCAGCGCCTTCGCGGTGTCGACGCGACCATAGGCAAGCGCACCCGGCGATTTGACGTGGAGGTCGGAAACTTGCGCGATACGAACGGGCCTGGACGACATCGATCCCTCTCATCCCTCGGCTGGCAACAGTCGAACGGCCTCCGGCGCGATCGAAAGTCCGACCCGCTGGCCGGCCTTCAGCTCAATGGTGTTCGGCGCGTCGACCGTCAATGGCTTGTGCGACGCGCCGCCGACGACAACCCGCTGCCGGTCTCCCGTGAAGCTGACGCTCTCGACTGTCCCGGACAGCGGCGCGTTGCCGGAATCGACGATCCCGATGGTCTCTGGCCTGATCATGGCGATCGCAGCGGCAAGGCTCGCTGCGCCGCCGATCGGCTGGCGGCCTCCCGGCAGCATCAGATGTCCGTTATCGACCGGCGCCTCGACGATGTTGGCAGCACCGATGAACTCGGCGACGAAGCGGCTGTTCGGCGTGAAATAGATGTCGCGCGGCGACCCGATCTGCGCGATCGCGCCTTTGCGCATGACCACGATGCGGTCGCCGAGCTCCATTGCCTCGGCCTGGTCATGCGTCACGTAGATCGCGGTGATGCCGAGCGCGCGGAGCAGGCGATTGAGCTCCCCGCGCAGGCGATCGCGCAACGCCGCGTCGAGCGCGGTCAGGGGCTCGTCGAGCAGCAAGATGCCGGGACGGATCGCGACTGCGCGCGCCAGCGCCACACGCTGGCGCTGGCCGCCGGAGAGCTGGTCGATCCGGCGGTTCTCCAGCCCCGTGATGTTGGTGAGCTCGACGAGCTCGGCGATGCGCGCGGCGCGGGCCTCTCTCGGCACACGGCGGATTTTCAGCCCGTAGCCGATATTGTCGGCGACGCTCATATTGGGAAACAGCGCGTAGGACTGGAACACCATCCCGACATTGCGCCGCTCGATCGCGACCCCGGTCACGTCCTTGCCGTCAAACAGCACCCTGCCGCCGGTATCGGGCGTCTCGATGCCTGCGATGATGCGCAGCATCGTGGTCTTGCCACAGCCGGAGGGTCCGAGCAGCACCAGCGTCTCGCCACGCGCGATGTCGAGTGTCGCGGGCTCCAGCGCGCGCGTGCCGTCGGCAAACGTCTTGCCGCAATTCTCGATCCGCACCGCGGCGCCATGGCCGGCGTCGACGCTCATTTCGCGTGCTCCCTGTCGGCAAACATCTGCATCGCGACCAGGAGCGGGATGATCATGACGAAGAAGATCAGCGTGTAGGCGGACGCCACTTCGAGCCGCATCGAGGCATAGCTGTCGGCAAGGCCGATCGGCAGCGTCTTGGTGAGCGGCGTATGCAGCATCCAGGTGACGTTGAATTCGCCGAGCGACAGCGTCACCACCATGAGCGATCCCGCCAGTATTCCCGGCACCGCATTGGGCACGATCACGCCAAGAAAGCGCCGCCAGGGCGAGGCGCCGAGCGAAGCCGCGCCCTCGTCCAGCGTCCTGATGTCGACGGTCGCGAATACCGCCATTACCGATCGCACCATGAATGGCATGGTGAAGATGACGTGCCCGGTGAGGATGAAGAGCCAGGAACGGCGAAAGTCGCTGAACCCGCCGTAGGACAGCAGCAGGGCGAGCGCGATGGCAAGGCCGGGGATTGCCAGCGGCAGCGTGATGATCTCTTCAACGAACCGCGACAGCCGCCCTGCCCGCACATGCAGGGCGTAAGCAGCAGGAACGCCCACGAGCAGCGTCACCGCAAGTGTCGCGAAGGCAATCAGGAAGGACAAACCGATAGTGCCGGCATAGAGATCGAAGACCTGCGCCACCCATTGCAGGGTGAGGCCCGACTGGATACCGCGAAAATAGTTCACGGTGACGCCGGCCATGATCGAGAGCACCGCCGGCACGACCAGGAAGGCGGCGACGAGTAGCGTGAACAGGAGCTGGCTGGTGAAGATCAGGCGATCGCGCATCAACTATCCCGCCGCCGCGACCGCGCTGCCCGAGAACGAGCGGGCGAGCGCCAGGATAAGCCAGGTGATGATGCCAAGCCCCACCGACAGCGCAGCCGACGTGGCAAAATTCGCGGCCAGCGTGAACTCGGTGTAGATCAGCATCGGCAGCACGTCGATATTGGTGGCAAGCGTGAACGCCGTGCCGAAGGCGCCCATCGCGGTAGCGAAGGCGATGGCGCCAGAGGCGACAAAGGCCGGCGCCAGCGCCGGCAGCACCACGTCGCGCTGCACCGCCCAGGGACTGGCGCCCAGCGAGCGCGCCGCCTCCTCCAGGCCGACGTCGAGCTTCTGCACCGCCGCCATCACGGTGAGGATCACGCGCGGGATCGAGAAGTAGAGATAACCGAGAAAGAGGCCGTAGATCGAATAGGCGAACACGATCTTCTCGCCGGACAACCGGCTCGCGATATCGCCGAGCAGGCCCTGGCGGCCCGCCAGCAGGATGATCATGAAGCCGACCACGACGCCGGGAAACGCCAGCGGAAAGGTCAACATCGCGATCAGCACGGCACGGCCCGGGAAGCGATGGCGCTGCAGGAACATGCCGGCAATCGTCGCCACGATCAGTGTCACGGCGGTGGTGGCCGCGGCAAGCACGACCGTGTTGATCAACGTCGCGCGATAGCGGGGCTCGGTCAGGATCGCGAGATAGCCCGAGAGCCCCTGCGGCCCCTCGGCGCCGATGACAACCAGGCGCGCCATCGGCAGCAGGAAGAATGCCGTCGTGACGACGCAAAGCGGCAGCAGGCAGAGCCAGACAAAGGAATTACGCGACATCGAGCGAATGGTGCCCCTGGGAAGGAGGCACCATATTGCCTCAGCGCACCTCGGCGAGATAGCGGTCGACAAAGCCTTTTTGCACGTTTTCCATCTCGCCCCAGTCCACGCTCTTGGCGCGGGCGTAGTCGCTGTCGGGCAGGAATTTGCTCTTGACGGCCTCCGGCAGCTCGATCGGGCGCGCCGGACGCAGATAAGCATTGGTCCAGATCGCCTGCCCCTTGTCGGAGAGCAGGTAGTCGATGACCTTCTTGGCCTTCTCCTTGTCGGGCGCATTCTTCACGAGGCCGACGACGTAGGGAAACACCACCGATCCCTCGCAGGGGATGACGAAGGCGAAGTTGCCCTTCTCGGAATATTTGGCGCGGTAGGCGTTGAAGTCGTAGTCGAGCAGGATCGGCATCTCGCCGGAGACGACGCGGGCGTAGGATGTCTGCTTGGGCACGATCGGATCGTTCTTGCGCAGCTCCTTGAAGAAGTTGATGGCCGGATCGAAATTCGAGGCAGAGCCGCCGAGCGCGAGGTTGATCGCGACCGCACCGACATAGCCAACCGCCGCCGAGGACGGATCGAGATAGCCCACCATGCCTTTGTAGTCCGGCTTCAGCAGGTCTTTCCAGCAGGCCGGCACGGGCTTGCCGCCGAGCGCATCCTTGTTCACGAACAGGCCGAGCGTGCCGGAATGGATCGTGGTCCAGTAGCCGTCGGGATCCTTCAATCCGGCTGGGACCTCGTCCCAATGGGCAGGCTTGTATGGCTCGAGCGCATCCTGCGCCTTCGCCTTCATGCCGAAGGTAACGCCGAAATAACCGATATCGCCGACCGGATTGTTCTTCTCGGCCAGGATCTGCGCGAGCGCCTGGCCGGAATTCTTGTTGTCATGGGGAATGTCATAGTTGAGGTCGGCCTTGATGGCCTTGAGCATGGACGCCCAGTCCGCCCATTCCGGCGGGCAGTTGTAGCAGATGACGTCCGCGGCCTCGGCGGATTGCCATGGCGCGAACAGGGTCAGCGCGAGCAACGTCAGGACAAGGCGGACGGTCTTCATACAAAGGCTCCGGGCAAGGGAAAAGCGCAAGCAGGACGCAAGATCAGCATCAACAGCGGACCAAGTATAGGCCGCGGATGAAGGATTTGCGACGGCGGCTTTTTGCTCCGCAGCAAAGTAGGCGGGGACACTCGCCGGCCGGACTAGCGCGGCACCACGGCGGTGGCCTCGATTTCAAGGCGGGCCGCCTTTTCGACCAGCCGGACGACCTGGACCAGCGCCATGGCCGGATAGTGCGCGCCAAGGATTTCGCGATAGATCGCGCCGAGTTCTTTCAGGTTCGCCAGATATTCATCCATATCGACGACATACCAGGTGAGCCGAACCAGGTGCTGTGACCCTGCGCCACCCTCGGCGAGAATGGCCACGATGTTGGACAGCGCCTGACGGGCCTGCGCCAGAAAGCCGGAGGCCAGGCGCTCCTGCGCGTCCCAGCCGATGACGCCGCCGGTCACCACGATGCGGCCGTCCGCCGCCATGCCATTGGCATAGCCTTTCGGTGCCGGCCAGCCGCTCGGCTGCAGGACTCGCGGTGCGTCGTTTTCGGCCGCCCGCACGGCGAGCCCGGACGCGTCAGCGCTATTCACTGAATACTCCATTCATTCGGCGGCGACGCCGGTCGAGGCCGAGCCCGCCTGTGCCATCTGCCGCAAGGCGTACCGCTTCAGCTTGCCGGTCTCGGTCTTGGGGAGTTGCGCGACGAACTCCATCGCGCGTGGATATTTATAAGGTGCGATCGTCTGCTTGACATGATCCTGCAACGCCAGGACCGTTGCGGCATCACCCGTCACGCCGGCAGCCAGCACCACATAGGCCTTGACGACCATGCCGCGCGCCTCGTCCGGCGCGCCGACGACACCGCATTCGGCCACGGCGGGATGCGACAGCAGCGCAGCCTCGACTTCGGGGCCGGCGATGTTGTAGCCGGAGGAGATGATCATGTCGTCGGAGCGCGCGACAAAGGAGAAGCGGCCGTCTTCATCCTGCACGAACGTATCGCCAGTCAGATTCCAGCCATCGCGAGCATAGTTGGTCTGCCTGCCGTCCGCCAGATAACGGCATCCGGTCGGCCCGCGTACCGCGAGCTTGCCAGGCGCGCCGGCCGGCAGTTCCTTCATCCCGTCATCGACGATCCTGGCCTCATAGCCCGTGACTGGATATCCCGTCTTTCCACCGACGGCATTGCCCTGCCGATTGCTGATGAAGATATGCAGCAGTTCGGTGCTGCCGATGCCGTCCAGGATCGGTTTGCCGGTCTTGGCTGTCCAGCTTTCGAACACCGGCGCAGGAAGTGTTTCGCCGGCCGATACCGCAAGGCGCAGCGACGATAGATCGGCGCCGTTGTCCATCGCCGCCATCATCGCCCGATAGGCCGTGGGCGAGGTGAAGCAGACCGTCGCCTTGTAGGTCTCGATGATCTTGACCATCTCGCTCGGAGCAGCGTTCTCGAGCAACGTCGCCGTGGCGCCGAAGCGCAACGGAAAGATCGCCAGGCCCCCGAGCCCGAACGTGAACGCCAGCGGCGGAGAGCCGACGAAGACGTCGTCGGGGATGACCTTGAGCACCTCTTTCGCATAACCGTCCGCGATGATCAGCAGATCGCGATGGAAATGCATCGTCGCCTTCGGCTCGCCCGTGGTCCCTGACGTGAAACCCAGCAGGGCCACATCGTCGCGGCCGGTCTTCACCGCATCGAACCGGACCGGCTTGTTGAGCGCGACCCGATCGAGCTCCGCGTCATGGTTCGACGTTCCGTCGAAATTCACGACCTGCTTGAGGAAGCGGCTGGTCTTGGCGCAAGCGACCAGTTCATCGGCGATCCGGCTGTCGGTCAGCGCCAGCGCAATCTCGGCCTTGTCGACGATTCTGGTCAGTTCGCCGGCGCGCAGCATCGGCATGGTGTTGACGACGACAGCACCGGCCTTGGTTGCCGCAAGCCAGGCTGCGACGAGCGCGGGGTTGTTGCCGGAGCGGATCAGGACGCGATTGCCGGGCTTGACCCCGTAATTCTCGACCAGAGCATGCGCAAGACGGCTGGACCAGTCCGCGAGTTCCTTGTAGGTGCGCTGGCGGCCGTTACCGATCAGCGCGGTGCGGTCGCCAAATCCCTTCTCCACCAGCCGGTCGGTCAGCTCGACCGCAACGTTGAGATATTCGGGGTATTGAAACTCCGGCCGATCAAGCAGCAAGTCCGGCCACTGTTCGAACGGCGGAAGATTTCGCCGCGTGAAATCGTCAACATGGCCTGACGGGCCGAGGTTCGGATTTCTTCCTGACATTTCTGTTCGCCCCTCGCTTTCCGATGAAAGGCTCAAGACCAATATCGAGGACGCCTGGCGGCGCTTCATTCCTAAACATTTTATACTTAAAATATCTGGACGCAAGAGCCCCGAATCCGGGTGATCTCGTGCTTTTTTCAAAACGCCTAGCGTCCGGCGAGTTGCTTCAGCCGCGCCACCATGGGCGACGCAGGGTCGGCCAAGGGGGCGATCGCGGTGAAATGGTTCGCATCGGCGATGGTGTCGAACCGGGTGGCAATGTCAGCCACGCCCCATTGCTCGACGATGGCACGGCTCTGGCGGAAATATTCGGCGCTTTCGTTACCGCCCACGAGCGCATCGAGGCTGCCATGCTCAGGCGGGTGCCAGAACAACGGGCTTGCAGCCCTCGCCGAATCCGGATCAAGCCGCAAGGCGTTGTTCAGCGAAGTCTCGATCAGCGGCGCCAGATCGAACAAGCCGGAGATCGTATACGCAGCCACAACGAGGTCGTTCGGCAAGGATGGATCGAGCGCCCGCCAATCCGTCGCAAGCAGGCAGGCGGCAAGGTGGCCGCCGGCGGAGTGACCACTCGCCACCAGCGGACGACCGAACCGCGCCAGCGCGCGGGCCGCGGTACCCATCTCGCCGACGATCTCAGCGACCGTCACCCGGGGACACAGATCATAGGTCGGGACTGCGACGTCGATGCCATGGGCGTTCAGCCCGCGCGCGCAGTGGCTGAAGGACGAGCCATCCAGCGCCTGCCAGTAGCCACCGTGAATGAAAACGACGATCGGCCCATCGCCGTCGCCGGCAAAGAGATCGATCGTTTGGCGTTGGCCCGCGCCGTAGGCGATCGATTGCGGCGGACGTTGCATGCGGTAGGCCGCCGCGTCGCGCGCCCAACCCGCCATCAGGGCCGGATGTTCCGGCACCCGCGCCCGGTTGTTGTACTCGACCTCGTAGTCGATGCCGGGCACGGCGATCACGTCGCCCGCCGGCCGGCAGCCTTCTGTGCCGATCCCTTGGCCTTGGCCAGAAGCCGCATCAAGTCGCGCACGTCTTTCGGCGTCAACTCGGCGAAAATATCGGCAATCCAGGTCTCGTGCTCGGCCGCCATCTTTCGAAATTCGGACCGGCCCGCCTTGGTCAGGCGGATGACCTGGACCCGACGATCGGAGTCCGAAGTTCGGCGGTCGAGATGGCCGGATTCGACAAGTCGCTCCACCAATCCTGTCACGTTGCCGTTGGAAACCATCATCCGCTTGGAAACGTCCGACAGCGTCATGCCGTCGGGTGCCCGATCGAGCTGCGCCATCAGGTCGAAGCGCGGCAGCGTGACATCGAACCGCTCGCGCAGCCGGCTGCGGACAGTTCCCTCGATCAGCGTCGTGCAGGTGAGAAGGCGCAGCCACAGGCGCAGCTCGTTGCCATGGTCTTCCGGAAGCTCGACGGCCTTGGTCTCGGAATCAAGCATCATGGTGCAATCCAACCCGCCAGCCTCGCCGCTCGCAAGCCTCGCGTCGGCTCATCATTTTGACCTTCAAATAATTCGGGCGGCACTGCAAGTCAAAGTAGAAGACATCGTGATGCCCGCGGTTTTCGGATTTTCTTTAAGCTTCAAGTAATTGGCGCGCCGCTTGCATGGCAAGGGTCGCGGCGAACACGGCGGACCATCGGTTCGCTTGCAGCACTGGTCTGCATCAGCATAAGCTTGAACCCACGGCATGGCGGCGGCGCGCGGCCGATCGAGGGAAACGAGATGAAGCAGAAGTGGTGTTGGGCTGGGCTGGCGGCTTTGTTGGGCATGACCATCCACCCCGCGGTCGCGCAGGAAAAAATCAAGATCGGAGTGATCCTGACGCTGTCGGGCCCGGCGGCCGTGCTGGGACAGCAGGCACGCGACGGTTTCGCGCTCGCGGTCAAGGATCTTGGCGGCAAGCTAGGCGGACGGGATGTCGAAGTCGTCGTGGCTGACGACGAGCTGAAGCCTGATGCCGCCGTGACCAAGGTCAGGGGGTTACTCGAGCGCGACAAGGTGGATTTCGTGGTCGGCCCGATCTTTTCCAACATCCTGCTGGCGATACACAAGCCCGTCACCGACACCAAGACGTTCCTGATCAGCCCGAACGCCGGCCCGTCAAGCTATGCCGGCAAGGAATGCAACCCGTTCTTCTACGTGACGTCCTACCAAAACGACCAGGTGCACGAGATCCTTGGCAAGGTGGCGCAGGAGCGCGGCTACAAGCGCGTCTATGTGCTGGTGCCGAACTATCAGGCTGGACGGGACTCGGTTGCAGGCTTCAAGCTCGACTACAATGGCGAGATCGTCGAGGAATCCTACATGCCGCTGAACACGCTGGACTTCCAGCCGGAGCTCTCGAAAATCGCCTCGCTCAATCCGGACGCCGTCTTCACCTTCATGCCGGGCGGCATGGGCGTCAACCTGGTCAAGCAGTACAAGCAGGCGGGGCTCGCCGAGCGGATTCCCTTCCTGTCGGCCTTCACCGTCGATGAATCGACACTGCCGGCGCAGCAGGACGCGGCGGTTGGCATGTTTGGCGGCGCCGACTGGGCCCCCGATCTCGACAACCCGCCGAGCCGAAAATTCGTCGCAGCCTATGAAGCGGCTTACAACAGCGTGCCCGGCACCTATGCCATGCAGGCGTACGACGCCGCCCTCCTGATCGACAGCGCGGTGAAAGCCGTGAAAGGCGATCTCGGCAACAAGACGGCCGTGGCGGCCGCATTGAAGAAGGCCGACTTCACGTCGTTGCGTGGGAAGTTCAGGATCAACACCAATGGCTACCCGATTCAGGATTTCTACCTGACAAAAGTCGCCAAGCGGCCGGACGGCAAATTCCAGACCGAGATCGTGCAGAAGGTATTCGAGAACTATGGCGATCGCTACGCCAAGGATTGCGCGCCGGCCAACTGAGCGCCGGCCAACTCAATGCAGGGAGGAAACGAAGCCATGAAAGCAGAGGTCGCTGGCATTACGCGCGCCAATGAAGGCATCCAGGGTATTACCTGGAACATTCTCGGCCAGACCTACGTGCCGAAGAGTAGAACCGAACATTCCTTTTCCTGGCACGCGACGTTTCCGCCCGGCACCTTCGTGCCGCCGCACATCCATCCCGACCAGGACGAATATCTCTACATCCTCGAGGGTCGGCTCGACTTCATGCTCGACGGCGCCGACGAGTTCGCGACCGCCGGCGACACGGTGCGGCTGCCGATGGGCAAGCCGCACGGCATCTTCAACAAATCCCAGCAGAACGCCAAGACATTGTTCTGGGTGTCGCCGACGCGCAGGCTCTACGACCTGTTCTGGGCCATTCACAATATGAAACAGCAAAACCCGGACGACGTGGTCAAGCTCGCTGCCGAGCACAACATCCACTTCCTGCCGCCACCGCCCGCCTAGCAGCCGTTGATCAGGATTGCCGCGCCACCACGCGGGCGGCAAAGCCGGCCTTGGCGGCATAGCCACGCACGATTGCCTCGCGCGCCTCGTAGCTCAGGATGGTGTCGATATCGGTGAATCCCTGCGGCGCAAGCTGCTCGACTGCGTCGATCACGCCCTCGGGGCCGCCGCGGCGGTTCGATGCGACGATATCGGCGGTCATTGGCAGGCGCTGGCGCTCATAGGCCTGCAACGACTGGCGCGGATGCTCCGAGCGCGCCAGCGCGTCGGCGAGGCATCGGGCATCAAGGATCGCCTGTGACGCGCCATTAGAGCCCACCGGGTACATCGGATGCGCAGCGTCACCAAGCAGCGTGACGCGGCCACTCGACCAATAGGGCAGCGGATCGCGGTCGCAGCACGGATATTCCCAGAACTCGGGGGTGGCCCGGATCAGGCTCGCGAAATCGACCTGCGGGATCGAGAAGCCCGCGACGTGCGGCATCAGTTCTTCCGGCTTGCCAAGCCTCGACCAATCCTCGCGCCGCGGCGGCGGGGTTGAGCCATCGCCAATCCGGACCAGCACCGCCCAATTGGTCAGGCGGCTTGCCGGGCTCGAACCCTCCGCGATCGGATAGACCACCGCCTTGGCATTCAGGCCGCCCGCGATGATCATCGAACGGCCGGTGAGGAATGCCGGCCAGTCCGCCGCACCACGCCACAGCATCAAGCCGTTCCAGCACGGCGGTCCCTCCTCCGGAAACAGTGCCTGCCGCACCTTGGAGTGGATGCCGTCGGCGCCGATCAGAATGTCGCCGCGCGCGGTATGCGTGTGCGCGCCGCTGCGGTCGAAGAAATAGGCGGTGACGCCACCCTCGTCCTGGCTGAACGCCCCTAACCGGCAACCGGTATGAATGGCGTCCGCCCCGAGCTGCGCGACTACCGCTTCGTGAATGATGCCCTGCAGGCGGCCGCGATGGATGGAGAATTGTGGCACCTCGTGCCCAGCATCAAGACCGCGCTTTTCGTGCCAAACCTGCTGGCCGTGCCGCGTCAGATAAAACAGCTCGCCGGTGCGGATCGCGACCTCGTCGAGCCGATCCAGGAGGCCGAGGCCGGCAAGCTCGCGGATCGCGTGCGGAAGCGTGTTGATGCCGACACCAAGTTCGCGGATCGTATCCGCCTGTTCGTACAGCTCGCAATCGATGCGGCGCGCACGCAACATCAGCGCAGTGGTCAGGCCACCGACGCCGCCGCCGACGATTATCGCCTTCATCGCCCTCTACTCCGCAAACGCAACGCTACCGCCCAGCGTCGCATGAGCCGTCGCTCCGCGGCAAGCGGCTTCGTCGCTTCAACCTTGAGCTGGGTGCGGGTTTTCTCCACCTGTCCATATGAAGCCTCCACCGACACGCTTCTTCCGGCGATCGGAGCAGCAGATACTTTAAATCTAAAATATCTGCTGACAAGTCTCCGCCGAACGGGGACCGGCGGCTCAATTGCCCTGGAAGGACGGCTTCACCTTGTTGGAGAAGGCGATAAAGGCACGCTCGAAATCGGCCGTTGTCATGCAGAGCGCCTGCGCCACGGCTTCGGCCTCGATCGCCTCTTCCACCGACATCGCCCATTCCATCGCCAGCATGCGCTTGGTCATCGTGTTGGCGAAATTCGGTCCTTCTGCCACCTGCCGCGCCAGGCCCTGGGCCTGCGTCAACACATGCTCGGGCGTCACGATCCGGCTGAAGAAGCCCCAGCGCTCGCCCTCCTCCGCGGTCATGAAGCGCCCGGTATAGAGCAACTCCGACGCCCGCGATTGCCCAATGATGCGTGGCAGGATCGCGCAGGCACCCATGTCGCAGCCCGCCAGTCCCACCTTGTTGAACAGGAAGGCGACCTTGGCGCCGGTCGCTGCCAGACGCATGTCCGACGCCATCGCGACGATGGCGCCAGCGCCGGCGCAAATCCCTTCGACGGCCGCGACGATCGGCTGCGGGCACGCCCGCATCGCCTTGACGAGATCGCCGGTCATGCGCGTGAAGCCGTCAGCCCCTTGGTGTCCATCTTCACGAGCGGACCGATGATCTCAAACACGTCTCCACCAGAGGAAAAATTGCCGCCTGCGCCGGTCACCACGATGGCCTTGACTTCGTCGTCGAACGCACAGGCACGGAAGAGGTCGGTCAGTTCGCGGTAGCTATCGAAGGTGAGCGGATTCTTGCGCTCGGGGCGATTGAGCGTCACGGTTGCCACGCCCTCAGTCACCGCCAGCAGGAAGTGCTCGGGCGAATAGTCCGCTAGCGGCAAGGTCACGGGATTGGCTGGTCTGCTCATCTCACTTTTCCTCGCACAATTGTCGTGATCGCGTTGCGATGCCTTCAAACCTCGCCGCCGGCAACCGCGACGGCCTGGCCGGTGATCGCCCCTGCATTCTCTCCACATAGCCACGGCACGGCGTCGGCCACCTCGGCTGGCGTCACGGACCTCCCCAGTGGCTTCATCGGCGTCGGCCCGGATATATTTTATACTTGAAGCTCTTGCAAGAAATGCGCGACGACCGCATTGCACGGCAAGGGAGGAGACGAAAACCCGGCCGAATTGCTTTAAACATAAAGTTTCCGCTTCCCATCCTCGGCGGGCCTGTTAGCATCGATGAGTTGGTCGTGATGGGAGACATTTGCGTGCCTGCTTCGACGCCGAAGAAGACCGGAAACGGACGCTTCGCCTACGAGGCCGCGGGCGATCCCGGCAAACGGACGTTGGTCTTTCTTCACGGCATTGGCGGAGCAGCCCGGGCGTGGCGCGGCCAACTGGACGCTTTCGGCGATCGCTACCATACCGTTGCCTGGGATATGCCGGGTTATGGCGGCTCAGCGCCGCTCGCGCGCGTGAGCATCATGACGCTCGCCGACGCACTGCAGGATTTTCTGCGGCAGATCGGATCTACGAAGCCAATCCTGGTCGGGCACTCGATCGGCGGCATGATCGTGCAGCAATGGCTGACGCAGAATCCGCAGGGCTCCGCGGCTGTCGTCCTGGCTCAGACAAGTCCCGCCTTCGGCCGGGCTGACGGCGAATGGCAGAAGCAGTTCATCGACGCTCGGCTGGGCCCGCTCGATCGCGGCGAGTCGCTGGCTTCGCTGGCGCCGAAGCTGGTCGCCGAACTGATCGGCGATGACGCGGAAGCCGCCGGCCTTGCGGTTGCCCGCGACTGCATGGCGAACGTTCCCGAAGCAAGCTATCGCGCGTCCATGCTGGCCCTGCTTGGGTTTGATCTGCGGCACGCGCTGAAGGACATTCGGGTGCCGACCCTGCTGCTGTCGGGCTCGAGAGACAAGAACGCGCCCGCCCCCATGATGGCCAAGATGGCGACCTACATCCCTTCCGCAGAATATGTCGAGCTTGACGGCGTCGGCCATCTCGTCAATCTCGAGCGGCCCCGAGCGTTCAATACGGCGATCGACCAATTCCTGAAGACCATCGCGGTGACAGCGTAGATGACGGCGCAGATCAAAAGCACCATGACCGCGGCAGGCAACACCGCGCTGGACGCACCGATCTTCGATCCCGAAGCTTTTCGCCTCAACGCCGAGCAGGCAGCAATCATTGCGCGCGCCCGGGAGCTTGGCCAAACCATATTTGCGGGCCGCGCAGCGGCCTACGACCGCGACGCCACGTTTCCTACCGAGAACTACAGGGATCTCCACCGCGCAGGTCTGCTCGGTATTTCGATCCCATCCAAGCATGGCGGTCTCGGCGCCAACTATCAGACCTATTCGCTGGCGGCCGCCGAGATCGGCCGTTACTGCGGTGCCACCGCGCTGACCTGGAACATGCACGTCTGTTCCACTCTGTGGTCCGGCCCGCTCGCCGACGATCTCGACATGGACGTGACGACCCGCGCCGAGCATGAGCGGCGCCGGGCGGTCCACTACAAACGCATCGTTGATGACGGCGCCATCTACTCGCAACCGTTTTCGGAAGGTGGCGCGGCCGCCGCCGGCGGCGTCGCCTTCGGGACCGAGGCGAAGCCTGTCGCCGGCGGCTGGATCGTCAACGGCAAGAAGATATTTGCATCGCTCTCGGGGCATGCCGACTATTACGGTGTGCTCTGTACCGAAATCGTCGAAGGCGAGAAAGTCTCTCGGCGCAACACGCTCTATCTTGCGATGCCCGCAAAAGCCGACGGTGTCTCCGTGGTCGGCGATTGGGATCCTCTGGGCATGCGTGGGACTGTGTCCCGGACGCTGCTGTTCAAGGATGTGTTTGTAGCGGAGGATGCGGCGCTCATGCCGCGCGGGGTCTATTTCCAGGCCGCGCAGCGCTGGCCGCATATGTTCCTGACGCTGTCGCCGACTTATATGGGCCTTGCCCAGGCGGCCTATGACTTCACAGTGCGGTATCTGCGTGGTGAAATTCCCGGCACGCCGCCAGCGAAGCGGCGGATGTATCCCACCAAGCAGATCGCGGTCGCCCAGATGCAGATCAAGCTCGAGCAGATCAAGGCGATCTGGTTTCAGGCGGTCTCCGAGGCGCGCGCCAATCCCACCAAGGAGCAGGTGCTGCGGGCCTATGCGGCGCAATACTCCGTCATGGAAGGCGCCAACGAACTTGCGGCGCTCGCGATACGAACCTGCGGCGGACAGGCGATGTTGAAATCGCTGCCGCTGGAAAGGATCTATCGCGACAGCCGCTGCGGCTCGCTGATGCTGCCGTGGACAGCCGAGCTCTGTCTCGACCGCATCGGTCGCGAGGCACTGTATGAGCCCGGTGAAACGGATGACTGACGGTGGACCTCTCCAGTCTGATCGCGCGCAATGCCGCCTTTGCCCCGAATAAGCCTGCCCTTCGTTTTGAAGGCACCACGCTGAGCTATGCTGCGTTTGCAGCGCGCATCGAGCAAACCGCGCGGGCGTTGCAATATGAACTTGGCGTCGGCCGTGGCGATCGCGTCGCAATCCTGAGTCTCAATCGGCCCGACTATCTGACGCTGCTCTACGCATGCGCGCGACTGGGCGCCATTCTGGTGCCGTTGAACTGGCGTCTTGCCGTCACTGAGCAGTCCTTCATCCTGTCCGATGCCGCCATCAAGGTGCTTGTACTCGAGCGGGCCTTCGCTGCGGTCGTTCCCGTCCTGGAGCAGAGCCTGCCGAACACAGCCATTGTGGGCCTTGATTTCTCGCCCGGGAAAGGCGTCGCATTCGAACGGCTGCTCGAAGAAGGCTCCGGTGGCCTCGGCACTGCCCGTGCAGATCTCTCCTGCCCTCTTCTGATCGTCTACACATCTGGCACGACCGGGCGACCGAAGGGCGCGGTACTTCTGCAGGAAGCCCTGTTGTGGAATGGCGTGATGAGCCAGCACATGCACGGCCTGACCTCCGACGACCACATATTGACCGTGCTGCCCTTCTTCCATGTCGGCGGACTGAATATTCAGACCACGCCGGCACTGCATCATGGGGCGACCGTCACCATTCATTCGCGGTTCACGCCTGAGGCGACACTTGCCGCGATCGCGCGGGACCGGCCCACCCTGACCGTCCTCGTTCCCGCGACCATTCAGGCGATCACGGAGCATCCCGAATGGCTAACGAGCGACCTGTCATCGCTGCGAGCGGTCGCAACCGGCTCGACCATCGTTCCGCAACCCCTGATCGATCGCATCACGACGCGCGGCGTGCCCGTGCTGCAGGTCTACGGCTCGACCGAGACCTGCCCAATCGCAGTCTACACGCGCATTGGTGGGGACCCGGAGCGAGAAGGATCGACCGGTCTGCCCGGCCTGTGCTGCGAAGCGGCCGTTGTCGACGACGCCGGCAACGAGGTGCCGTCGGGCACGGTCGGTGAGATCGTGGTGCGCGGTCCCAACGTCTTCGTCCAGTATTGGAGAAATGAGGGCGCGACGCGCGAAGCATTGCAGGACGGTTGGTACAGGACGGGCGATATCGCCGTGCGGGATATCGACGGCTTTTTCTGGGTGCGCGACCGCAAGAAGAACCTGGTCATCTCCGGTGGCGAGAACATCTATCCGGCCGAGGTCGAGCGCGTGTTGCAGGAGCATCCGGATGTTGCCGAATGCGCCGTCATCGGCCGCGACGATCCGCGTTGGCAAGAGGTCCCGGTCGCCTACGTGATCCGCAGGAACGGCCACCATCAGGCCGAGGCTGATGACCTGAAAGCTCACGTGCAGGCACAACTCGCGCGCTTCAAGGTGCCACGCGAGATCATCTTCGTTGCAGACCTGCCGCGAACCGCGCTCGGCAAGGTCCAGCACTTCAAGCTGAAGCAACTCGACGCTGAAATGGTTCGGGGAGGCAATTCGTGAAGATAGCGGTTCTCGGAGGCGGTAACGGTTCTTTCGCGGCCGTCGGCGATTTCGCGCTTCAAGGTCACGACGTGCGGCTTTGGCGGCGAGACCGCGATGCCGTCGCTGCGCACCGTGCCGGGGGATCGCACGTCACCGTCAAGGACGTCAACGGGCGGCATGACGTGCGGCTCACGCTCGTCACAAACGATATTGCGGAGGCGATCGGCGGTGCCGAACTAATCCTCTGCCCCGCCCCTGCCTTTGCTCAGCACGATATCGCCGGCGCACTTGCGCCGCATCTGGCCGACGGCCAGGTGGTTTTTTTGCCGCCAGGCACGCTCGGCTCGATGATCTTTGCGTCCGCCGCACGTGCCGTCGGCAATCGCGCCAAAGCCAGCTTTGCCGAAACCGGAACCCTGCCCTGGCTTGCCCGCAAGCATGGTCCGTTCGAGGTCGCGATCACAGTGCGCGCCAAACGATTGCCGGTCGGCGTGTTCCCATCGAGGGAGGCTGCCCGCACGCTGGCCGTGATCGAGAAGGCTTTTCCCGGCGTGATCGAACCGTGTGGCGATGTGCTGTCCGGCGCCCTGATGAACGCCGGGCCGATCATCCACCCGCCTCTGATCGTCATGAATGCCGGCCCTATCGAGCATTTCGAACGCTGGGACATCCACAAGGAGGGCACTCAGACAGCGATCAGACGGGTTACCGACGCGCTCGACGCCGAACGCATCGCCGTGCGCGAGGCGCTCGGCTACGGCGCCCCTCACTTTCCACTGGCCCATCACTACGCGAACGATGGCGAGATCTGGATGTACGGCCGCGGTTCGCATGATCGCCTGACTGATTCCGGCGATTGGCGCGAACCACTCATCCTGACGGAGCATCGCTACATGCGCGAGGATCTGCGGCTGGGCCTGTCATTTCTGATTTCGGTTGCAGAGGTGGCCGGCGTCGCAACACCGTTGGCGAGATCGTTTCTTGCAATTGGCAGCGCAATCTGCGCCGAAGACTTTGCGGCCGGCGGCCGCACGCTTGCAAGCCTGGGGTTCGGTGGGTTCGATCGCAGCCGGCTGCAGCGGTTGCTGCGCGAGGGTTTCGACGAATGACGGCTCAACGTATGTCGATCGCCTGCCTCGGCGCCGGCCGCATGGGCCGCGGCATTGCCGTGGCATTCGCTTATGCCGGCCATCCCGTTACCCTGATCGATGTCAAGGACGGACGTTCTGGCGAACAATTCGAAGAACTGAAAGCCGAGACGCTTGGCGAGGTCAAATCGACGCTCGCGAGCCTCGCCCGGTTCGGGCTGATGCAGGGTAGCGATGCCGATGCCGTGATGGCCAAGGTGAAAGTCGTGTCTTCCGGGCAAAGCGCTGAAGCGCTCGCAACCGCCGGGCTGGTATTCGAAGGCGTGCCCGAAGTCGTCGAACTGAAACGCGCGGTGCTGCGGGCCGCTTCAAGGCAGGTCGCGCCCGGCGTGGTCATCGCCTCCACCACTTCAACGATCCTTGTCGACGATCTCTCCGGAGCTATCGCGCATCCCCAACGCTTTCTCAACGTGCACTGGCTGAACCCGGCCTACCTGATACCGCTGGTCGAAGTTTCGCCGGGAGCCGCAACCGATCCAGCGGTCGTCGCAAGGGTAAAAGCACTGCTCGAAGACATCGGCAAAGTGCCAGTCATCTGTGCAGCGACGCCCGGCTTCATCGTGCCGCGTATCCAAGCGCTTGCCATGAACGAGGCTGCCAGGATGGTCGAGGAGGGCGTCGCCAGTGCCGAGGACATCGACAAGGCCATCCGATACGGCTTCGGCTTCCGCTACGCCGTGCTGGGACTTCTGGAGTTCATCGATTGGGGCGGCGGAGATATTCTTTACTACGCAAGCCGCTATCTCGAAGGCGCCTTGGGCAGCGAGCGCTACCGCGCGCCCGAGGTGATCTTGCGCAACATGCGGGAGGGTCGGATCGGCCTGCGCACTGGCGCTGGCTTCCTCGACTATTCCGACCTTGATATCGAAGCCTATCGCGAGCGGCGCCTTGCGGCCATGGTCGACATGCTCAGGCACTTCGCCCTGGCGCGGCCGCCGGTGCTCGACAAGGACTAACTAGCCAAAGACGTCCTGCAGAACGCCGTCGCGCACCACAGGGGTGCCGTCAACCTCGATCGTCGTGCCCATGACCGGCAGATCGAAATGTCCGGCGGTATAGCGTCCCGCAAATTCGTTGGCGCCGGTGGAAAACAGAAAATTCCCGGCCACCGCGCGCAGCTCCGTGCCATTGGTATCGCGCTGGTCATACATCGACAGCGCCTCGTAGCGTGCCCGCGGGTTCATGCCGAAACCGACATGGGACACGGCATAGGCTTCGCGGTCGCCCCAGGCCGCAAGATACGCGCGCATCATCGCGGCATCGGTCCCCTCTCCGGCGAGATCAACGACGTAGTCGTCCTTCAGCGTCAGCCTGACCGGTGAGGTCAGGTAGCGCTTGAAGGTGAGATTGATGTCGCCCGCGGCCATCACCAGGGTTCCGTTGACCGTTCCGCTTTTGGGAAAGCTGACGACAATGCCTCCCGGCCAGTGCGCCAGCGTGCCCGGCTTGTCGGTCCAGCCCCAGACTCCGACCGTCGATGCGCCCGTCATGTCGATATCGAGATCGGTACCCACCTTCGAGGTCACGCGCATGCGCTTCGCACTACGCAGCATCCTTGCCGCCGCCCTCACCTGCTTCTCCAGCGCCGGGTCAGGAACCATGCGCTCCAAGGCTTCCGGGTGTTCGTTGGAGACCACGAGGATGCGCGCCCCAGCCTTGAGGATTTCCGGAGTCTCCACCGCGTGCATCAATCCCTCGATCGTGCAGTCCACCACGAAGCCGGCCTGCTGCAACGCCGAGACGACGGGGGCCAGTCGCTGGATCGCCTCGCTAGCGCCGGTTGAACGAATCGGAACCACCTGCCGGTTGCGGGGCGTTGGAACGATGAGGTGAAAAGGCTTTGCTCCCATGCGCAACAGTGCGAGCTCGGCAAGGTGGACATTGAGGGCCCGCGACTGGGTTTCCGACAGGATCGCCGCCGTATCGCCCGGTTTCACGGCGCAACGGTCGAAGATCTCACAGAAAGCGTCGATCCACTTTGCTTCGATGCGATCCGCCAGCATTCTGTCTTCCTTCTCTCACCAGCATCAAACGTCCGGAAACCCACGCAACAAATAAGCCCGCAGCGCCTCCAGGGCGCCGTTGAGGATCAGGCCCAGCAGCGAGATCGTGATCAGCGGCACGAACATGTCGACAGCCTGAAAGGTGCGGGCTGCGGTTACCAGAACATGACCGAGGCCATCGGTCGAGGTGATCATCTCCGCGAGAAACACCACAATGCAGGAAATCACGAGTCCGATGCGGCAACCCGTGAGAATCGAAGGCATAGCCGCCGGCAGCACCACCTTGAACAAGATCTCCCGCGGCGGCGTGCCGGCCGCCATAGCCGACCAGACCAGCTTCTGTTCCACTGTGGAAGCGCCGTAGTAGGTGGATAGCAGGATCGGAAACAAGGCGTCGGCAGCAACGAGGGTAATCTTCGACTCGTGACCGAATCCAAGCAACAGCAGCAACGCGGGATAAAGTGCCACTTTCGGGAGAGGAGCCAGCACCCGCACGATCGGCCGCACGACCGCGTTCACCGCCGGACTTGCCGACGCCGCTAGGCCGATCGATACGCCAAGGACGACGGCAATCGCAAATCCGGCAAAAAGCCGAAACAGCGTGGCTGCGATCTCCTGCTCGAAGGTGACGGTCGTCAACTGTTCGAGCAGACGCACGAACACTAGTCCCGGCGGCGGAAGCAGGGTCGCTGGCGCATAGCCGAACGACACCAACCCTTGCCAGACCGCAATCAACAATGCGATCGGCACCAGCCCAATAAGGATGTCGTTTGTGACGACTCGCGCGTTCATGAAAAACTCAACGGCAGATCGAATTGCGGCTCCGACCACCGCACTAGGCGTGCTCGCAGCCGCTCGAACGACGCGTCCAGCACGATCCCCAGTGCACCGATGATGATGATCATGGCAAACACGGTATCATATTGCCCCATGTCGAGCGCATTGAAGAGGATATTTCCTGCACCGGACTGACGCGCGATCATTTCGCTCGTAATCATGGTGATCAGCGCCAGCACAAGCCCGGTACGACAACCGGTGAGGATTTCCGGCAAGGCGGCCGGCAACACGATCCGGATCAAGCGTTGTGCCGGGGACAGGCCCATGGCAGCGCCTGACCAAATCATCTTTTCTTCAACCGCCCTGGCGCCCTCAAAGCTGTGGTAGATCACCGGCAGGCTGACGCCCAGGAAGATCACGAGAGTCTTGGCGAGATCGCCGACCCCCAGCCATAGCATGATGATCGGCATCAGCGCCGCCTTGGGCACCGGGTAGATCACCATCAAGAGCGGATTGAAGAACGCGTTCACGGCGCGGCTGCGACCCATCACCAAGCCGAGCGGAATAGACAGCACAACTGCGGCGCCAAAGCCGAGGGCCATCCGTCGCAACGAGGCCGCAAAATTCGTCAGCGTGTCCTTATCGGCCAGAATGACCGGGATTGCGCGAATGGCTTCGGTCGCGGTGGGGAAACTGTCATTGTGCAGGGCAAGCGAAGTCACCTGCCACCCCGCAAGCAAGGCCAGGCAGGCCACCAGGGGCGCGGCTCGTGACAGGAATGTTTGCCCGATACTCATGGGGCTGCTCCGTCCCCGTCGCTATCGTCGAACATGCGCTCGATATCGACGACGTATTTCTGGTAGGCAGGGTCAAGCAGGAGCTCGGTGCGGCGACGCGGACGCGGCAGGTCGATATCGATGATTTGCCGGATGCGACCGGGAGAGCGCGTCATCATCACGACCTTGTCCGAGAGGAATACCGCCTCCTCGACCGAATGCGTCACGAAAAGTACGGTCTTGCGGTCACGCTCCCAGATATTGAGCAGATCGTTCTGCAATCGCGTGCGGGTATGCGCGTCCAGCGCGCCGAACGGTTCGTCCATCAGGAGCACCGCGGGATGGTAAGCGAGCGTGCGCGCCAGCGCGACGCGCTGCTTCATGCCGCCGGACAATTCCTTCGGGTAGAAGTCCTCGTATCCCTTGAGGCCGACCATTTCGATCAGCGCGCGCGCTTGCGCTTCGGCCTCAGCAAGCCTGACGCCCTGCTGGCGTGGACCATACATCACGTTGCCGAGCACAGTCTTCCAGGGAAACAGCGCGAATTCCTGGAACACCGGCCCACGATCCGGACCCGGTCCGGTGATCGCCTTACCCGTCATCCTTGCTGCCCCGCGCGTCGGGCTCACGAAGCCGCCGACGATATAAAGCAGCGTCGATTTTCCGCAGCCGGAAGGGCCGAGAATCGAAACGAAAGCACCGTCCTCGATAGTCAGCGAGATATCGGAAAGCGCCACATGGTCCTGGCGCGCGGAGGTCTGGAACACCTGCGAGACATGGTCGATCTCGATCATCGCACTCTTCGGCCCGGACGCCGGCGCGGGCTTAGCCTGACGATCCGATCGCGATGACAACACGTTCATATGCCTAGCTCTTTTTCCTCAGAGGCAACATACGAAGACTGGCATCTTGTGGCGAGGCAGGATTTCGCGCCATTCAATTGCTGTCCGCCCCGTCGAACCACGGCCATTCGGCCGGCCCTTCATGGGTTACGGCCCCGCCGGGCGCCTGACCGACCAACCTTGCATATTTGGCAAGCGCCCCTGCCCGATGACGCGGCGGTCGCGGCTTCCAGGCCTTGCGCCGTTCGGCAAACTCGCGCTCGTCGATCAAGAGGTCCATGCGCCGCGCGCCGGCATCAATCCTGATCCGATCGCCGTCGCGGACCAGGGCCAGCGGCCCCCCAACAAAGGACTCCGGTGAAACATAGCCAATACACATGCCGCGCGTGGCGCCGGAAAATCGGCCATCGGTGATGAGTGCAACCTTCTCGCCCATGCCCTGTCCATAAATCAACGCAGTGACACCCAGCATCTCGCGCATTCCGGGACCGCCGACCGGCCCCTCATTGCGGATCACCAGCACCTCGCCTGCTGAGTAGTGTCGGTTACGAACCGCCTTGACGCATGCTTCCTCGTCTTCAAAGACACGCGCAACGCCTTCAAAGACGAGGCTTTTCAGGCCGGCAACCTTGATGACTGCGCCGTCGGGACAGAGATTGCCCTTGAGCACGGCGACGCCCCCGTCCGCCATGATCGGCTTGGACACCGAATGAATAACGTCGCCATCGGGCGCGTTGGCATCGCGATATTCCTCGGCAAGCGTCCTGCCCGTCACGCTTAGACAGGATCCGTCAATATGACCGCTTTCGATGAGCGCTCGGATGATGACTGCAGTTCCGCCGATATCGTAAACGTCCTTGGCGGTGTATTTGCCGCCTGGCCGCAGGTTGCCGATCAACGGCGTCCGCGCGAACACTTCGCCAACATCGTCGAGGCTGAAGGCAATCCCGGCTTCGTTGGCGATCGCCGGCAGGTGGAGCGCCGCATTCGTCGAACCTCCGGTCGCGGCCACGACGGCTGCGCCATTTTCCAGCGACTTCCGCGTAACGATCTCTCGGGGAAGCGGTCCCCCCTGTTCCAGCATTCGCATCACCAAGCGTCCGGCCCGGCGGCAAGCCTGTGCCCGCTCCGCATAGACGCCCGGAATCATCGAGACGTTGGGGATGGTCAGTCCCATCGCCTCGGAAACCATCGCCATGGTGTTGGCGGTGAACTGTCCGGCACAGGCGCCAATCGTGGGCAGGCAGGACCGCTCGATCGCGGCCAGCGTCGTCTGATCGATCTCACCGGTCATGAAGCTGCCGACGGCTTCGTAGGAGTCGAGCACCGTCAACGTTCGCCCGCCGAGCTTTCCCGGCAGTGCACTGCCCCCATAGATGAAGATCGAGGGAACATTGCAGCGGATCATCCCCATCATCACGCCCGGGAGCGTCTTGTCGCAGCCGCCGAAGCCGATCAGGGCGTCGTAGGCAAGACCGTGAACGACAGCCTCGATGGAGTCGGCGATCAGTTCGCGTGAAAAGAGGGAAAATTTCATGCCCTCATGATTCATGCTGATGCCATCGGAAACGGAGACCGTGGCGAATTCGCGCGGCGTTCCGCCAGCCTCGGCAATTCCCGCTTTGGTCGCCTCGACCTGGAAATCGTGGGTCATGTTGCAGGGCGTCTGCTCGCCCTTCATGCTGACCACCCCGACCATCGGCTTTTCGAGCGCCGCGTCGTCGAGCCCCATCGCCCGCATGAAAGCGCGGTGCGGCGCCCGGTCGAGCCCGTCAATCGTTACACGGGATCGCCTTTTCGTCATGCGCGCGGTCCCTTCCGAAAACCTCGACCTTTAACGATCGACATCAACCGAAAGCAGCCGGCGCTATTGCAGCGGAGCGACGATGGTCGGATGTTTGAACTGGGATACGTCCATCTTCGGCAGCATCCCCGTCTCGGCATAGATGTCGAACATCTTCTGGATCGCGGCAAAGTTGGGCGCCGCGCCTGGATCCCTGCCGAAATCGTTGTCCTTGAGCAGATAGGTGTCGAGCACCGGTACGGGCGCCTTCAGCACCTCAGAAACCACTTTTAGAGTCTCGTCGCGATTGGCCAACGCCTTCTTCATGCCGGAAGTGATGTCGCGGACATAAGCCTTTACCAGATCAGGATTCTTGTCGACGAAGTCGGCGCGGCAGGCTTCCAGGATATGGACGATATTCGGCATCGCCTGCGACAGCGAGAACAGCTTGCGCGTGCCGCCCTTGGCCTCCGCGCGCGCCGCGAACGGCTGGTTCATATTGACCGCATCGACGCGACCCTGCCGGAGCGCGTCTTCCGAAACAGCGAAACCGACCTCGACAAGCTTGATGTCCTTGGCCGGATCGACGCCATTCTGCTTCAGCAGCATGTTGAAGGGCCCTTGGGTTCCGCCGCCGATCACGGAAATGCCGATAGTCTTGCCCTTCAGGTCAGCGATGGTCTTGATCGGCGAGTTGTCCAGAACCGCCCAATAAACCGAGAAGCCGCCCGGCTTCTCGAACACATGCTGCGCCACGATGTAGGCCTTCAGGTTGCCGCCGACGACGCCGTTGGCGAGCGACAGCGGCGCCTGGGTCGCACAGTCGAGTGCCCCGGCGGCAAGCGCCTGCGTCATGGGCGCGGTGCCCTGAAACTGCGTCCATTCGATGTTGTAGGTCTTGCCGAGGTCAGGGAATTCCGCGGGTCGCCGCATCATCCAGTATTTCGATTCCTCTGCCGGGATTGTCCAGCCAACGCGGATCGTTTGCTGCGCGTGCGAAGCGTTCGACGCCCCAAGCAGAGCGACCAGCATTCCAGCCGCAAGACCCCACTTCCCACCCAAACGCATAGTCCCCCACTCCTCTTTGGCGACGGTAGCTGCCGCACGCTAAGTGGGTAAATGTTTCATGGTTCAAATAGTTAGGCAAGCCGCCGCAGGCGTCCGTCAGCGGCGGCTGGGTACGGCAAGTCCCTGCTTCGCAGGCAACTTGAGCTTGTTCAGCCTTCAACCTGACACGGATCCCACATCTGCTGATATCGGGGATCACTCGCCTTCGCCGGACCCGGTGGGGAGAGAGGTGTCAGTACAGACCGGCCGTGCCGCACGACGGGACTAAAGCGGCCCTTGGGAACATGCGAAATCTTCGCGCCAGCCGCGGGGGTGACCGACTCCGACCGGGCCGGCGCCATCACGCACAAGAGGCCGATCGTGGCGACGCCGAGGGCGGCTATCAGTGTCCGCATGAGAACATCCCGGATTCAGGTTGCGTTGCAACGTACAACACCGCCAACATCAAAACATTCGCCCACCTTCCCCTCGAACAAAAATAAAGCGGGGATCAGGATGTCGGAACAGCCAATCCTGAGCGCAGTCCCGCCGCTCAGACTGAGCAATAGCGCTCCTTGATCTCGCTATTGGCCAGGAGCTCCCGTGCGGAAGCCTGATGGACCACCGTCCCCTGATCCATTACATAGGCGCGGTCCGCGATATCGAGCGCCAGCTCGACATTCTGCTCGACCAGCAGCAGAGTCGTTCCCTGCGCCTTCATGGTCCGGAACAGGGCGAACATCTCGTCGACCAGGACCGGCATGATCCCCTCGGACGGTTCGTCGAGCATGATGAGGGCAGGCTTCGCGATCATGGCTCGCGCGATCGCAAGCATCTGCTGCTCCCCACCCGACATGGTCATCGCGTCCTGGTCAAGGCGCTCGGCCAGGCGTGGAAATATCTTGGCGATTCCATCGATCAGCGTGATCTCTTTCTTCTTCTCAGGCGAAGCGACAAGTCCGAGCCGAAGATTCTCCCGGACCGACAGCCCTTGCACGATGCGTCGTTCCTCAGGAACGTAGGCAAGACCCAGGGCAAAGCGCATGTGGGCGGGCCGGTTCAAGAGTTCCTGGCCCTTGAAACTCACCGAACCACGTGTTCGGTCCATCAGGCCCATGATCGACTTGAGCGTCGTGGTCTTGCCTGCACCGTTGCGGCCAATCAGGCAGACGATCTCGCCCTTGCCGACCTCAATACTGATATCCTGCAGCACGTGGCTTGCACCATACCAGGCGTCGAGATGGTGGACTTGCAGCATCGGTTCAGTGCTCGCGCTGGCCAAGGTAGACACGCTTCACCGCCTCGTTCTGACGAACCTGTTGCGGCGTGCCTTCGGCAAGCAATTCGCCGTGATGAAGTACCAGGATACGATCGCTGATCCCGAGCACCAGCTTCATCTTGTGTTCGACCAGAATGACCGTGCGCTCGGCTGCAAGCTTTACGATCAGGTCCATCATGGTGCGGGTCTCTTCCGGACTCATGCCGGCGGTCGGCTCGTCAAGCAGCAGCAAACGCGGCCGGCTTGCGAGCGCCATGCCGATCTCGAGTGCTCGCTGCTCACCATGTGCCAGTGTCCTGGCCGAACGCTCGCGCGCCTCCCACAAGCCCACGAGGCGCAGCAGCTCGTCAGCCTGCTCGGTCAGTTCGCGAAGGCGGGCCCGCGGCCGCCAAAGGTCGTAGCGCGAAACCAGGGCCTGCAGCCCAACCCTGATATTCTCGCGCGTGGAAAGCTGCGGAAACACATTGGTGATCTGGAACGATTTTGCGATTCCCATATGGGCGAAACGATGCTGCGGCAGACCCGTTACATCCCTGCCCTCGAACTCCACAGTTCCCGTCGAGGGCGGGAACGCTCCTGACAGCAGATTGAAATACGTGCTCTTGCCTGCCCCATTCGGGCCAATAATCGAGGTAATTGCGCCGCGGTTGAACTCGGCCGAAATATCCCTCAGTGCGACGAACTTGCCGAACATCTTGCCGACACCCTTGGTGCGCAGGATGGCGGATTGCGCCGGCAGAACAGTCGGGGTCATGGCTTGACCCGTGCGATCAGCGTGCCCCAGATGCCGGACGGAAAGAACAGCACGCACATCATGAAAATGGCTCCGACGACGAGCTGCCAGTGCACAGTCCAGACCGAGACCAGGTTTTCCAGCAGCAGGAACGTCGCCGCTCCGATCATCGGCCCGAAAAACGTACCCATACCGCCAAGCAGCGCAATCATGACGACGATGCCCGAGGTGTCGTAGTGCAGGATTTCGATCGGCACGATGGACAAATGCAAGGCTTGCAGAGCGCCAGCCAACCCGCAGAAGCCGCCGGACAGCACAAAGGTAATCAAGCGCGTCAACGTGGCATTATAGCCCGATGCGCGCGCACGAACCTCGTTTTCTCGCACCGCTTCAATCACCGCACCGAACGGCGATGCAAGGATACGCGACAACACAAAAAACGCAGCAATCACGAAGGCCGCGATGACATAGTAGCGCGTCAGCGGATTGATGAAATCAAGCTTCAGTCCGAACAGATCAATGGTGCGGACATTAATGCCACGCAGCCCGTTCTCACCACCGGTCCAATCGACCGCCTGATAAAACAGGTAGTAGACGCATTGCGACAGCGCCATCGTGACCATGGCAAAATAGATCCCGCGAGTTCGGATCGCCAGCACGCCAATCGCGGCCGCCATCAGAAGTCCTGCGACGATGCCGATCGCTATCGCTGCGTACCAGGGCAACCCAAGGTGCACGATGGCGATGCCGCAAAGATAGGCCCCCGTTCCGAACAGCGCCGCATGTCCGAAGGACAACAACCCGAGGTAGCCGTAAACCAGGTTGAATCCGAGCGCATACAGCCCATAGATCAGGATATTCACCGCGAGCGCTGAAAACGGCATCACGAGCGGGAAAACGAGGACCACCAGACTTGCCAGGCTGGCACGATGGCGCGTAGCGAAGTCCAACCAGTTCGTCATCCGTGTCTGGGTCCGCTGCAGCGATTGGGTCATCTCATTCATCGCGAGATGTCACCTCAACTGAGCAGTCCCGCACGGCCGAAGAAACCTTGCGGTCGCACGATCAAGACAACAGCCATCAAAGCAAAAATCGAAACCTTGGCCATCTCTGGCGCAATCAGCGACGTCATGCTGACGACAACACCGACCAGGAGCCCGGCAAGCACGGCCCCACCGATCGATCCCATGCCACCGACCACAGTGACCACGAAGGCTTCCGCAAGGATGGTAGCGCCCATTTCGGGGATAACGCCTTGCAAGGGTGCGGCCAGCAGACCGGCAAAGCCGGCAATGGCCGTGCCGATCCCGAACACGATCAACCAGACCCTTGCCACATCGACGCCGAGCACCCGAACAATCTGCGGATCGCGCGCGCCCGCCCGGACAATGAGCCCGAAGCTGGTCTTCTCCAGGAACAGCCAAAGGGCCAGCAGCACTGCTGCGGTGGCCCCGATTACGAAAAGGCGATAGAGCGGAAAATAACCGACCCCGATGTTGACCGCACCTTGCAGGATTTCCGGCGTATCGAAGGGATAACCGGTCTTCCCGAAAGCAATACGAACCAGTTCGACCATGACGTAGCTGAGCCCGAAGGTCAGTAGCAGCGGATAGTCGATGCCCCGCCCGTAGAGCGGCCTGATCAGGAAGCGTTCAACCAGAAGTCCGAACAATCCCACTACAAGCGGCACGGCAAACAAGCAAAGCCAGAAATTGCCGCCAAGCATCAGAACATAGAGACCGGCATAGGCGCCGACCATATAGAACGCCCCGTGTGCAAAGTTCACCACGGTAAGCATGCCGAAGATCAAGGAAAGGCCGATCGCGAACAACACGTAGATCGCGCCGAGCGCGAGCCCGGCGAACAGTTGAAGCGCGACAAGATCGAAGCTCAGACCCGCCATTTTCTCCCCAAAATCGGCATGCGCACGTCAAGCCGAAGCTCTGTTCGGCTCAGGCCTTGTGACCAAGCTCAGCACAGGTGCGGAGGGTTGCTTCGTTAGGCTCATCCGTGGAGAGCACCTCGAAGACATCCGACTCGTTCCTCATATTGGATGACTTGGACTTGATAACCAGGACCGACTGCACCGACTGATGATCGCATTTGCGATAGTATTGCGGACCCTTGTAGTAGTCGTATTTCAGCGCCTCCATGGCGGCTATCACCTTGTCGGTATCTACGCTGCCGGCATCCTTGACGGCGCTCAGCACAGTCCGTACCCCGCCGTAGCCGAGCGCACCGTAGTCGGTGGGCAGCTTGCCATCGTACATCTTTCTGAAGGCTTCGTTGAAGGCCTTGGTGGAGGCGTACTTGTCTTCGATGCCCCAATAGAATGAACAGCCACCGATCACACCTTCAAAGGCCTGCGGTCCGGCCGCAACGCGGCTCGCATGCGAGAGCAGCGGGGCAATGATCTGGGTCGTCTTCTTGATTCCGAAATCGGTCGCCTGCCGCAGTACGATCTGCTGATCGCGGCCGAAATTGCTGATGCAGAGAATGTCCGGCTTCAGCGCCTGGATACGCGGCAGCAGCGTGGAGAAATCGGATGTCCCGAGCGGGTGACGGATGTCGCCGAGGTTCTCGATGTTGAAGGCCTTGCCGACTTCGAGGAAGCCGCGCACCATCTCATGACCGTAGGCATAATCGGCAGTCAGGAAGGCGACCTTCTTGCCGAATTTCGAGAAGGCGTAACGTCCGACCGCGCCGGATGTCATGTGTGGATTCAAGGCCTCGTGAAAGGTATACTTGCTGAAGTCGGCAGCTTCGTTGATCGCGTCAGACTGGCTGATCGAATTGAAGATGATGCCGCGCTCCTTGGTGACATTGTTGATCGCGAGCTGCACCGCGGCAGACAGGCTGCCGACGACAAAATTCACCTTCTCCTTTTCGACCAGCTCCAGTGTCCGCGTCGCGGCTTCCCCCGGATTGAGCTTGTCGTCGCGCACGACCAGTTCGGCCTTGCGCCCACTAAGACCGCCCGCATCGTTAAACTGGGCGATCGCGAGTTGGGCAGCACGCACCTGATCCTGCGCCTCGGTGCCGTAGGGGCCCGTCAGGGGAACGGGAAAGCCGATCTTGATGGGCGTCTCTTCCGCCTGAAGCAGGTTGATCCTGAAAGGAGACGCCGCGACTATCGCCCCCGCGCCGACGGTCGCGAGCACGCGGCGGCGCGTGATCGGCGCCGATTTGATCATCTTCCTGGTCATTCCTGCATCCTCCCCAGAACAGCCTCGTTGGTTTCTTAGGCGCGGGCTTTCAGATCCGCCCCAATGCCGACAGGATAACCTGCGGTGTAAGCGGAATCTCTGTGACTATAGTACCGAATGGCCGAAGCGCATCATTAACGGCGTTGGTCACCGCGGCCGCGGCACCGGCAGTACCGGCCTCGCCCGCGCCCTTGGCGCCCAGCTCGCTCTCGCGGGTCGGCGACACGACATGACCGACATCGATATCGGGCATTTCCCCCGACATCGGAACCAGGTAGTCCGCCATATTGGCATTGGTCAGCTGCCCGCGCTCGTCATAGATGCACTTCTCGAACAGCGCCGCCCCGAGCCCTTGCACCACGCCACCTCTGATCTGCTCGTCGACCAGTTGCGGATTGATGATGGTGCCGCAGTCTTCCACGACCCAGTGCTTCAGCAGCTTGATGAACCCGGTGTCGGTATCGACCTCGAGCCACGAAGCCTGCAGGCCATTGGTGAAGGCAAAGGGATATTCGCGGGGCACAAAATGCCGCGTTGCCATCAGCTCGGGCTGGATGCCCGGCGGCAGCGTGTCCGGCCGAAAATACACGATGCGAGCCAGTTCCTTCAGCTCTATCCGTGGCGAACCGTCGATCGCGTTCACCACCATTGCACCGGCAATGTCCAGCTCGGCGGAGGTCGCCTGCAGGATGGCCGCGGCGACGTCGAGAATGTTGTTGCGCAGGATCTTGGTCGCTTGAAGAGCAGCCTCGCCGCCGATACCAGCGCCACGCGAAGCCCACGTGCCGCCGCCATACGGCGTATTGTCGGTATCGCCCAGGATCACGCGGACCCGCTCCATCGGGACGCCAAGCACGCTACCCACGATCTGCGCGGTCAGCGATTCCGACCCCTGCCCCTGCTCGGTTATGCTCGTCTGACAGATCACCGATCCCTGCGCGTCCAAACGTACTGCAACGCCGTCCTGCGACGAAATCCGGGCTCCGCCGACGCCGTAAAAGGCCGCGCTGGGATTGGTCACTTCAATGAACGCGGCAATCCCGATGCCGCGATGGATATTGCTGCGGCGCAATTCCGCCTGCTCGGCGCGCAGGCGTTCATAGCCCATCATCGCAAGCAATTTGTTGAGCGAAGCATGATGCGACAGGCTCTCGAAGCGCAACCCCGCCGGGGACACGCAAGGGTAGGCGTCATCGCCAATCAGATTACGGCGACGAATTTCAGCGGGATCCATTCCGATCTTGATCGCCGCGAGATCGACGAGGCCTTCGGTCACCGAGCAGGCGACCGGATGACCAACGGCCCGGTATTGGCACGTCACGTTCTTGTTCTGAAACACCACGCGCGCCCGCGCGCGATAGTTTTTCGTCGTATAGGGGCCCCCGACGAGGTTGACCACCTGGTTCGCCTCGATCGCGCTCGTGCGCGGATACATCGAGTACGGCCCGATGCCCGTGAGATCATCGATCTCGAAGGCCAGAATGGCGCCATCCCGCTTGACACCGATTCGGCCTCTGCAACGGTGATCCCGCGCGTGAATGTCGGTGTTGAAGCTCTCGATCCGGTCAGCCACAAACTTGATTGGCCGACGCAACAATTTTGAAAGCGCATAGGTCGCCATCTCGTCGGCGTAGATGTGGACTTTTATACCGAAGGAGCCGCCGACATCCTTGCAAACCACGCGCACCTGCGATTCCTGCAGCCCAAGATGCAGCGCCGCGATGTTCTGAACCATGTGCGGCGCTTGCGTGCCCTGATAGATCGTCAGCCGCCCTTCGCCGGCATTCCAATCGGCAACCACCGCACGCGGCTCCAGCGTCACCCCGGTATGCCGGCCGAACACAAACTCGGCTTCAATCACCTCATCCGAGGCGGCAAACGCCTGATCGACCTCCCCAGCATCAAGATTGCGCTCGAAAGCGAGGTTGTCACCGAGCGACGAATGGATGACTGGAGTTTCCGGATCGAGCGCGGTACGCATGTCCGTTACCGCCTCGAGTTCCTGATATTCGACAAGAACCCTTTCCGCCGCATCCTCTGCAGCTGCACGGCTTGTTGCGACAACCGCGGCTACGGCTTCGCCCTGCCAGCACACCCGGTCGATGGCGATCGCGCTTTGCGGCGCCGACTTCAGTCCCTTCAGGTGCGAAAGCACACCGACCCAGGGCGTTATGGTCGCGGCAAGCTCTTCGCCGGTGACGACGGCAATGACGCCGGGCCCCGCCTTCGCCGCAGCGGCGTCGATTGCCACGATCCTTGCATGCGCATGCGGCGAGCGAACGAACACCACGTGGCCCATCCGTGGCAATTCGAGGTCGCTGACATAGAGACCTCTCCCTTGCAGCAGACGATCGAGATTGGGCCGAGGCACAACCTTTCCGATATAGGAGTTCGGCTGGTCCAATACTGACAGCATCGCTGGCTTTGGACTCATCGCGCGCGCTCCCGCCGCAAGCGCGCCGTCGTTTCGATAGCATCAACGATCGCCTGATAGCCGGTGCATCGGCAATAATTGCCCGAGAGGTGCTCGCGTATACGGTCGCGGCTGGGCTCAGGCTCCTCGCGCAACAAGTCCTGCGCGGTCATCAGCATGCCCGGCGTGCAATAGCCACATTGCAGTGCATTGCGATCGCGGAACGCAGCCTGTAGGTCAGCAATCTCTCCACTGTCAGCCACGCCCTCGATGGTCTGGACGGACGAACCGTCGGCCTGCGCCGCCAGCGTCAGGCATGAACGCACGATCTCGCCATTGACGCGCACCGTGCAGGCGCCACATACACCGTGCTCGCAGCCTACATGCGTGCCCGTCAGCTGCAGATGCTCGCGCAGGAAGTCCGCAAGATTGAGACGCGGCAAAACCTGGGCGTCCACGCGCTCGCCGTTGACATCGAGAGAGATCGCTATCGGGCCGGTCACGCGGCCCTCGCATCGAGGTCGGGACGGTCGAGCAATGTCGAAATGCAGCGTGCGATCAGCACTCTCGCCAATTGCTTCCGCATGGCGGGCGAAGCCTGCTGATCATCGGGCGGATCAAGCTCATCGGCGATCGCCGCGGCCACGTCGGTTACAAGGGGTTGCGTAACAACTTTGTCGACGAGATCAGCCGTGGACCTGGCCAGTACCGGCCGATCACCAATGGCGAAGAGTGCGATCCGCAGGTCGTGGAAGACTTCCTTACCCAGCAGCGCCTGCGCAGCGACGCCGGCAATGGCATAGTCGCCGTGGCGGCGCGCGAATTCATTGAAGTACTGCGCAGCGCTCTTGCGAATCGGCAGCTCGACGGCGACGAGCAACTCCTCCGGCGACAGGGCCGTCTCATAGATGCCCTTGAAAAAATCGCTAGCGGCCAGACGGCGCTCGCCGGCCAGACTGCGCACGATCATGGTGGCGTCCAGCGCCAGCATGCAGGCGGGCAACTCCGCCGCCGGGTCGGCGTGGGCCAGGCTGCCTCCGATCGTTCCACGGTTGCGGATCGCAGGATGCGCGATATGGGGGGCCGCCTGGGACAACAGCGGCGCGTGCAGCCGGATCTCGGGCGACCGCAGCAGGTCGGCATGGCGTGTGAGCGCGCCAATCGCGAGGGTATCGCCCCTGACAGTTGCGCCACGCAGTTCGTCGACGCCGCCAATGTCGACAATCAGGTCAGGCGAGACAAGGCGGAGGTTCAGGGCCGGCATCAGGCTTTGGCCACCAGAAAGGACCTTCGCCTTCTCGCTATGCTCAGCAAGCAGCGTCAACGCGTCCTCGACGCTTCTTGCCCGCGCGTAGCTGAAAGCCGAGGCCTTCATCGGCGTGACCTCCCCGGCCGGATTTTGGCATGTTTAGCCGGATTAGAAGGTGGTCATGTTGAAACGTCAAGTTTTGTTTATCGGCCGATTATTTCCAAGGATAGACTTTTGGCCTTGTTTTGCGGCAGTGGACGACGCACCGTCGGCCCGGGCACGCAAGACCCGCCACGCAACGGGGGATCGGGAGGTCTGGATCATGAATTTGGGTTTCTTCACGATGCCCATCCATCCCTTGGAGAAGGACTGGCGGCAGTCGTTGCAAGAGGACCGGGAAGCCTTCCTGCTCGCCGACGAACTCGGCTTTACTGAGGGTTATGTCGGCGAACACATCACTGACAGAGCGGAAAACATCACCTCCTGCGTTGCTTTCCTGGCGTGGATCGCCGCTGCAACAAAGCAAATCAAGCTCGGCACCGGCACGATCAATATGCCGAACACGCATCCGGCAACGGTCGCAGCAACCGTTGCGATGCTGGACCATATGCTTGACGGCCGCCTGATCTTTGGCATCAGCCCCGGTGGGCTGCTGTCGGATGCGGAGCTGTTCGGTAACCTGGACGCCGACCGCAACGCGATGCTCGTCGAAGCGATCAATCAGGTGCTCGCGATCTGGGAAGGCGAAGCACCCTACAACATCCAGGGCAAATACTGGAACATCTCGACGCAGAGAACGTCGATACCCGACATCGGGCAAGGCGTCATTGCACGCCCGCTGCAGCGGCCGCATCCGCCAATCGTCGTGACCGCCGTTGCACCCTTTTCCAAAGGCGTCAGCGAAGCCGCCGCACGCGGCTGGGACCCGATCTCGGCGAATTTCCTGATGCCTGCCTGGGTCAAGACCCACTGGCCGAAATATGTCGAGGGCTGCGAGCGGCTCGGCCGTGCTGCAGATCCCGCCAACTGGCGCATTGCCAAGAGCATCTTCGTTGCCAAGGACGCCGCGACAGCAAGAGCCTACGCTACCGATCCAAATGGGCCCTATGTCTACTACTACCGCTCACTATTCACCAAACTGAAAAAGGGCGGTCGTATCGACCTGTTCAAAACAAGGCGCGATCAGCCGGATCATGAGGTGACTCTCGACATGATCTGCGACAGACTGATCATCCATGGCACGCCTGAGAGCGTCGCCGACCAGTTGCTGGCATTCCGGGCGGAGGTCGGAGAATTTGGCATCCTTCTTTATGCAGGCAAGGACTGGAAAGACCGCGAACTGGCGCGTCGATCCATGATCCTGATGGCTGAAGACGTCATGCCAAAGGTCAATGCTGGCGCCCCGAGACGCTCCAGGAGCCAACCCTTCAACGATTGAGGAAACGTTCGCCGTGGCACTCTCCGATCGTATCCCCTATCAGGCGCAGATTGACCGACCGAAGCTTGTGTTACCCAGCGGCAAGCGGCTCGCGGTCTGGGTCATTCTCAATGTCGAGGAATGGCGGATCGAGAATGCGATGCCGCGAACGGTGTTGAGCCCGCCCATGGGCCAACCGCTATTGCCTGACGTGCCGAACTGGTCATGGCACGAATACGGAATGCGCGCCGGCTTTTGGCGGCAGTTCAAGGCGCTGACCGATCGGAACATTCCGGTGACGTTGGCCGCAAACGGTAACGTCTGTAACGCCTATCCACGCGTCGCCTCCGCCGCACGCGAAGCCGGCTTCGAGTTCATGGGGCACGGCTTCGTGCAGGGTCCGATGCACAAGCTTGCCGATCAAGGCGACGCAATAAGGCGAGCTGTCGAAACAATCGCACGATTTACCGGAAGACCACCGCGATCATGGGAGAGCCCTGGCCTGACGGAAACTGAGGAGACGCTCGATTTGTTGCGTCTCAACGGCATCGAGTATGTCGCGGACTGGGTGATCGACGATCTGCCGCAGGACGTACCGACACCCCACGGGATCATCACGACCATCCCTTACTCGGTCGAAACCAACGACATCGTCATTCACGCGCTGCAGCATCTTCCTTCAGAGCAATTCCTGAAGCGCTGCACGGACCAGTTTGATCGGCTCTATCTGGAAGGCGCCACGAACGCCCGGATCATGGCGATCTCGATCCATCCCTACATTACCGGCGTTCCGCACCGCATCAAGTATCTCGAAGCACTGCTTGACTACGTTGTCGGTCACGACGGCGTAGCGCTGATGACGGCAAGCCAGATCGGCGACTGGTATCGAACCGAAATGAAGAAATACGCGGGCTGAGTAACCGGCCAGCCTCATCGCCCGACGCCCAACCGAAGCGCCAGCGCGCCCCGTGCCGCCGCCAAAGGCTTGTTCCGCGAAAAACTCCGTTGCCTTCGTCACGAACTCCTTGCAGCGATCTTCCGGAGAACGCCGCCCCTGTTTTGTACGCCTGGACGGCTCGTTCTTCATGATCTACCGGCCGTTGAACGGTCACCAGCCAGAAACCGCCCGTAACCTCCGCGCGCGAACAGCAGCGGCTCCCTCCGGTTGTAGGAATAAGCCTCGACCGCGCCGAGGAAAATCACATGGTCTCCACCATAGTAGCGATTGGCCGCACGACACTGGAAGTGCGCGACGCAATCGGCAAGCAACGGCGCGTCGCCAAGGCCCGGCTTCCAGTCGACCCCGACGAATTTTTCGTTCGACGACTTCGCAAACCTGTCAGCCAACGACTCCTGTGACAGGCCAAGAACATTCACTGCGAAATGACTGGCATTCTGGAACGTGCTCAGGCTCGAGGAATAGAGCACCAGGCTCCAGAGTACGAGCGGTGGATTCAACGAAACCGATGCAAACGAATTGCAGGTGATGCCAACAGGCTTTCCGTTGGAATCCGCAGCCGTGATGATCGTGACACCTGTTGCATAGGAGCCAAGCGCATTGCGAAAATCCCGCGGATCAATCGGCGAGTGTCCGCTGGCCAATTCGCTGGCAGGATCTAGCGTTGCGGGGTTCTTGGGCGCGTCAGCCATCGATGGCCTCAAAGCGTCAGATTTTCTGAGGGAAGGCCGAGCGCTACCCTTCCAAAATTCGTTCCAGCCGCATCGAAATTGAATGCGAGATGCGAGTTGACCGCGTGACCATCGCGAAACTGGCGCTGCAGTACGCCCGACATGAACAACCCACGCGCACCGCTTGCCGCGAACAGCATCGACACTGCCTCAGTACATAGATTGACCGAAAATGCGCCGTCGCGACGCAATTTCGTCTTGGCGGCCATATCCGGAATATGTCCTCGTCTTGCATCGGCCATCGCTTCGATGCATGACAAACGCATGATCAGTCGAGCGGCATCGATTTTGGCCGATGCTTCCGCAATTTTGATCTGCGTGCTCTGCATATCGCCCAGTTTGGTTCGATTGTAGGTCGACGCGCGGTGCCGCGCGATGTCGACGTAGTCATCGAGGCATGCCTGGGCATTTCCGAGGCCGACGCCGGAAAGGACGTAAGGAAACAGGGAAAAAACCGGCAAAGTGTAAAGCGCACTCGGATTGACGGCACTACCGGGCGTCTCGCCACCGCCGAGATCATTTACAGCGACTGTCATCCACGTCGGGACGAAGGCATCGCGTACTTCGACATCGTTCGAGCCGGTTCCTCGCAGCCCTACAGCATTCCACGTATCGGCGATGACGTAGTCGCTCTTGTGAATCAGAAATATCCGGTATTCGATGCCGTCAGCCTCGTCGTCGGAAGAGACCACACTGGCCAGCATGTTCCACTCGCAGGACGCCACCCCCGAGGAAAACGGCCAACTTCCCGAAAGCCGGTAGCCGCCCTCAACCTTTCGAGCTCGGCCTGCGGGAAATATGAATGAAGACGCAATGAGGGCGTTAACGTCCCTGTTCCAGACCTCGTCCTGGGCCTGCTTGTCGAACATGCCCAGCATCCAGTGATGGCTGGCAAGATTGGCGAAATTCCATGCTACCGACGCGTCGCCGAGCCCAAGCATGTCCGCGCAATCAACCAGCGCCACGTAGTCCAGCTCGGAGCCGCCAACACGCTTCGGCTGAACGATCCGAAACAGGCCGGCTTCATGCAGGTCCCGCTCAGTCTCAGTCGGCAACCGCCGCAGTTCCTCCGTTTTTGCCGCGCGCTCCCGCAACCGCGGAATCAGCGCTTTGGCACGGGCCACCATAACCATGTAGGCATGACCGCCCGGGCCGCTCTCGGCTCCCTGATTGGCATTTGGTTTCCGACCAACACCTGGCATCTCAGCGTTCCTCGCAAGGCCCGGACGAGGCCCCCTCGTGACCAGAACGACGATGACCGCCCTCCTCGTCCTGCCCCGGTGAATGCACCTCGCTTGACCAGTCCGAATAGCTTGGCGATTGTTTATCACCCGATTAGCAATTAAGGCGCGACCAACGATGCGCGTCAATCGAATTCAACAGCCAGGGAGCGATGCTGCGTGGACAGAACAATTGGAATAATCGGCCTCGGCATCATGGGCGGCGCAATCGCTCGTAACCTCGTCGATCGAAATTGGCACGTGATAGGATTTGACATCGACCCGAAACGACGAAATGAGCTGGCGTCGGTCCGCGTCGCCATCGCCTCGAATGCAGCGCAAGTCGCCCGCGACGCGCCAATCATCATGACCAGCCTCCCCAGTCCAGACGCCGCACACCAAGTCGCTCAGGAAATCGCTGATGCGAACCTGTCGCAGCGGATAGTAGCCGAACTGAGCACACTGAGTCTCGCTGACAAGATTCGGTTCGAGAGTATCCTCGCCAAAGCGGGCCATGTCGTACTCGATTGTCCGCTCAGCGGTACGGGTGCGCAGGCGAAAGTTCGCGACCTCGTGGTCTATGCCAGCGGCAACAGTGAAGCGATCGCGCGATGCGTGGAGCTGTTCGCTGATTTCGCCAAGGAAAGCGCCGATCTCGGTCGGTTCGGCAACGGCAGCCGCATGAAATTCATCGCCAATCACCTGGTTGCCATCCACAACGTCGCCGCCGCTGAGGCTATGATGCTGGCAGAACGCGCTGGTCTCGATCCCGAGAAAGTCGTCGACATGATCAGCCCCGGCGCGGGCAGTTCGCGAATGTTTCAGATGCGCGCACCCATGATGGTTAGCCGGGTTTATGAACCGGCAACAATGAAAGTCTCGACCTGGAAGAAAGACATGGCGATTATCGCTGAGTTTGCCGAGGATGTCGGCTGCGACGTCCCTCTTTTCAACCTGACGGCACCGATCTACAGCCAGGCGGCAGAAATGGGGTTGGGCGATAAGGATACTGCATCAGTTTTCGAAGTTCTGAGAACTTCAACGGATCGGCATTCGGGTTAACAAATACACGTCTATCTATAGCCCGGCGATGCATGCTCGGCCGGGCGCGCATCCCGCGCCAAGACGATCCCTACCCTGACTCATCTTGCAATCGAGACCGGCTTCCTTGAAATATCCGATCGGCGACGAAGTGGGTCTGGCGGATTGATAGATTGATCGGCGAGTCATCTCGGCCCATGCACGGCTGGCGGACAGCGTCATCTCTCCACCAGCCACGACCGTAAAGGCTGGCGCCGGCTGCCGTCATTGGTCGCCTTCCTCGTCCTTGCTCGAAATGTCCTCTAACGTCGCTAGCACGGCATCGCCCATCGCCACCGTGGACAACGTTTTGGCTCGCGGTTCTGCAATGTCTGCGGTGCGCGCGCCGCGCTCAAGGGCAAGGGCGACTGCTCTCTCGAGCAAATCAGCATCCTTGCGACGATCCAGCGTCAGGCGCAGCATCATGGCGACGCTCAGAATCGAGCCGAGCGGATTGGCAATGCCCCTTCCCGCGATATCAGGAGCGCTGCCGTGAACCGGCTCATACAGCGCCTTTCTGCGGCCGAACTCATCTACCGGACCGAGCGATGCCGACGGCAACATCCCGAGCGAGCCAGATATCATCGCGGCGCAGTCGGAGAGAATATCTCCAAACATATTGCCGGTCACCATCACATCGAATTGGCGGGGCTCCCTGACGATTTGCATCGCAGCATTGTCGACATACAGATGGGTCAGCTCCACATCGGAAAACTCTGCGCGATGCAGCGCAGTTACCTCGTCGCGCCACACGACGCTCGTCTCAAGCACATTGGCTTTGTCTACCGAACAAACCTTGTTCCTGCGCGTCCGTGCAAGCTCGAAGGCAGCCCGGGCGACGCGTCTGATCTGATCGCTGGTGTACTGTTCCGTATTGAAACCACGGCGCTGCCCGTCCGGCAGGATTTCGATTCCACGCGGTTCGCCGAAATAGATGCCGCTCGTCAGCTCCCGGATAATGACAAAATCGACACCATCGAGTACCTCGGCCTTCAGTGGCGCAGATTCCGCAAGCACGGGGCTCGCGACGATCGGCCGAAGATTGGCATAGAGATCGTATTTTCTCCGCAAGCCCAGAAGGCTTCCGGCCTTGCGCGCCGCCGATGGCACTTCCTTCGTCTCGGGGCAGCCGGTCGCAAGATACGGGACGAGGCCGTATTGAGCCTCGCGCAGGGCTACCGGCAGGCCACGTCGGACGGAGAGCCAGTTGAGTATGCGATGCGATTGCTCGGTTACCTCTGGGCCGATACCCTCGCCGCCCACGATGGCGATCTTGACGGTGTTGGAGCGTGAATTCATGCCGTCTTGCTCGCAAAGTGGATCCAGGGCCGGGCCGCGCGATCAGCGGCCTGAAAGGCGCGGATTTCCGGGTCACGGACCAGTGTCAGGGCAACCTCATCGAGGCCTTGCAACAGTCCTTCGCGGCGGCGTGGATCGATCTCGAAGCGATACTGCTGACCCGTTGGCGCTGTAATCGACTGCGCCTTGAGGTCTATGCTGATCCGTCCTGCACCCTGCGTAACTTCGACTTCGCTCGCCAGAGCATCAACGATCTCGCTGTCGATCACGATTGGAAGAATTCCGTTCTGGAAGCAGTTGGCAAAAAAGATATCTCCAAAACTGGAGCCGATCACGGCGCGGATACCCATCTCCTGCAGCGACCAGACCGCGCCTTCGCGCGACGATCCGCAGCCAAAATTCGGACCGGTAATGAGGATCTCCGCCTGCCGAAAGGGTTCGCGGTTCAGGATGAACTCGGGGTTCTCGGAGCCGTCCGACAAATAGCGGAGCGCCCCAAAGGCCCATTTTCCCAGCGTTCCGCGGGCATTGTTACCGACCAGGCGCTCGATCCGGATGATGACGTCGGTATCGATGTTGCTGCGCATGATGGGCGCGGCGATCGCGGTCAGTTTGTCGAATGGTTTCGGCATGATCAACGCTCCAGCGCTCGCACGTCGGCAATTGCCCCCGCGATCGCCGCAGCTGCCGCGCTTGCCGGACTGGCGAGATGGGTGCGTGCTCCGGGGCCCTGGCGACCGACGAAATTGCGGTTAGAGGTCGAAACCGACCGCTGGCCGGGCGCGACGGTTTCGCCATTGGCGGCGAGGCACATCGAGCATCCAGGCTCCCGCCATTCGAATCCGGCCTCCATAAAAATTTTGTCGAGGCCTTCCGCCATGGCATCGCGCTTGACCGTCTCCGAACCCGGCACGACCCAGGCACACACCGTCGGCGCTACCTTACGACCGCGCGCGACCCCTGCAGCCGCGCGCAGATCGCTCAGGCGGCTGTTGGTGCAGGATCCGATAAAGACCCAGTCAATGGGCGTGCCGAGAATCGGCTCACCGCCCTTCAATCCCATATAGTGCAGTGCCGTCTCGACGGCAGTGCGCTGGACAGCGTCATCAATGGCTTGCGGATCTGGAATACGCCCGGTCACCCCGATAACATGCTCCGGGCTGATGCCCCAGGTCACCTGCGGGACAAGGCTCGAGAGGTCAATCAACACGTCCTTGTCAAACACCGCGTCTGGATCGCTCGCAAGCGAGCGCCACTCCGCAACCGCTCGGTCCCACAGGACGCCTTTGGGTGCATAGCGTCGTCCATGAAGGAACGCATACGTTGTTTCATCCGGAGCGACCATTCCTATCTTTGCACCAAGTTCGATCGACAAGTTACAGATCGTCAGGCGCTCTTCGATCGACAGCCCGCGAACGGCACTGCCTGCATATTCGACAGCATGGCCGGTCCCGCCTGCCGCGCCGACGTGGCCGATAAGGGCAAGGATCATATCCTTGGCCGTCACGCCCGGTGGGCGCTCGCCCTCGAAGCGGACGCGCATGGTTTTGGGTCGACGCTGGATCAATGCTTGCGTCGCGAGCACGTGCGTCAGCTCGCTGGACCCGATTCCGAACGCCAAGGCGCCGAGACCGCCGTGGGTGCAGGTATGGCTGTCGCCGCAAACGATCAATGAGCCGGGGAGGCTCAAGCCCAGCTCGGGTCCGATAACGTGGACGATACCCTGCCCGGGCTGGTCGACATCGAACATGTGAATGCCGCTGGCCGCTGTTTCCGTACGAAGCGCGGCAAGCAGATCCAGCCCTATCTTGGTCATACCGGCGCGGCCCCGCGCTGTCGAAATAGCATGGTCGGGCGTGGCGAACGTCAACTCGGGATTGTGAACTTTCAGACCACGATTCTTCAAATCGAGCAGTCCGCGCGATCCGCCCAGATCATGCAGGAGATGACGGTCGACATGCAGAAGATCTGTATCGTCACTCACTTGAGCGATGACATGCTGGTCCCAGATCTTGGCCAGCATCGTGCGGCCAGGGTACCCCATGGCGCGCCTCCCTTACCTTTTCGGGCCGACAGCGTCAGCCACGGCCGCCGTTTTGCACGGCTTTTCAGGTTTCGACGTTTCCGATGCATCAAAGCACAGCTGACCTCCACCCGACTAGGCCGGCAAGAAGGACAAGCAGCGCACTGGGCCAGCGGTCATGGGCGTCTGTATCCTTGAATTGACCTTTGTCTGCCCAACGCGCCAGGGGGAAAATGCCCAATTCGATCGAGCTCATTGACCACGCGGACCGAAACCGGTCGAACTGACTTGCTTTCCAAAAACGCCGGCCTCCGCAAGCGCAGCAAGACGGGCGTCATCGTAGCCGAGCGTCCTTCGCAACACCTCCCTGGTATGCTGTCCGAGGAGCGGCGCGGCTACCGCATCGACCGCCGGGGTCATGCCCAGGCTGAGAGGGGGCTCGATATTTGGCACTGTCCCCGCCGTGGGATGTGGAATTCGACTGAGGCGATGCCGCTCACGCGCTTCGGGCGCATTAAATCCCTGCTCGACCGTCCGGAGATAGCCGACCGGAACGTTGGCCTTCTTCATCTTCGCCATCCAGTTTTCCAGCCTATCAGTCGCGAAGACGCTAGCTATCGTGGCGCGCAATTTTTCCTTGTTGGCCGCCCTTGCCTTGCGATCAATAAAGTCCGGGTTTGTCAACAGATCTGGCCGATCGAGCACCTCAATTACAAGCCGACGAAACAGACGGTCATTCGCGCATGCCATGTAGAGCGGTCCGTCCGACGCCTCATAGACGCCAACTGTCGGAGATCCATTCGGGGAATTCCCGAAACGGCCGGGATTGTTGCCATTGATCAGATAGGCCATGCCGTAGAAGCCGGTCATCGACATCGCCATATCGAAGAGAGCGACTTCGACGTGCTGTCCGCGGCCGAGGCGGTCGCGCGCAATCAGCGCAAGCAGGATAGCGTTGCAGGCGGCCATTCCGGTCGCGATATCGACGATTGGCGGGCCGGTCCGTACGGCTGGACCATCGGGAAAGCCGTTTAGCGACATGAAGCCGCTTTCTGCCTGCGTAATCGGATCAAACCCGGGTCGTGCCGCGAACGGTCCCTTCCGGCCGTAGGCCGAGATCGAGCAGTAGATTAGACGCGGGTTGGTCGGAGCAACCGACTCATAGTCCAGCCCAAACTTGACCATGACGCCACTTGAAAAATTTTCGACCACGACGTCGGCCTTGGTCATAAGCTCTCGCGCAACGGCACGCGCTTCCGGCACCGCAAGGTCGAGCGTGATCCCCCGCTTGCCGCGGTTGAGACTAAGAAATGCAGCGCTCTCGCCGCCGATCTCGGCATGCTCATAGGCACGCGTGTCGTCGCCGCCCTCCGGATTCTCGATCTTGATAACCTCCGCTCCGAAATCGGCGAGGGTCTGCGTGCACGCGGGGCCCGCGACGACACGTGTGAAGTCGACGACCAGAAGCCCATCCAGAGCCGTGGGTGCCCCGTCGGGTCTCGGGGTTCGCTCTGGCAGCGCAGGTCTTCCGATCATAATCAACTGTCCTGTTCCATCGTCGAATTTCGATCATCCGGTCAATCTTACGGCCCACCTGGCCGGCTTCACAAGTACCGCAGCCGCTCTGCTTTTGCAGACTACCTCTGAAAAGCAAAAAAGCCCGGTAGCCATTCTGGCTACCGGGCTTTCTGGGCCGAGTCTTAAACGCGCTAGTCTACCAGGTTTGATCGATCGCCGACGGGCTTGCGCCAATACAGTGTATTGGACCACCCCCATGGAAATTCCGGTTCATACAAGCGCGTGAATGTGAAATCAATATTTTTGATTAGCCTGAGCTACCTCTTTTGGCCTCCGGCCGTGTTGTTTGGGTGGTTAGCTATCTGGTTCTGTGATCTATCTGATCGTTGCTACCAATTGGGTCGCGAAGATAAGAGATCTCCGCCGCTACTTAGATAATCCTCATGATGTAGTTGCTGACGATCGTTGGCTGCACGATTGCGTGAGCGTTCCCTGAACCAGCGTTATTGATCGTGATTCCAGTAGTGGCGTTGTTAATGATGATGCTGGCCGGTGCAATTGGGAAACTAACGTTATTTAGCGAAGCCCCGGATGTACTAGTGCCGCCAAATACGCCGCCAGAAACGCCGTGAGTATGGCCCGGATCAGTCACGCCGTGATTGTGCGATGGCATTTCGGCGCTGGTTAGCGTGTGGCTTTCGACGCCTCCCGTCGCACCAAGGCTTGTGGAATTTCCTCCGAAATAGCTCGACGTCAGTCTCGTCGAGCTTGCCTCCTTCATCGCCGAGACGCGGCCAGTTTTGTCAGGTAGATTGAACGTGGTGCTGCCATCGCCAGGTCCATACGTGGTCCCAATGATGGCAAACAGCACTGCATAGGTCGTTCGCGAAATCGCCTGTCCCGTCGGGAAAGCAAACGAACTGTTCGGCGTCGTCGCGCCCCAATAGTCCAATCCAGCGCCGATTGGGATAAGATATGGCGATGCACCGTAGAAGCCTTGCAGATAGAACGCGCCATCGTTGGCGTTATAGACTGCGACATAAGGCGAGCCCTGGACAAGAACGCCAGCCAGCAGATCAGTGTTTGGTGCCGAGCGAAGAGGCTTTGCGCCAAGGCCATCGACGTTAAGCGTAACCGATGAAGTGCCAGCAGTGTTTGTCGTGTGGGGCGTGAACGCGATCATCTGGCTTCCCAGATGGGTCAACGTGTCGAACTGCTGATAGCTCGAAACCGCATAGGCCGTGCTCGTCCCCGACGTGACGATCGCGCCTGAGATATCGTCGCGGTACTTTGCCGTTGCAGCCATCATAGCGCGAGCCGAGTCGTTGATGCTGGATGGCGCCTGGCCTTCGGCCCAATTGATGGTGGAATCGGCCGAAGCATCCAGCGACGCGGTCTGCGACCATTTGTAGAGGGTCATTTTGCTTTTTCCTGAAAATAACAAGGCGGCCGTCAGGCCCGCCTCCGATTCGCCAATTGCCGAGCCTCCGGACGCGTTCAGCGCCCCTCGGTCAAATCCAGATACTGCGCGCAGGGACATGTCGGCGCTCGCGCGGTAAGAAGATTGCGAATGACACCCATTGGAACCCCCGGGCTTTCTTTCGCTACTTTTTCAACTTTCGCCGCGACGACGGCTTCGATTTCGGTACGAATTTCGCGGATGCGATCTTCAAGCGTTGCGGCGCGCGCTGTTTTCACTGGCTTCGGCTCCTGTGGTGTTCTTGGGTGGCGTTGGTTGCGAAGATGCGAGGGCCTTCCTGGCGGAGGCCGCCTCGTTTTGCGCCCGCCGCAGCGCCTTCTCGCGCCGCGCATCGTGATCCGCGACATAGATCTGCAGGTCGTAGGGCAGTGATTTGAAACGCTGCTTGCTGTCTTCAGGCCAGGAACGCGGTGGCGCTATGTTGGCAAGACTGTTGACAGCTTCAGCAGCCGCGCCACCGAGTGTCGGATCGGCCAGCCCCAGCGAGACATGCAGCCTGGAAATATCCTCCACTGCGGGCCACAGCCGCTCGATGCCTAGCACAGCACAATCCCTGACAAAGCGCGCGACCGTCGCCGGTGCCGCGGGGCAGAAGATGGCCGAATTCAGTTCGCACCAGCGCGCAAATAGCGGTGCTGCGCGCAGCCGAGCCTGCGCGAGCGCGGCCAACACCGGGTTACTCATCGTTTGGCTTTGCGTAGCGCTGCGTGCAGGTCGCCCATCTTCCGGCGCATATCCATCAACTGTACGCGGCGGCGCAGACTGTGCGGGCTGGAATCGATGTCGCTCCGTAACTCTGCATCAACGCTTTCCAATATGCCGGCGCGTCTCTTCAGGCCAAACAGCGCAAAGTTTTCCGTCGTCTTCTCGATATCCATCGGCTGGCCATGCAGCTTTTCGCTCGCTGCGTCCGCGCGCTGGATGAAGTCCTGGTCGTGATCTGCCATGAGCATTCCTGTTGTATCGTGGCATGAAAAGTCGACCGTCAGAACTGCGACCAGCGCCTGTCGCTCTGGAGAGCAGCGTGACGAAGCAGTCCTGAAAGCCGGTGATTGTTCTAGCGCCGAAGCTGAAGGAGCCACGCGGGATCATTGCGATAGAAGCTCCCCAGTTCATCATACTGCGGGGGTGGCGCGGACCGCGCCGCGCGCAAGATTCCCGTTGTCCAGGATCTGATGGATGACCGGAAACATTCCCGGGTGATAAAATCGTCCCGGCCCCTCGCCCACGTACCAAGACATATCAACATCGACTGGCTCAGGTGGACCCGCCACCGGAGTAGGCCCACCTGACGCAGTAGGCCTAAAATAATGATCCACGAATTCCTGCTTTGTCCAACGCCGGCCGTTTGTCAGCCTCACAGTGCTCTCAGTCATATCAGTTCTACCTTATTGGTTCAGCAACGATGTAGGAGTCATCATCAAAAACGGCGCCGCAGTTTGAAAGCAAAATATCCGCGCTTACGTGTCTCGGCCGAGGTTCTCCGATCGTTTCCCCGTCAAGCGAAACCTTCCACACAATGACCCCGTTAGCGCTTAGGACTCTTCTGACGGTGCAACAATCGGCCTGGCTAAAATCTGCGATATAGGGCTTCTCATCGATATATCCGGATATGCCGTGGCTGGCGTAATGGGCCTTGAACATCAACTTTTGCGCTTGTTTGATAGCGTCAGCATCAGACTGGATAATGTGCTCATCCGGTCCGCAGACGTAATTCGTGCGATAAGCAAATCGGACATGCCACCCAACCACCAGCACCAGCAGCACGAGGAACCAGTTTCTCGGGCGGAAGATTTTCCTTAACCGCGCCGTCCAGCGTTGGCCGTTCGCGGATCGCAGCGAGCTTTCGTTCATATCTATTCCACTCTGCTGGCGAGCGTGTTGTGACGTCAGGCGGATCGGTTAAGTCGGAAGGTGCGGCCGAACGCGATCACGACGGGCACCAACAGCAGAATCTTGCCCGCAACCGCGCGGCTGGAAAAGCTCGGGCCATCTCGGCGGGCGTAGCGACGAAGCAGGCGATCCATTGAAGCAACGTGAAATTCATTGCGCTTGCCGACCGGCGCCGCTTCTGACCCATCAAACGGCCCTTTTAGAACAAATAGAGAACATTTGTCAACAAGCGGATCGCGTGGCTGATCGACGGACCCAGATCGCGGTCGGTGTCGTACAGCCGCACAAGTCCCCACATCGCTAGCGCTTGCTTGACTGCCGCGCCTTGTAGAGCGCGACAGCATCCTTGAGGTCGCCCGAGCTCGACAGCCTGGCGTTGAGCGTCCTGATGTCGGCGCTGTCCCGCTCAGCGCGGGTCGCCGCCATGCCGGGCCGCTGCACCGGCGGAAGCGGCCTTGCGGCGACCGCGCCCCTCGCCTTCATCATCAACCGGTATTTGCCGGCGTCATACATCATCCGCTGAAACACGGCGTTGCGCATCAAGGGTTCGTTGCTGAACAAGCGGTTCAACTCGGCCGGCTCAATGCCACTCGCCCTGGCAGACGCCATGATCTCGGCTGTCACCGCGCGCTGGGTTTCTCTTGGCTCGCCCTTCAGCATCGTTTCGAGGCGCGCGTCTTCGGATCGCGCAAATGCAAGGAAATTCCGTCGCGCTACCTCAGTCTGCCGCCGACTTTCCTGTTGCTGACGCGCCAACAACTGCTCCGTTGATGCGATCATGGCCTGGATGCGCGCGAATTTGGCAGGATCCTGCCGCGAGAGGGACTCGAGCGCACCCGGGACGCTTTCCGGCGCCATGTTGGCAAATTCCGGAAACTGGCCGAAAAAGCTGGCTTGCGCGATCTGCGTCGCCGCAGCCAGGCCGTCAAGATAACCTCGCCTGGCTTGTTCGGCCTCCGCCACCTTCTCCCCGATCGCAAGCTGCACTTGCGGATGCTGGATCGCCTTCGCGATCTCGGAATCGAGGTTTGTTGCGGCATCCTTTTCGACGGCATCGGCACGAGGCGACGCCGCATCTTTTTCGTCGGCCGCTGCTTTGTCGTGTTGGCCTTTCGGCGGCTCGAAGCCGTAGAACTCCGCCGCGTCTGGATCGTTCGCCAGGGCTTCGGCGCGGAACGCATCGACGCGCGCGGCGAGATCCTTGGCGGATTTGGCGTCCGCTATCAGCCTCTCGCTCGTTGTGGTACTGGCGCGGTCGCGTGCAGCGCGCTCCAGCGTGATCGCTTCATTCTCGGCGGCCGGCTTGCCGTCCCCGTCGGTATATTCCCGGACGATGACGTCGTCATCCGGAAGCGAACGCTGCTTGACGGCCTCACGCAGGGATAGATTGTCGCTGCCGATCATCTCCGCATCGTCCTCGCGCTCGCCGTCGCCCATCGCCGAATAGCCGGCATTGGCAAGCTCAAACGCAGCACCAGTCAAGGCAGAGTCGGACTCATTGGCCATATCGCGAGTTCCTGCTGTTCGGACGCGGCATGATTCGGCTGGAGAGAACGCGCATCGCGGCCCTGTTTGCTGCGGGCGCGTTCACGGGCGTTGGTGCCGCGTCCTGGACGCCTGCAAACGGCTGCGGCGGCTCATCCAACCGTCTCGTGTTTTGCGATGGAAACGCCTGCATCCCGCCGACGGGCTGACCCGCGTTGAACGCAGCGATTCCGTTGGCTAGCGCTGCAAAGGGATTTCCGACCGGCGTATGCGCCCAGCTTTGAAAACCCGCGCTCACGCGATCACCGAGATCAGGCGCCTGTTGAGCGGGCTGCGCCACGTCCGCCCTTCCGAATTGCGGCATCCCGTAGTTGCCGATGGGGATGTTGAGTGTTTGGCCATAGTCCGGAGTCTGCGCCGCAGGAAAGCCCTGGCCGCCGCTCGCCGGCGTTGAAGGGGGGGCGAACGCAGCCGGCGCCGACATTGCGGTCACATTCGGGGCGCTGCCATTTCCCGGTTCACCATTCGCATCGCCAAACCCCTGAGATGGCTGATATTGCCCTTGCTGCTGCTGCAATGCGAGCAGACGTCCGAGCAACCCGCCGCCCTCCCCGAATTGCTGCGGATCGAAATAGTCGTCGAACAGACCCATACCTGGACCTCCTTAATTCCAATGGACGATTGATCTCTTCATCACGTCAAACAGCGCGATGACTTCGCGCCAAATGCTCCGCTGCCGATGAGCACGCTCACTTGCTTCAGCTAATTTGAAAATCGTACTGCGCGTTCGCAGACCCGCCGGTCATTATAAGATGAACTGTTTGCACAGCACGGAAGACGCCGATGCGCCGGCGCGCACTTTTGGCCGGTTACCGGTGCAGCACGGCCGGATAACCTACGTCGGCATTAGCCATCGAGAGTGTAGCGTTGCTGTCGACAAGACCGAAGCGGCCGGCTGCGTCACGATCCGAAGTCCAAAACTACGACCAGCCGTCTTAACCGAAGCGCGATCTGTGAAGATCGGCCGCGAACGCGCGACACCTCGGTCTCCTATCCTCGCACCTCACCTGCCGTAGGCGGTCACCCATTGCCCATTCGAATAGAGCTCTTTGCTGATCGAAATTCGAAGCGCGGCCTGCGCATTCCCGATATCGACCTTGTAGGTATGCGTGAGAAGATTGCTCTCCGAGGCGATCGTCAGGTCCTTTTCGACATTAGCGAGATAAATCGTCAATGTTGTCGGTGCGAAAAAAGCTATGCCGGTGAAATTCAGCGGTTTTGATGGATTGTCGAAAGGCGCTATTGTTTCTCCGAAGCCAATCCTGTCATCGCGCTTGCCCGCCGGAGGGGGCTTGAACACCCAGTCCTTGTTGATCTTCGGGATATCTCTTGCTTGCACTTCCTTTTCTGCGTCTCCGTCCCGGTCGTAGCGTTTGACCGTCAACACATATCGACATGCGGCATTTTGAACGAAAAAGTCCGCCCTCTTTCCATCCGAGTTGCTCCCGTCCAGATAGACAGTCGTTCCAGCAGCGTCATTAAGGCTGAGGTTTGGCGTCAGCAATTCGAGCCGGTCGCCGGCAGAGAAGAACAGGCTCGTAAGTGTCGGGCAATTGGCTTCGAGATCGTTATCGAACTTGACGATCGTCACCCGGTTATTCCGCGCCTCCGCCAGCTTGTTCATGAAGGCGTTTCGTCTAACGACGACGGCATCTTCACCAGGGCCAGGTTGCGGCATCCAGGACGGCCAATCCACGTCGGGCTCCGCCGAAGCTCGGGTGCCATCACTGAGTGGCACGATGAACAATGCACATACGATAGCTAGAGCCTTCTGTGACATTGCAACAGCCTGAGGTTGATAGCCGAAAAACTATATATGGTCGCCTGCAGAGGACTCTTGTATGACGACTTCTCTTCTATCGCAGCATCGATACGTGCGATATTGTGTTGTTCGCCGGTAACCGCCTTCGCTTGACTATCGTTCCTCGTGGTCTGCTCGGCTAAGTCCATGTTACGTTGGCTAGCGCGCCGAATAAGAGCCAGTCTTCTCGAGAATTTTCTCAAGAGCCAGTTCGACAGTGGAGCGGCCATACCGTTCGAAATCGTAGTGAGGTAGATAGCTGGAAGCATTGACCTGTTCTATTTCGAAGAGCGGTTCGAAGACATCGTTCCAAAGAGCGTTGTCATCAATGACCGAGAGCAACCCGTCGATCGCCGAAACCAGTTCTTGCAATGACATCAAACCGTTTCGATAGTCTTCTATCGCGCCTCTCATGAGGCCGATTTGGTGTATCTTATCGATCATCGCCCACCTGTAATGACGGTAATGACTTGCCCACGTGATCCGGTGACTACAATAACTCCGTTTGCTCCGATATGCACAGTTTCATCCGGTCCGTTTCCTGGTCGGATCGCTCCATTTTGGATCGCGTCCTCCACGGCCGAGGGAGGAATCCCACGGCCTTGCATCTGATCTGCCGCATGACCGGTATACACGCGCCCGCCAATCTCAGTCGGACGGTTCGTGCCAGGCGTTACTTTGATCGGCTCGCCTCTCCGACCGATCGGAGTGGCTGCCGACTTTTCACCGGTATCTTCCGGTTGGTCTGGCGTAAGATCACCTGGCTCGTGCTCCGGCCGACGCCTCGCAAGACCAACCGCTCCTACCGCCCCTCTGACAATACCGGGCAATTGCCCGACGAACGGACCAAGCCCCGCTAGCGATGGCCCTATGGCGTGGGAAAATCCTGCTGGATCGTTGATAGCGTCACTGACATATCCCGCTATGTCTCTCCCAGCTCGTCGGATCGTCTGCTGGTAGAAATCATCCAGAGCGCCATTGATTGCGCCGCCTATCGATGCAGATGGCGAAGCACTGTCGGCTCGGCTTTGGTTCGCCGGTGTTGGCCCCGCCGGCGCCTGTCCCATCGGTACATCAGAAGTTAGGAGTCGCCTAAATCAACCGCCGTTGTTATGTGGCGATTCTGGATGATGGCCGGCCGGGCTCATCGCCGCAGGCGAAACTTGCCAACGGCATGATCGTGAGATCTCCAAAGTCCTTGCTGGGTCACAACGACAACGCCTCTAGATTGCCGTTGACAGTTGGGCCTGGGGCCATGGTCACGGCGAATGCGGCCACAACCTCCGCCTCGCCGCCGCCAATGCGGGAAGCAAGACGGCTACCTACACGACGTACGCTGGTCATCACTCTTTTGCGACAGCGCGACGTGTCCTTGACCATTGGAGAACTCATGCCCATGATTTTCGGATTGATGTCTTCCGGCAAACAACACAATGGGTCCGGGATCAAAGCCAATCAAAGGGTTGCCTCAGGTGCCGCCGCCCAAGGCGGTCGCTGAGCGACCGCCGCACGGAATCGAGGCATCACCGCAAACTGCCCAGCGGCAACTCCTGACACTCACTTCCATTTTGGCATTCATTGCCGCGTGGTTTTTTGGCTGGCCGATGGCGGTCGGTTTCGCCTGGTTACGCCCAGCAACAAGCTTATGGAGGCGTGCCTGTTAGGCATCGGAAGTTTGCTCTGGTTCGTGGCAAGCTTGGGAATGTGCGGCGCCCTACTCGTCCTAGCCCAGGACACGCGCCGGCGGTCGCCCATGCTATATCGCGGAATGGCCGCACTCATCGTAGGCTATTTTCTTGGCTTTCCCCTACTGCTGCCGGTTCTGGCGTGCCTCAATGTTAACCAGTCGCCTGATAGCTTGCCTGACTGGATTTTCGTGTTGAGCATTATCGGCAGTCCGCTCTGGCTCGCCGCAGCATATTGGATTTACGACACGCTGTTCAATCTGGCTGAGTCCGCTTGGCCTGCCGCAAAATGGATTCAGGAAATCCTGAGCCCAATTATAAAATCCTTGCTCTTGCGGCATCACTCCTCCCGATAGTTGATCCCACAGAACAACGTTTATCGCGGCATCTGCTGAGGAACCGTTGGACCGCGATCGCCGCGGGAGCCCGCGATTGCGACCACTACCGGCCAGGATTTCCTCTCAACTATTCATCGGAACGCTTCGGACGGAACTGGTTGTATCGCGTGAGAACATTGACCGGAATGAGTCCGGGCGGCGCATTGTCGATGAAATCGCGCTCCCGGCCAATGTCGGGAATGTGCTTCTCGATCTTGAGAGACATAATTTCCTCGAGGACATCCGACAGCTGCTGCCCCCGGCCAAGCTGCAGGAGGATTCGTGCTTTCACACCCAGGGCTTCGCGTCGGAAAAAGCCGATGCGATAGGCACGGTCGAGCGCCAGATCGATGCATTTCAATGCTTCTTGGAGGTCCTCAAGACAATAGAGAAACAGCGTCGCTTTGCTGATAAGAGGCCGCACATTATCAGGATGGCGTTCGGTCAGCTCATCCAAAAGCGCGAGGGCCTCTTGGTATCTTTCAGCTTCGACCAAAAGCCACCTAATTTCCAAGCCGAGAGCTAAATGGCCTTCATCATGTGCATCAAGCATCCGCGCGGATACGGCATCGATTGTCTCGTCCAGAGACAATTTCGTTCTCAACTCCTCGACCCACTTTATGATCTGCATCGTCGGATTGAACGAACTGATGGCTTGCTCCTATCGCTCGCGACTACGCCATCGCTTCGACAGTTTCACCTGCTCCATTTCGATCTTGGTGTCGATGAGCTTGCACAGCTCCCGATGAAACTCGAGACCGCCGCAAATGGGTATGTATCGCGGGAAAACAAGCTCGTAGGCCGGGCCGTCGAAGCTGATATTTTTTGTTCTATCAAGTAGTTTGCGAATGACATCGCTCGCGATCACAAGCGCCTGGAGTCCGTGCCTGCCGCACGCGTGACGAATTCGATCGTCCTTCAGACCATGCACCTGGAACGAACACACCCATTCGTTAGCATGGACCTCATCAGGTCTCGGAAACTCCAGGCGGGCCTCCGCTGGCCGCTGTTGCACACCGAACCGAAACGCGTATCGCATCAGATAGGGCTCGTTCCACTCCATAAGTCTCACCTCTTAAAAACAGGCGAATGGTCTTACCGAATGCCGCGCGCGCCCTCGCGGATCTGATGTTGCCGAGCCTCCCAGTTTCGAGGATTTCTCGAGATCTTTGAACTTAGAAGCATTTGCAAGGACGGCGTCTATGCAAGACAGCATGACCGGAAGTGCAACTAGAACAAATAAAGAACACTGTCAATCCAGCGAAACAGTTTCCCGGTGGAGCCTTAATCCACCCTAACGCGCGCGAAATTGGTTCTCGCACCAATTTCGCTTGTTGGTGGCGGACTCGTACGTCTTCGACCAACACGCTTCCCCAGCCGGCGAACCAGCAAACTGACCGCCGACGTTCGGGGCGGATGTCCCGAACGGTATCGCTCCACGACTGTTTCCAAGCCGCTGTTGGGCCTGCATCGCCAGGAATTCGCCGAACAGGCCTTGCGGATTCCCGTAGGCGTCGGTGGTAACAGTTGAACCAAAGTCAGATGCAGGCTGAGCGACGCCTTGTCCTTGCGGCAGCTGCTGCAAGATTCCGAACAGACCGCCGCTCGGTTGTGAGCTGGCAGCGCCGAAATACCGGCCCGGTCCAAAATTCATATTCATCGTCAGTTCAAATCCTTATCCATGATCGAAAATGTGTGTCGGTAGCCGTCAAGCGCGCGCAGCCAGCCCTTGCGCCCGAAGATGCGCGCGGTCTTGCAGCCTTCGTTCTTCGCGTAATTCTCGATGCCGGAGATCAGCGGCAGCCAGCGCCCCATGCCCTGCCCTGCGCAAGCCGTGATGACGCAGACCTTGCCGGCCTCCGTTTGCTGCAGAGAGGTCGAGGCCACAGCTTCAATCGCAAGAGCGGCCTCTTCGCCGCTCACCGCGATCCATAGCAGCGCGTGCGCCACTATTACCATTGCCATGAAGGCCAGCGGCCCCCCCCCGCCGCCACCACCCACAAGGGTCGTGGCGCCAGTTCCGCCGCCTCCAGCGCCGCCAGAAAATTTGGTCGTGCCTGTGCTGGCAGCGGCGGTGCCGCCGCTGCCGCCTGACGCAGAACCAGTAGGCGCGCTGCCACCACCAGCGGCCAGCACCGCACCAGAATTCCAACTGGTATTGCTTTCCTGGGCTGCGCTGACACTGGCGCCGACGAGCGCCAGCAGCAATATGGCCGCAGCGAAACGTGCGTCGCCTGAATACGGAGCGACTACTCTTGCAAACCTGCGACCAGACACGTCAAAGCTCCACCAGCTCCTAACAGCCAGCAGCCAGCGGTCGGCGAAGAAGAACGTCACGGCCGATAGTGCCGCCTCCGCCGAGAAAGGCCGCTCGCGCTATGGTTGCCATAGAACATATCATGAACAATGTCAAAGGTCCGCGTTGCCGCAGACGTCGCGCCAGGCGTAGAGTGGATAAAGCATCCAATGCTGTCGGCGCGTGAGGTCGTTCCCTCCCAGCAGAAATCTCCGAAGACTTTTGATCGTGGCCATCGGATGTCTCTTTCGACGGATATTTCTATGGGGCGAATTTCTCGGTCGCCCCGAACGAACAGCGGCAACCTCGGAACGAAATCGGGCGTTGGCTCGCAGCCGGCAACATGAAGATGCGTCATTTTGGCTTGTTGCGGTGTCAAACGGTCGAAATGCTGATGCCAATACGACCAGTTGCGCCATTCCGGCGCGCCCCCAGTATCGACAAGAAGCAGCCCATGGAAGGTCCATTGCATCGAACCTATAGAGCCGCCGCCGTCAAAGTCCGGTGCCTGCATGGCAAAGCCGTTCAATTGCAGCAACGAAGTGACCAGCAAGTATGCAGGAAGCGTTCACCCGCGACGGCCACGCAATCCGGCTGTCCGCCCGTAAAGTACTGAGCCTGCGCGGCGATCAGACCGATCTGCGCGAACGGCCAGGCCAGCAAAACGCCGACAACGATTCAAGACAGTTTTCGTTCGACGCCGCATCAACGCCGGACATAACGGCGATCCCTGCGCTCTGCTCGAAGTCATCGTCCTCGACATGACCAATAACGATAGTGATCAGTACCGTACGACGCGCGAGCTGAGATATCGGATTGGCGCCTTCGACTGCGGCGGCCAGGTTGGCGGCGTAGGCTCGTCCGAATTGACGCCCGCGAGCGAGCCGGCAAAAGATGCGGTGCCATTGCCGTCACCGATCTGGTCCGCAGCAGGTTGTTGTCCGCTGCCGTAACCATCGTCAATGAACGGCGCAGGTGGCCTGCGGGCAGCGAGGCCAGCGGCAAAGCCTTGTGCGATATTCGCGTGATTCTGCCTGGACAACCAATAAGGCCCGCCAACGTCGATGTTTGGATCGCCGCGCAGGTAGTGAAACAGGTTGGCCGCCCCGCCGCCCACTTCTGACAGCGCCATCGGAATTGGCGTCAAACCCGTCACATACCCCAAATGGTTCGAAGCGCTCCCGACGAACGCTGGAACGACGGAGCCCTTCGGTACTCCCCATTGAGGATGCCGCTGCAAGTCCTGCGGCCCACCTTGTGCAAAGGCGTCGGCCATACTCATCAGCGCCTGGTTGGGTCCATGAGTCCCGGTCTCGTCACCCGGATACACCCCGTACCAAGTATCGCTGACCTTAGCCGCAAAATTCCTAGCCTGCTCCTCCGTGTAGTTAGCAGGAACGACTAGATAATTGTTCGGATTTGCGGCTTTCCCGTCCGTCTTGTTGTTACCCAAGCCGTCGGAATAGAGGTAGGCCTGCTGCGAACCGCCCGGCGTCGGGTCGGTCACGTACATGCCTTCGCGCATGAGAAACCTAGCAGGAACATAGCCGGTGAATTGGCCATTTCCGTTTATCGCGCCAACATAAAACACATCGTCTGACATTCTCGTGTTAACTCCATCCAACCGAACGGTGTACTTATCGTTCGTCGTCTCCGTCGAATTCGGTAGACGAAATCAAAATCTCGAAGAAGTTTCCAAACAGATCCCGCGCGCGTCCCTCAGAATCGGCAAGCACCGTGTGCGGCGAAAAGCGTCGCATTGCCGCCTTCCATTGTGGCGTCCGTTGCGATGGTGGCAGCGCAAATTCTCCGGTTGAGTCGTAGAAGATGTTGAGCGCTGCTACACCATGGACGTCGAAGCTTTCGCATCTTCCGAGCCTTTGCGTCGTGCCGTTCTCGGCAAACTCGATCAGCCTGCATTGCGATAGATATCGCTCGATCGGCGAAACATGATGGCGGAACGCCGCGACATAGAGCCAACGGGGCGGATTGCTCGGGCCATAGATTGGCAACAACGCAGCCGCCACAAGGATTATGAGAATTGCGCACTCTTTCCACCGGCGAAAAAACAGCTCCCCGAGAAGAAGAAAGAGCAGAACGGCGAGGGCAAGAAGGTAGAGATGCACAATTCGATCGGCGGCTCCCCTCATCGAAAATCTTAAAAGCGGCTCGCCATACCAGGATGCCAGCGCGACGATGCACAGGAGGTATTGGGCAATGGCCAAACCAACCCGCACACGAGGCGATATCAGGCCGTCATCGTTACCAAAATTGCCCATGCCAAAGCCTCAGCTGTGACACGAGCACGGCCGCTCGCGCTATGGTTCCCATAGAACATATCATGAACAATGTCAAAGGTCCGCGTTGCCGCAGACCCGCGCCAGGCGTGGAGATGCCATCCCGATACCCGAGACGCCGAAAGAGCGACCGCAGCGTCTGGACGTCAGCCGCTCTTCCTCACGATCTCAAAGCCGTTGGCTTCCAGTTCCAGCATCACGGCCTTGGTGAGGTGCGCGCTTTCCTCGGGCTGGATCCAGTGGTCGCTCCAGGACGGATCGTCTTCCCTCGGATATTTGACGAAGGCGGATTGGATCGCGGCGTAGATGACATCTCTTGGATTTGACATCGGCCTCCCCTGCTCTGTGTCGAGCATAGCATGGGGTACCACGGGCCGTCATCGTCACAAGGGAGCGCGCGATCGAGGGGTCGGCGAAGGCCTGTGATGCCAGCCTTCTTCGCTCAAACAAAAAGCCCGCTACCGATCTCTCGGTTGCGGGTTCTTCACGTGCGACGATGAGACAATGCCGGTGATTTGCCCGACGTGTCAATTGTTTTGACGAAGCAAATTCGGCGGCGCTTGAGTCCCTTCCAACACCGCGCATCGCCCGGCACGAACGGGGAATTCAGGCTTTTCGTCGGCTCAAGATCGACCGGTCACTGTGAAGCGAAAAGTCTCATGTCCCCGTTGCGACGGCTCACAAGATCCCGAACCGCCTCTTCCGCTCGGCCGCCAGCGCAAGCTCCTTCAATTCCGCCTGCGCCAGCTTGCCGTTGGCGACAACACTCGCAAGGTGATCGCGCACCTTGCCGACGATGTTGATGGCGAGAAACAGTTTTTCGCGCGCCGCGACGTCGTCGATCGCGGTGCCGCGCCAAGCGGAGATATAGTTTGCCTCGAGGGTCGTAAAGGCTTCGGCCAATAGTTCGCTGTCCAGCAACTCCTGCGCGCGAACGCCGCGTGTCGCCGTCCCATTGAGGCTTGCCTCGTCAGTCATCATATCGCTCCGTCTGTTGTCCTGCTGCGCCTTGGTAGCTTTGATTTCGTCATGTTCCGTTATCGGCGTCGCGGTCAAGCGACGTCGTGGGCACGATGGATAGTCCGGCGATGCCCGCGAGTGGATGAAGATCAACGTTTTCGCGCCACTTCGAATACCGCAATCGGGTTGCGAAGCTGATCTGCGGCTCGGATGGCAATGGCCTTTCGATCGTCGTGCCGCCAGCGTGGCGCAACTCCCGATCATCGCGCCATCGCCGGCGCGCCAACATCAGGTTGAGGGATTCCCGTTGGCGGCTATTGTGGCGGGCTTTGCGGTTGAGTCTGCACCGGTTGAAGCGGCGTCGGCGGATCGTGCCGCGCAGCAGCACGAAATCGATTCACGCGGTCGCCTTTGCCCAAACCTTGTCGAACTCCACTTTTGATATGGTTTCTGGCTCGAACTCGATCGCGCGTTGCGGCAGCGTCGCCAGCGCGGTTGCGGCTCTCACAGGTTGGATGGATTCTCGCTTGCTGCATTCTCATAAAAGTTCTTGAAGGCAGCAACAGATCGAGGACACGCCCTGACGAGCCGCTCGAAGTGAGACGCTGCAGGAAGCGCCTCCTTTGCGGCTAGTCGTCCAGTTGAGCAGCCATCTCTAGCAGTACAGCCGCCAACTGCTTTGCCATCGTTTTCGTGAGTTCGACCGGGTCGCTCCCTTCAGCGGCTTTCAAGTAGATGCCTTCTTCCGGCTCAACCCAAACGCGGACGTCGCCATCAAGCAATTTGAAGACAGATGGATTGTGGCTTGCTTTGTTACCCATGGTTACTCTCCCTCTGTTGGAATGTGTCTGTCGCCATTCACCTCAATCCAATTTCCGCGGGAACGGAGGAAACGTCTCGAAATCCGGTTGATGGTCCGCCGACGCCGGAGAAGTCAGGCATGATGAACGACCATCAGGAATTTCCCAGCCGTTTCGGGTCCGAGACATACCAATGACCGTCTCGCCAAATTAGATCCAGGTCATCGGCGTAAGCCGTGTGGACCCCCAGCGAGTCCTCTCCGTCCATGAACTCGACCTCATAGGCGGGCGGGTCGGCCGCATGCACGATCAGGACGGTTCCCGTGGTGCCCACCGGGAGCGGAATCTCCGGCGTCGTTCGTTTCAGTCTAATGACGTCATATTCCTTTAGCATTGATCTAACTCCTTGGCAGCGCTGTGACGAGTCGTGGCACGCCATCCGGCCAGATGATCCAAGTCGTGCGAATCGGGATCGTGCGGCCGTTGGCTCCAGTCACGTTGATGATCTGATCGAATTTCGTTCCGTGTTGTGTGACATTGGTTTGGACCGCCTGAGATTCATCGAACACCAATTGTTTTGCAAGATCTGCAGCATTTTCCCGGTTGAAGCCGAGCGCTCGTCTGAACCAATTTGCCTTTGGGCCACCATCTGAGTGATCCGGATTGAGCAGATAGCGCTCCAGCTTGTCGGCCACACTGGCGGCGCTCTGTTCGGCGACACTGCGCGCATCGTTCGCACCCGGTAAAACTCCATCCGCTACGGCGGGAACCCCGGGAGGGACTTCAGACCGTGGAATGCCTTCACCTGCAACCGTCGGCGGCTTCACCTTGCCCGCAGATGCTAACCTGGCGGCACCAAGGCCACCCAGTACGCCGCCGAAGATCCGGAGAGGCAGCTCCAGAGACGTTCCCTCACCAAGTTGACCGCCAGCTTCGCTCCCCAAGCCCCCCAGCACAGCCGTTCCGGCTTTGACGGGCAAGCTTCCGGGCACCAGATAGGAAGCGGGGTTGCCGAGAAATTCCCCGACAGATGCACCGAATTTGCCCGGTCGGCTTTCTGGCCTGTGCAATGGTCGGGTTACATTCTTCTCAAGAATCTCCATCCCCTGCTCTGGGGTCGGCGCGTCCACGTCTTGCCCCATCTCAGCCTGCGTGGCGCGAGCCAACGCGCTCCCCGCATTATTCAGGCCAGAGACGATTCCGCGAGGGATGGACCTGAAGAAGTCATCGGCCCCCGCCATGAGGGCATTTTGGTAAGGCTTCGCGGGCTCTGTCGTTTGCAGGCCAAGCGTCGGTGGGCTGGATTGACTTGCTCCCGTGGTCGGCTGTTGCGTCTGACCTTGCGGTTGAAATTGCGCCGGCTGAGGCGATGTCGGTGCCGTCTGTGTCGGCGCCGCTTGTGCTTGTCCTTGCACCGGCTGCGTCACGCCATCGTCGCCGAACGGATCATGCTCCACGGGGACGAGCGAGACATTTTCAAACTCCGGCTGATGATCCACCGGCACCAGCGAAAAATCAGGCATGGTGGAGCACCAGCAGATATTTGCCGGGTCGGCTGGCGTCCGGCACGTAATGGTGGCCGTCTCTCGCCTTTCGTGCGCCCGGCGGATATGGACGCGGCGTCTTCTGCGCTTCGGTTGCGGCCTTCAGATGCGCATCAAGCAGCGCAATCTTGCCGTCGAGCCCTGCCCTGATCTTCGCAAGCTCGATCTCGGCCTGCAGCTTCACCTGCTGGTGCAGGGCATCGGCCTGCGCGCGCTCTTGCTCGAGCTGCGCTTTTTGCGCCGTTCTTGCCCGATCGATCTGCGCGCGCACCTGCACCGCCAGCAATTTGGGGTCGGGCGGCGGCGAAAGCGGCACTGGGGGCGGATGCAGCAACTGCCCGGTTTGCGGATTGATCGCGGTCGGATCATTGAAGAAGGGATCGGCGTTCTTGTGGCCCATGATCCGCGTCAGCTCGACCGCGGTGTTGTAGAGCTCGCGGTCGCTGACCATGTTGACCTTGCCGGCGGCCACCATCTGCTTCTGCACGTCGGCGATCGCCATCATCTGCGCGAACTGCTGCGCCTTGCCGCCGGAGCCGAGCGCGACATTGATCGTCATGTCGTCGCGCGTCTTCCAGTTGCGCGGGTCGACGTTGATCCACGAATTGCGCAGCCGCACGGTCTGAAGTTGCTGGCCGTGCTTGCGGATGGTGCCGTGCAGCAGCGCGAAGATGTCGCGCACGCCTTCGGCCAGGATGCGCGCGACCAGCTTGATGCGCATTTGGGAGGCCGAAAACACCTGCGCGACCGCGGTCGCCGACTGGTTTTGCAGCGCATTGGCATCGATACCCTGGCTTTGCTTCGAAAGCCCACTGCGGCTCTCGAGCTCGGCGTCGAGATATTGCAGCATCGGATAGATCGACGTGGTGATGTCGGGCACCACCTGCCAGTTCAGCCCGCCGGCGGTCTTGGTGCGCACCACCCCACCCGGCCGCGACACCAGAAGATCGTCGAGCGTGTTCGGCCCGGCATTCTGCTCGGCGACCTCCACGCGCGGATTGTTGTGGAGGTAGAGGTTGTCGAGCGCGCCACGCTTGAGCGCGGTCTTTTCCCGCTGCAACGGCATCACGAGATCGGCGATCGAGCGGCCGAAGAAGCGGTGCGTTATCGGCACTGGCGTCGTCGCGGCAAAGGGCATGGCGTCGAACGGCGTGATGCAATCCTTGCCGTTCTGGCGCAGGATCTCGCTTTGGTCGCCGCCGGTGATCACCTGGTAGAGGCAGGGCCGGCCGTTGCCCTCGTAATCCATCCGCACATAGTGCTCGGTGATGCGCACCAGCCGCGCGGCCGGGTTCGCCGCGTCCGAGCCAGTCGAGAAATGCTCATCCACGGTATCGCGGGCGAGCGTCTCGATCTCGGTGTTGCCGGTGTAGTCGGTCAGCGAACGGATCTGGGCGGCGTCAAAGCCCTCGTCGATCAACTGCGCCTCGGTCTTGGTGACGACCTCATGGAAGCAGTAGTTGCAGTCGCGAATGCTGCGCGCGCCGCGCTCGACGCCGAATTCCTCCGGCGGCACGCCCAGCACGCGCGCCTGCGCGAGCTTGCGCGTGGTGACGATGGTGACGTCGTGGGTGACAGGCGGCGGCGCAAGCGGAGCCGGCGCCTGCCGGGAAAGCAGGGGGATAACCATGTTCATTGAGCTCATTTGAAGGTGGCGGTGAGTGGTGGTCGCACAATGCGGGCCGCCCGCCGCAGCGGTCCGCCGGTCAGCAGCTACTGCTGCGGGTTGTTACGCAGATATTCCTGAATCATGCCCGGAAGGCCGCCAGCGGGTGGCGCGTCGGGATTTGCCGGATCGATCAGGCCGGCGTCGATCATCATGCCGAGAAGCCCGCTGGGTTTTTCCTGCGAAAGAGGAGCAACCGGAGGTGCGGAAGGAAGGAACGGCACCGGTGCGGCGCCGGAATTGAACACATCAGGCGAAGGCTGACTGCTGCTCGCACTGCCGAAGGCAGACTGCGGTGAAGCTGTCGGCCATGCCGTGGCAGGCGCGTTGCCCGTGAGCACGGCGATGCGGCGCGCGAGATCGGCCATCGGGTTCGCATTGCCAGGCGGCACGAACTGCGTCGACGATTGTCCGGTCGCTAGCGGGTTGGGAGTTGACGGACTCGGATAGTCATATTCCCAGACGTGGTTTCGGCTGGGGACACCAGCGGCAGCAGCGGAATCGCGAACAAAGACCTTGCTTGACGCGGGACCTCCGGGCAGGGCCGGAGAAGTGATCGTGCTTGCCCCCTCGCCGACCGACCTGGCGCCTCCCGACGAAAGGTCCGGGCTCTGCGTCGCTGGCACGATCGCGCCTGCGGCATCGACGGTCCAGTTCTCCGGATGCGAGAGAATATCCCTTACAAGCAGGCCCTCGAGATATGCGCCGTGACCGCCCCACGCACCAGCAAGAGCGCCTCCAAGTCCCGCGGCAAATCCGCCCGCAATTGCACCAGGCGGGCCTGCTATCGCTTCTCCTCCAACTATGCCTGCTGTCGTTCCCAGGATGCCTCCCCACGTTTTTCCAATTCCGACAAGACCGTCGTGAACAATATCATCGCGGAGAGGTGGATCGTATTGCGAAAGATACTTACCTACCTCATATTTACCGATCGATGCGAGCAGTTGCCCTAACAAACTATAGTTTGCCATTCTTCGTTCAATCCTGACACTTGAGCTAGACTAGGACGCAAACGAGACGGCCGTGCAGCAGAAATCTCTCGACAACGGAGCTGTAGGCTGTTTGAAGACTATGGCTCTCAACGTACTTGCAGTCATTTTTGGGTGTGGCCTCTGGTACCTATATCTCGGGCCTAGGGGAATCCTGATTGGTATTGCCGGGGTCTTTGTGTACTTCTCTGCTATCCTGTTTGTCCGCGTTTTTGGACGCACTGAAGAGAAGCACCAAAATATCCCTCCATCATAATCCTCGCGAATGCTGCGTGCGCCGCGCTCGACGCCGAACTCCTCCGGCGGCACGCCCAGCACGCGCGCCTGCGCGAGCTTGCGCGTGGTGACGATGGTGACGTCGTGGGTGACAGGCGGCGGCGCAAGCGGAGCCGGCGCCTGCCGGGAAAGCAGGGGGATAACCATGTTCATTGAGCTCATTTTGAAGGTGGCGGTGAGTGGTGGTCGCACAATGCGGGCCGCCCGCCGCAGCGGTCCGCCGGTCAGCAGCTAACGCTGCGGATTGTTACGCAGATATTCCTGAATCATGCCCGGAAGGCCGCCAGCGGGTGGCGCGTCGGGATTTGCCGGATCGATCAGGCCGGCGTCGATCATCATGCCGAGAAGCCCGCCGGGTTTTTCCTGCGAAAGAGGAGCAACCGGTGGTGCGGAAGGAAGGAACGGCACCGGTGCGGCGCCGGAATTGAACACATCAGGCGAAGGCTGACTGCTGCTCGCACTGCCGAAGGCAGACTGCGGTGAAGCTGTCGGCCATGCCGTGGCAGGCGCGTTGCCCGTGAGCACGGCGATACGGCGCGCGAGATCGGCCATGGGATTCGCATTGCCCGTCGGCACGAACTGCGTCGACGATTGGCTAGGCGCTTGCAGGTTGGGAACGGTCGGACTCGGATAGTCGTATTCCCAGACATTATTTCTGCTGGGAACGCCGGCCGCAGCCGCGGAGTCCCGGACCTGCGTCTTCGCCCAAGGCTGCGAGAAATCGTCTGACAATTCTAGCGGACCGTATCCCTGCGTCACGCCAACACCAGGTGTTCCGATGCCCACCCCAACACCAGGTGCGCTACCGCTTCCACCCAGGTTGAATTTAGCGGCCCCAGTTCCAAGGTTTCCTGAAACCGATGTCCCCGTCAGGAGCCCCTCGAGATCGGGCGTGTATCCAGCGGAAAGACCCAATCCGGGCGTGCCTCCGTAAAGCTGAGGATAGATCCTTCCGTGACTGTCGATGTACAGCCCACCTCCGATTCCCCAGAGCGAACCAAGAGTGCCTCCAAAGTACGTCCCTGATGTCATTAATGCTCCTCATTAGATTTCATCAAAGCCCGGTTGCAGTTTTCCTTGTAGGTTCTCCAGGACTTGAATGTAGAGAAAACGACTAGAATAAAACCAATAAGCAGAAAGCAGCCGAGGACGACGTTCTGCATAGAAAAGCAGCCGAGCGAAAAACACAGAAAGCTTACGCAAAAGCCCCACAGAGACTTCATATACTCCGCCTGCAACGGTAACGGCGTTGAAGGCATCAGCGCGTACACGGAAAAGGCGTAGCGCGCGTTCAAATCGTCCTGAAACTGGGGAGGAAACGAGTCTCGCACCGAATAGTAGACGATTTGGGATTTGACGGCTGACCAGATGAAAGCAATCACGCCGACAGCGAAAAAAAGGGCAGGCACTTCTCATCTCCTCGCAACGTTTGCGCAGCCGGTGACTGTAGCAGATGCACCCTGCCTGTTGGCACCGGCTCGCGGTCGAGCGAATAATTGTTGCGCATGTATTCCAGGATCATGCCGGGAAGGCCGCCAGCGGGCGGCGCGTCGGGATTGGCCAGATCGATCAGGCCGGCGTCGATCATCATGCCGAGAAGGCCACTGGGCTTTTCTTGCAAGGGAGGAGCAACCGGCGGTGCCGAGGGCAGAAACGGCACCGGCGCCGCGCCGGTAAGGGCTCGCGAGGAAGAGAATGCGCTCACGGGATATCTCGACGGGACTACTGATGCCCTCCGTCTCACTTCTGAAGATCACCTTGCAATCGAGAGCATCAGTGCTGCATGAAACAAGTTCGCCGCCGACTTGACCGGCGCGATAGCGGACAAACAGCAACCGGTCGCCATCCTGCGAAAGATAGGGATAAAGCAGCGTCGAGTCCTTGATGCCCAACATCCGGGGTTCATGTGTCCTGAAGTCGATCAGCAGAAGCCGAGCGCGATTGTCCGTGCCTGGAACCCGGAAGACTGTGTTGCGCGGCGAAGCGGCAAAGCCATCCGCAACGCCAACGTTGATGACCTCCGGCCCCCACAATGGGCCCATCGCGCGCCAGGCAATCAGAACTTGCGATGAGACTGACGAATATTCCTGCTCTGCGCGCGACGGACGACTCGATCTCTATTCGCCCGTTTTCATCGCGTCGAGAGCCGAACGTATTGAACGCCTTCGAGGCCGAATTGCGCGGCTCGACGTGTATCCTGCCAAACGACACGATCGGCAGCACAAGTCGCGCTGCCTGAAATCCGACGCCGTCAACCAGGACGTCGAAGATGCTCACAGCCTTCCAGCCATTCTTGCGATCATGATGTCTTGCGCTGAAAGACTTGCCGTTCGTTTGCCTACGCCGCCGCCAATGGATGCGGCCTGCGAAGACTTTCGCGGCGCGACGGCTCGGACGTCGGTCTTGCTGCCGCGTCGATCAGGCATGAAATAAACGCTCGGCGTCCGGCAGGAAAGCTTGGGGTTCTATGTCTGACACTTCGAACGAACGATAGAACAAAACGAAAACATCGTCAATCGCCTCTCCATCGCTGGCGAAGCGCAAGCGTGCCGAAGGCGCGCGTCCGAAATCCGTCAGCTCGTCGCTTCCGGCTTGTCAGGGCCATTTTCCAGCGCCTCAGCCATATTGTGCACGGTGTGCGCGACGATCTTCATGGCGCCGCCGGATTCCGCGACTGCCTGCGCGATCAGCGCGAACTGGTCGTCGGTGAGGTCGTAGTAGGTCTCGCTGCTCTCCTCCTCCCGCTCCTCCCACCACACTTTCACGATGCCGACCTTGGACAGCAGCGCGTCCTTGATGAAGGAGTAGAGCACCATGAAGCCTCCGTTCTGCTGCATGAAGACGTGATTGACGTAATCGGTCTCCTGTTGGGCCGCGGCCTCGTCCTCTGGCCCGACCGGTTCGAAGCGGACCACTTCATCTGATCCCGCAAAGATATCCATCAGATGCGGCATCAACCCTTCGATAGTGTCGGCGACGTCGGTCGAGACCGCGCGCGAGCGGCCGTCCTGCGCCGGCATGTCCTTGCGCATGTCGCCGAGATAATAGTCCATGGCGTCGGCGCGCTCCTCGGCGAGCCGCGCGGCCGACATTGCCGCGAGCGCATTGGCCTTCTCGGAAGCGAGCATGGCCTTGAGGTCAGAGGTAGACATTTTGGGCATGAAATTCTCAATATGTTGGGCCTCGAGTCCTTGCGGCACGCGCGGCGTAAAACCGAGGTCTCGGGCGTTCGAATTGACAAGGGCGACGAGACGACGGCGCGCCGGCCGCCCTGCTCTCGTCACTAATCAAGGTAAGGCCTGACCACGCGATCGGACCAATCCTGGGCGTCCTTGCGGAAAGCTTCGGATCGGTCGTCGACGCCGAAGATCGGCGGCCCCACGGGATAGTTCGGTATCGGCTGGCCGCTGAAGAGGCCAAGCGGCCGCGCCGGCTGTGGTAATGATGTGGTCATGTACGGCGCAAGTGGCGCGCCGGCGTCAGCCGAAGAAGGCCCGCTTCCGGCGCGACCGCCATACGAACCAAAGCGATCGGGAAAGAAGGGATTGTTGGGCGCAACAAACGGCGCGGCCGGAGCAGCCCTATCGAATACGGATGCCTCCGGTCTGCCGGCGAGCGGCGCTGCTGCCGCCTCGGTGTCAACCGCGGACGCCTGCGGTTGGCCGGCGTCCAATCGCCTTCGATATTCAAGATAGGCATCGTTGAGCGAAAGTGGCCCCGCAAGCGGCATCGACATGGGCGCGACGGGAACGCCTGGGTCAGACTTGCCCATGACGCGGCCGCGCAGGTAGCGCGTCGTATTGGCGTCCGCTGAGCTTGATTGCTGATACGCATTCGCGCCGATCGAATTGGTAGCTACAGCGCTCGGTGATCCGCTGGACACACTCCGTTCCTTTCGAGGCGCGACCGGATTCGGTGGCGGAAAAAACGGATCGGGGTTCGGATCCACGTATATGATATTGTGGTCTTCGGTAGTCGGCGCGATGCTATCGGGTAACCTTATCCTTTGATCTCTCTTGTCGTCCTCGTTGTTCCACATCGCTTCGACGTCGTCGCTCGTTCTGTTCTTGAACGTACTTGCGAACTCGTTCAAATCGCGCACGGCACTTTCCAAAATTCCTGTCGGGTCGTTGACTACCCCTTTCAAACTGGTGACTGCACCGATGAAGCTCTGGAGCTCAGATGTCAGATCCACCGAGTCCTTTTTCACACTGTCGGGATAATAAGATGCCGGCCCGTTCAGGATGTTGTTCAGCTCCTTGCCGATGATGGCGTAGATGCGTGCGCGATCTGTCTCGGTGATCGTCGGAGCGTTCGGCGGAAGCAGGGGCGATTGCTGTATGACACCGTTTTCGTTGGACATATTGTAATGCTTTCTTCACATGCTCGTCGCTGCGCGGAATTGCGCCGCCTAGCGCAAGTCGGACAATTGAAGATATAGAACGCCAAACCGCTCGTTGCGGACGAATTCGTTGCGTCTGCGCTCCCTGCCGCGATACATCGGCACGCGCAAAACACCCGGCGTGGCCTTTAGATTGTGGTTGTCGCATCGTCGGAAAAGCAGCAACCGGGTGGGCCACTGACCTCCACCTTGACCCACTCGTCCTGCGGCAACCTGGGTCTCAGGGAGAGAAGCAATCCAGTCCGCGCGGACGTTATTTCACATCTCTGGTCGTATATGCAGGTATCGACCCTTCCCGTATCGGTCTTACCGTTCGCGTCGATGGCATAGGTCACGATATAGTCGCCCGCGACCGCCGCACTCACCGACAGAAGGAACAGGATGATTGCAGCTCCGACCGTGAGCATGGAAGACACCAGACGCTTGTCGAAGGTCAATGTCGGAATCTTCTCTGCAATCTCCATGTAGCGCTTACCGCAGGTCGGAAAATTCGAAATAAAGCACACCAAACCGCTCGTTGCGGACGAACTCGTTTCCTTTGCGCAACCTGCCTTGATAGATCGGCACACGCATGAGACCAGGCGTTACCTTCACCTGAATTGTTCTCTTTGCGTCGGCGGAGTAGCAACAGTTCGGCGGTCCCACGACAAAAAGATCAAGCCAGGCCTCGTCTTGGCGAGCGAATTTAAGAGACATCGACAAAATCAAGCCAGCCGCACTTACGTCGCATGGCTTTGCGTATCGGCAGCTATTGATCTTGCCCGTATCGATCTTGCCGTCGGCGTCGATGGCGTAGGTCACGACGTAGTCGCCCGCAGCCGCGCAAGACATCGAGAGCAGGAGCGCAAGAAGCACCGCTCCGATTACACGCAAAAGCCGTAGGCGCGCGTCGCATCTCAGCGACGGCTGTTTCTCAATCGTCGCCATATTTCGTTACCTAAGTCTCTTTCTGGAAAACACGGTCGGGCCGGAGATGGAATTTCAGATAGAGCCGGCCCACATGCTCGTTCTGAATAAATTCGAGTCCTTTGGCTTCCTCGCCGACGAAGAGCCGTAGCCGCAGGAGTTCTTGTTGAGGTTGGACACTCAGCCTGCGAACGGCACCTTCAAAAAGGCAGCAATTCGCTTCACCATCCATATTCAGGTCAGCCTGCGCTCGGTTGTTGAGCAACCAGACGCCCAGCTTCAGCTTCAGTGTTTTGACGCTTATCGTGCATCGTCGGCCAAACTGGCACACTGCAGAACCCGTGTCCTCGGCACCTCGCAGCCCGATCGCGTAGTCGATGCTGTAATCTTCGGCGAGGGCCGGCGCACTCATCAAAAAAAGTGGCGATAACCGCTACTGCTGCAAACTTCATCACGTCTCGTCCCCTCGCGATTTTTCTGCCGCAACAGTCGTTTTCCGACACATACGGCCGACTAGCGCAAGTTGGAAAATTGAAGATATAGAACGCCAAACCGCTCGTTGCGGACGAATTCGTTGCGCCTGCGCTCCCTGCCGCGATACATCGGGACGCGGCGCAAGCCCGGCTTGGTTTCCAAATGAATCGTTTCGGCTGCATCGCTGGAATAGCAGCAGCCCGTGGGCCCCTCCATTTCCAGATCAATCGACGCATGGTCTGGTCGGATGAAGGTCAGGGAAATCGATAGCCCGATCGCGTGCGACTCGATATGACATGTCTCAGTGTACGTACAGCTATCGACCCTTCCCGTATCGGTCTTGCCGTTGGCGTCGATCGCATAGGTCACGACATAGTCGCCCGCGGCTGCAGCGGTCGTGCACAAAGATCCCAACAGGAGCGCGATGCCGACAGCGCCGATTGACCGCGCAAGCCACGCGCTCAAATCATGTCGACAGACCATGCATTCCCCGGATCGCTGACGCACGAATGTCCATACTGGAACAAAACGGGAACTCTGTCAAGCCTTGGATCGCGCATTGATTTCTTTAGAAATACTGGATAACATCTATTTCTGGAGAAATAGCATGCCCGCAAAGCCGAAACCTCGTCCCGCCGTGGTCCAGGAAGGCGCGGTGCTGACCAAGGCCACCATCCGCGCCGCCGACAAGCTCGACGTCTCGCAGAAGGTGCTCGCCTCCGTCATCGGCGTCTCCGAGGCGGTGGTCTCACGAATGCGCAGCGGGTCCTTTGTGCTGGAGCGCGGCGGCGGCAAAGCGTTCGAGCTCGCCGCGCTGTTCATCCGCCTCTACCGCTCGCTGGATGCGATCGTGGGCGGCGACGAGAGTGTCGCGCGCGCCTGGCTGAAGAACGAGAACACCGTGCTGCAAAGCCGGCCGATCGAGCTGATCCAGAAGGTGCAGGGCCTGCTCGACGTCATCCACTATCTCGACTCCAGGCGCGCACCGATCTGAGATCTGCCGCGCGCCATCGTTCCCTCTCCCGCCGTCGCACCGGCACAGAGCCAACAGCCGACGCCATGCCCGGAAAAGAAGACAGGCGGCGCATGCCGTTCGCCGCCGCCGACCTCGAAGCGAGCGCCGTGAAGCTCAACGAAAGATGCTGGCGCGTCGTCGAGGCGCAGCACCGCATCTCGACCATGAAGCTCACGGACACGCTGGCCGAGCAGCGCGTGCTGGAGGATCTGATCGAGGAAACCAAGCCGCCGTTCCCGCGCGACTGTGCCGAGCTCGATTTCCTGCTCGCGACCCCGTTTCGTTATAGTTCGACCAACCCGCATGGCTCGCGCTTTCGGCGGCCCTTCGCAGTGGAGGGCGTGTTCTACGCGTCCGAGGATCCGGAGACCGCGATCGCCGAAACCGCGTTTCATCGCTTGCTGTTTTACGCAGAGTCGCCGGATACGCCGTGGCCGGCCAACGCCGGCGAGTTTAGCGCGTTTGCGTGCTCGTTCCGCTCGGGCCGCGCCAGCGACATCACGCAAAAGCCCTTCTCCGAGGACCGGCGGCTCTATCACCGCACGGACTATTCGACCTCGCAGGTCTTTGCTGATCTGGCGCGCACCGTGGGCTTCGACGTGATCCGCTACCGATCGGTGCGCGATCCGGAAAGACGCAGCAATCTCGCGCTGCTCGGCCCGAAGGTGTTTTCCAGGCGCACGCCGGTCGCGCGCATGTCGTGGAAGCTCTATCTCGACAGCAGCGGCGCGCGCGCCTTGTGCGAGGCCCCCCGCCTGTCGATCGAATATGGCCGCCGCGCCTTTGCGGCCGATCGGCGGATCGCGAAGCTGAAGTGGGATCGGTAGCGGCGGCCGTCGTCTTGTCCAAGACCCTTGGAGGATCGAAGCGGCAATGCGGCTTCGCAGGGTTGGTGCCACCCCAAGCTGTCATGACCGAACAGTGCGAAGCCAGCGGTTGAACCAATCCTGCCCGTCGTCCGCACTTGATGTGGAGCTATCCGAAAAACCCCAGACCGATGGAGGCAAGGGAAAATCCGGCATCGGCTGGCCGCTGACGAGGCCCGCCAGACGGTTCGTTTGAGAGGGCGGCGCCTCCAGTTGGCTCGGAATCTCCGCTGACCCGACGCTGCCGCCGTTGCGTGGCGCGATACGGCTGCTCAAGACACGAATGCGATTGGCATCAACAACGGTCGGACTTCGGGGATCGAAACCCGCCATCGCGGCCAGCCGGCCGAGAAGGCCGCCTGAGAAATCCGGTTCATCGGAAGGCACAAGCGTTGCTGGTAGCGCGTTCGCGTCCATCGCCAACGCCGGCGATTGATTGGCGTCCAGCCTCCTCCGATATTCGAGATAGGCATCCTTGAGGGAAAGCGGTCCCTGGGAGGGCACCGGCGCTGGAGCTGCCGGCGCGCCGGCGGCAAACGCCGACCCCTGCGATTGGCTGTAGGTTCTTCGGCCCAGGCGTCGCACCGGCAGATCGTCGGCGACCGTTGGGGGATCGAAGCTGGACGCGCCAAATGCATCGACCGCCGCGGGCGATGGCGTTGAAGTAGCCGCACAGGCGCCTTACTCGTCCAAGGAATCCGAGCTATGGCATTCGGAGCACCCCACGCCAGCGGGCCCGACGGTTCTCTAGGCAGATCACCGGGCGCAGCATTCACTGTTTGTGTTGAACCCACGATATCCTCCAAGTGAAATAGTCATCAAAAAAATTCTGAATTGTCTCGCCGTACATCAGATAGATGATCGCGATGAACAAAATCAAAGCGACCAGGAACGCCAAGCCCTTTCCAAATTTTCCCGGGATGAGCCAAGCAATCAGGTCTGCGATGCGATCCAATATCCAGGTGATTAGCGGGTCCATGGCATCATCTGACCTGATGTTTCTGGCAGAATGTCCGCGTCTGACGTTGCCAGCCGACCCTGGATAAGCCCAATGTAGTCAGTCATGCTTGATCTTCCGTGTTATGATCAGATTGCGTTGACGGTCCAAGCAGCCGTCGGCAACGGGTGATTTCAAGCCGTCGATCCAATAATCAAACTCTCGATCGTCGAACCAAAAGCATTGATAAACGATACCGCTGGTGTACTTGATGAGGATCTTGCTCGGATCACCTGTATGGCGCACATCCGTACGGAGCAGAGTTAGTGCCTCCAAGCTCACTCCTGTCCAATGGCAGATCTTCACATTTTGAAGCTCGATAGCCTCGTGCCGCACACCGCAAAATGCGCCACCTGGCGGGTCAAAATAGCGACTATATGCTGCGGCGCTGACGAGACATGCCGCAAGAAGCGAGAAGGCAATCAACGCCCTTCGTAGCAACTTGTACATAAGGCTAGATCTCCACATTTTCGGAGGATACGGCCAACCGCACTCCCTGCCGCGCTTTTCAACGATACCATCGACCGGCGGTCGCAACGCAGGATGATTTTTTGAACTTCGAAATTTGTCCGCCAGCGTAGTTGAAATCAACTCCGCCATGAGGGATGGACGACGGAGGATGCCTTCCCACCTTTTCTCCAGCGCCATAAGCTCCCGCCGGACCGGTAATATGAGGCGACACGTCCTTGATAGGCGGCAGCACGCGCCGCATGACGTCTTCCCATGACATGATTGATCTCCGTTGTTCTTTCCGTGTGAAAAGCGGCTGCGGCGCCACGGTCAATTCCCTCGCCGCCGCCCATTGCTCAACCTGTGGCTGATCAGCTATTGAAACCTGCCGTCGCCGTCGATGAGGGGGCTCTCGCCTACACCCACCCCCGATCCGCATAGTCGATCCGCCGGTTGAAGCCGGCCGTCCGCGCCGGCTGCTCGTAGCAGATCGCCATCAGCCCCAGCGCGTCGGCGGCGTGCGAGGACCAGTCGTGCTCGGGGCCGAGGCCGACATTGCGTACGTCGTCCTTCTTCTCGTGATAGAAGCCGAGCGCGTCGCGGCCGGCTTCCGTCGCCTGTTCGTTGAACCAGAGCTGCGGCGCAAGACGCCGCAGCGCCTCGATCCGCATCATCGCCGCCCCCCTGCCCTGGTTCTTCACCGGCGGCTCGACGGTGAAGCCGGCCTCGCGCAGATGATCCTCATAGCGCTTGCCGGTGATGTTGTTGGTGGCGATGCCGTCATGCGGCAGATAGAGGATCGCGTTCTGATAGCCGCGCGAGCGCAGCCAGTTGACATGGAACGCCAGCACCTGGCCGACGGCTTCATAGTAGTCCAGCACGCGGATCTCAGCGCCGACCCACTGCACGATCCAGATCACGAAGGCGTCGGCGCTCGCGCCCGCGCCGCCGATATCGATGAAGGCGCGCAAGGGAAGCAGCGGATCGGCGGAAACCTTGCCGATGCGGCCCTGCGCCTGCGCCTCCGCGAGCAGGCCTGCGAAATACGCCCCCTCGAACGCACGCACGTAATCGCCCTCCCAGATATGGTCGTAGCGGTCGGGATAAAGTCTCTGGTCGAGCTTGCGCTCCTCCTCGAGCACATCGGGAAACCAGGGATTGTCACGCCAGCTCGCATTCACCACGATCGCGCCGTCGGGCTTGCGCGCGCGCAGGAAATCGTCAATCGCGTCCGACTTGCGCCGGGGATTCCAGCTCGCCCACAACTCGGAGCCGGCGGCGCGAATGGTCGGGCGCAACAGCGCCAGGCTTCGCGCGCTCAAGGTCTGCGCCTCGTCGATCCAGGCGACGCGAAAGCCTTCCAGCGACTTGATCGATTCCGAGGTGTGGTCCTGCATCCCGCGGAAAATGATCAGGCCGTCGCCGGGCGTCTCGATCTTGTCGTTGAAGACGCGAAAGCGGTGGCCAAGGCCGAGCGTGGCGATCTTGCTTTCGATCAGCCGTTTTGAGGATTGCGCCAGCGTGCGCTGCGCCTCGCGGATGCAGACCGCGAGCGTGCCGCGCTCGGCCTGGCAGGTCTCCACCAGAAGTTCGCCGAAAAAATGCGATTTTCCAGAGCCGCGGCCGCCGAACGCGCCTTTGTAGCGGGCGGATGTAAGCAGCGGCTCGAACACTTTTGCGGTCGGGATTTTCAGGGTCGACAAGGGCGTGTCACTTTCAAAGATGCGCGATAAAGCGATCAGGCGATCACGCGGTATTTGCATCATGCCTCCAGGAACGCCTTGGCCCATCGCCGGCGAAACGCATCCAGATCGTCATCGGGCGATGCGGCAGCCGGCGTCGCGCTTGCCAAAGGCGAGGCAGCCTGAAAGCGTTCGTCGAACGTGGCGGGACCACTGGGCGGCGCAATCGGATTTTGCGGAACGAACGGCACCGCTGGCGCTCCGAGATCGAACACGGTCGCGCCGCGTCTGTCCCCGATGCGCGCACCCAGACGCCGCACCGGCTTGCTGTCGTCGGTCGCGTCGGGCGACGTCGGTCCATCCGGAGGCGGGACGGGCGATTGCGTCCCATAAAGCGGGCGCGATGACGTGGCCGAACCTGGCACAAATTGTCCGCCGGTGCCGAATGGGCCGGAGTCGGTCGGCGCGTTCGCGTTGCTGCCGGGGCCTGAGGCCTGCGGAGCCGCTTGACCGCGCGCAGCATAGGTCAACCTCGGAAGCTGGGTTGCCCAACCGCCCTTATTGAAGGGACCGAAACCATCGAAGTTTGCCGTTACGTCAGCGGCCGCTGGGCCCAGCGCATTCGACGATGTAAGGCCCGCGGCACGTTGGTATTGCTGAAATGCTTGCAGGAAAGAAAGCGAAGGTGTTCGAGAAGCATTGCCAGAACTAGCTACCAAGGAGGGGTCGAAAGGATGCCCCTCAGCCCGTCCGGTCTCCGGAGTTCTATGGTTGGCGTCGAAATCAAACTCGTATCCGCCGAAACGTTTCATGTATTCGGTGACCAGGGTCTTGTTTCCATCTCGCGGTACAGAAGCGCCATTCGAGTCCAGGAATCTTTTTACATCCCCGCTACCAACCAGATGCGCCCCGGCCAGCATTCCGGACATCGTCACCGGTATTCCGCCAACCGTTTGCCCCACGTAGTGCTTGTAATTCCGCAGATAGTCCCAATTCTTCCTTGTGAAATTCCGGAACGCTATATCCTGAGCTTGCTGACTGTTCTTGAATGCCTCCAACGAATTGACACCCAGCGATTGGGCGTAGCTTGTCCAATTTCCGTTCCTGTCTAGAAATCCGGCATCGATCAGGGCAGGTTTTCCCATCTGATATGCCCCGGCATAGCCGCCCCGGTTGACGGCCCTGTAGTCTCCGCTGGACTCGCGCTCCCGGATGGCGGCGGCATAAGCTTCGAAATTGCGGCTGGTTGACTGGCTCACTATGTGATGTTCCTCTCATTTCACTACTTCCAATCGTTCCCGTCCCAAATCCATTCCTCGGAAGGACCCCTCTTGTTACAAAAGAAGAGACCGGTTACGCCGCCATGATCCTGGGACGAAAACGCAAATTCAAAAGCCGCAACGCTGATTTTGTGTAAGAGGCGGTCGCCCTTGAGAAGGATCGCAAACGACACTTCGCGCGTGTCTGCATCGACGAACCGCACGACAACGGTCGACGTGCCATTCGCATTCCGGTGGACGATCCAGCCCTTCGGTACCTCGCGTTCTCGCAGTTCGAACGCAAGGTCTTGCTGATACTCGCGCGGGAGCGACTTCGTTGACCAGGGAGCTTGAACAGCGCCTCTTTCAGATGACAGTGCCTCCCTGCACATCTGATGAACTTCCTCGGTGGCAACTTCCGCAGAAGCGCTAGAAACGACGTACGAGATCGAGAACAGCACCAGCACAGCGCGCAAGATATTCATCTCTTCTCCATCCGTTTTCCGCGAGAACGGCGATATCCCCGTTCACTTTTGACATTTTCGTCTAAGGATCGCTAAATTCGCTCAAGATCACAACGAACACTTTTGCGGTCGGGATTTTCAGGGTGGACAAGGGTCGAGCTCGCAATTTCACTTTCGAGGACGCGCGATCAGGCGATCACGTGGTATTTGCATCATGCCTCCAGGAACGCCTTGGCCCATCGCCGGCGAAACGCATCCAGATCGTCGTCGGGCGATGCGGCAGCCGGCGTCGCGCTTGCCAAAGGCGAGGCAGCCTGAAAGCGTTCGTCGAACGTGGCGGGACCACTGGGCGGCGCAATCGGATTTTGCGGAACGAACGGCACCGCTGGCGCTCCGAGATCGAACACGGTCGCGCCGCGTCTGTCCCCGATGCGCGCACCCAGACGCCGCACCGGCTTGCTGTCGTCGGTCGCGTCGAGCGACGTCGGTCCATCCGGAGGCGGGACGGGCGATTGCGTCCCATAAAGCGGCCGCGATGACGTGGCCGAACCCGGTACGAATTGTCCGCCGGTGCCGAATGGGCCGAGGACATTGGCCCCCATCGGGGCGGGATTGAGAGGATTGTATCCGGGGTCGGGCGCACCAGGCTGGCGGGGCAGCAGACTGCTCGGAGGCGAGGCAGGATGATTCGTGGAGTTCAGCGGATCATTGCCGTAGAGCTTTTCCCAATAGGCGCGATTTGAATCATAGAGATTCCACGCTTGCCCATAATCGCGAAGATGAAATTCTCGCATGATCCGATCAGCGTACGCCTCCGGCTTGTTTAGTTCGCTATTGAAGAACCCGCTGGCAATTCCTCGTCCCGTCAGTCCTGCCGCTTGTTTTGTTGCTTGTCTCTGTACCTCCCTCATGAGATTTTCAAGAATTAGCTGCCACATCGACGACCTCCGTTAAGAGCCAAGGTAGAACGCGCATCCGCACGGGACGGTTTTCCGGTTGATTTGGAAAATGCGCACACATAGGAATTTTCGCAAAACACCGCAGAGCGGGGTCCTACAACGCGCAGGCCTAGAATCTTCGCGATTGAGCTGCTCTGCTACGGTGTGCGTCATCCGAACCGAAGTTCGTCGGAGACACAGCTTTCATCCTCCGCGAACTTGCGACGGAGAATAGAGGCCGAAATACACGCGCGGTCAGAAGAAATGAAGAGTTATCACTAGGCAGACGACACAGAGGACAAGCCCCATCTGGCCGGCAGCAGCAGACTCTATTTCCACGCGTCCACGTTCGTCGCGCCTGTAACCAAACCAATTGAATTGTCTATCGTGGCCGTCAAAAGGCTCGACATGTATCTTTCCAAACGAAATCAGCGGCAGGATCAGACGCATGATGCCACATCCGACCGTACTGACAAAAAAATCCACAATCGGCATAGTCTGCCTGCAAGTTCGATCGATAAAGACTAGAGAAAGCGGCTCAGCAGGGCCACAATAACAAAAACCGCCACGCAAGCGATGAACCCAATCCATCCCGCAACGATCGCCTTTATTTCTATCCACTGCCGCGCATCGCGTCTGTAACCAAGCCAGTTGATGCCGTCTGCGCCGGAATTCAAAGGCGCGACATATACCTTGCCGAAGGAAAGCAACGGCAGCAGCAGCCGGGCCACCGCGTAACCCGCCGCGTAGATCAGGGCTTCAACTATCGAGACCAGCGCAAGCGCGATCCACATGGGATATCCAGCTATAGTGTAGGAGAAAGCATTGGTTTCCGGGAGTCAGATCACCGCACGAAGTGCAGGGCTATCGCAAGACAGATGAAACAGATGAGCACCCCGATCCCGCCGGCGTGAGTCGCTTGAACCTCTATTCGTCCATTTCCATCCCGCCTGAAACCGAGCCAGTTGAATTCCCTGAAAGGGACTGCGACCGGGGCGGCATACACGCCTCCAAATGAGACAAGCCACAGGACAAGCCTTCCGACCCTGTACGCAAGCATGAGCAACCGGCCTCCAAGCTCTAGCCAAAAAAATTGATCAGGAAATCGATGACCACGACACGAACTCCCTGGCAATCCACGTCACCGCACGAAATGCAGGACTATCGCAAGACAGATGAAAAAGAAGATCAGCCCAATTCCGCCGGCGAGAGTCGATTCGACTTCTATTCGTCCATTTCCGTCTCGTCTGTAGCAGAACCAATTGAATTCACTATGAGGGACATCGATAGATGCCGCACGCACGCTTCCGAATGAGACAAGCCGCAGGACGCATTCCCCCACCTGGAACGCCAACCCACCCCAGAACATGTCCAGGATGATTTTCAGGATGGCAGTCAGGAAATCGATGACCATGACGGGAAGCAAAAATGAAAACGTTTCACGCGGTTGAACTTGTTACCAACATGCCTACGAACGAGCCGTTCAACCAGCAGGCGAGCCAACCTATCATGGAACATAACAGGAACAAAATCAAGAGCCAGTGACAGTGCGTGCGGCAGAACACCTCAGGCGTCGCTCTCCGAATTCCCGGGATACACGATCACGCGCTCGATGCGGTGGATGAGCTCGAGCGCACCATCGTCGCCGTTTTCGAGGCTTTGCGCGGCCTTACCCCAGCCGCGATCGAGAATCGCGTTCGCCGCCGTGACGCGCGCCGCGGGCGTGGCGTCCTTGTTGCGCATGATGCCGACGAGGACGTTGATGGCTGTCCTCGTATGACTGCGCGCGATGGAACGGATTTCGGTAATGGTGTTCGTCGGCATGAGCGGATATTCCGGAGCGTGTCGCGGCCAGCGCCGCGATCAGGTGTTCGAACAGGCTCGCTCATGAAAGCACCTCGCACATCACGATGGTGACGAGGCCGGCGAGCGCGAGCGAGATCAGGAAGGCGGTCATCAACGTCCCCAAAAAAAATTCGCGGCAGATCGCGGACGACGCGATCGTTTCGGGCGCGAACCCGTATCCCCTGAAAATGCGGGGGCCGCGTGCGGCAGCGGCTGAAAGGGCCGCGCCGCGGGCCAGGCGCGTTCGCGCGCGCCGGCCAAATCGTTGCATTCGGTTCGGCGTATGCGCCGGCATTGGAGCCAGGCCGTTCATGCGGACAGAATGCAATTTGGAAGAAGAGGTTCGGACGGCGGCGCGCTTGCCGGCGCGCGTGGCGACGTGCTTTGGGAGATGTGGCGCCGTGACGTGCGGACCGCCGTCCGATTGGCGAAAACAAAAAGCCCGCTGCCGTTTCCGGCCGCGGGCTCAACAATTCTTGCGATGATGGCAGAGTGCCGGTGATTTGCCCGACGTGTCAAATCCGGGCGGGTGCTGTCAATCCGCAGGATCGGCGATCGGCGCGACCGAGCATTGCCGTCACTGCTGCAACAGCGGCTTGATCCAGCGGGCAAGGAATTCCTCAACGCCGCGATCCGGTGTACCGGAATCATCTGACAGGCCAAACACCGACGGCGGAAGACGCGTCGCCGGCATCGGCTGGCCGGTGAAGAAGCCGAGCCGCCTTGTCGACTGCGGCGGCTGGTTTGGATCGATCGGCGCACTGATCGGCGGCGAAGCGATCCCATTGCCGACGCGGTCAGAGCTGTCGGATGAAATGAACCGCATGGTTTGCGTCATTGGGTCGAACAGCGTTACGCCCGGCTTGCCCGCGATGCGCGTGCCCAGGAATCGCATCCGGCTCGGGTCGGCGGCTGTGTCGGCTGGCGTCGCCTCGTTCGGTGGCACAGCGAACGCGTGCGCGTCATCGGCCGGCCGCGACGCAGGCGCCGCGTTGGGCGCGAATTGTCCAGCACCGAACGGACTGGCTGGCGCGCTCGAAGTCGATGCGAAGAGCCCGGAGGCTACGGAGGGAGACGGGTTTAGGTTCGCCCAGTCGCGGGAGCCGCTGAATGACAAGCCTGCATCTCTTGCTGCGAGAAGAGGACCAAACAGTCCGTCCCGCGGCTGATAGGCTGTCGGCTGTACTTGCCCGCTCGGAGCACCGAGCTGCATCGGCCCACGAATGTTGTTTGGCGCGCGCAGTGTCGGATCGACGATATCGCCCGCACCAGGCGTCAGATGCTGTTGCAGAACCGAGCCATTCGGGACGACTGGGCCTTCGCTCTTTGGAACGTTCGCATCCTTTGGCGGAGCTGGGACAACATTCAAATAGTTGGATCCGGTCGTATTCTCCCCTTCGAATTTGAGCGTGCCGGGACGACCACCGCCGTTGACGTAATCATTGTACCGATCATCGAAGAACTTTTGGCCAAGTGTTGAATATGCGGTGACGAAGGCCGCCTTGTCTGCATCAGACATCTGATTCCAATCAGCAATCCGACCCGCTGCCCAGTTGTACGCCTGCCGGGCAATGATAGCCTGAAGGCCGATCGAAGCCTTCATGCTAGTGGCGGGATTAATGAGGTCCGCCACCAATTTCGGCGTGTCGCCTGCATATTGGCCCAGACCTAATGGATCAGAGCCTTGTCCGAACAGTTGGGGATGAGCAAGATAATAAGCCAAGGCCTGCATCGCCGTGCCGACCTGGATATGCGCAACACCAAGATCGTTCAGCGTTGTATTGTTGAAACGATTGAAGAGACCGCCAATTCCCGCACCTAGCGTGTTGGCCAAACCTTTACGCTGGACGTCGTTCAAATTGTCAACGTAATCCTGATTGGTAAGCGGCCTTGCCGGAGCTCCATCGATTCCCGCATAGAGTGTTCCGTACAAGGCTTCGACATTGGCAACACCATGGAGCGCATCGGCGAGCACCTTTGAATGAAGAATGTTGTAGTCGCCAGAGGCGTCCTTGTTCATCTCGCGCGCAATCGCCCCTGCGATAGCCAAGGGTGATACGCCGGCGGCGTCGGCCGCCGCCGCAATCAACGGCCCGAAAGCCTGAATCTTCGACAAAACGTCCTTGTTCAGTGGCGTAATTGGCTTGCCGCCATCTTTACCATCCATCGCTAACCTCTTTAAAAACGTGTGACTACTGTCCGCCCTGCGCCTTCTTCATCGCGAGCAGACCATCGATCGAGATTTCCTTATCGTCGGGAAGCCTGAATGGAGCTGCTTTTCGCAAGTCAAAGACGTTGCCGGCTCTATATTCAGGAAGGGCATGACTGTAAGGAAATAGCCCACCCAGATATTCGACAAAACGACACTGCTCCCGCTGTCGCGTATCGAAGAGCGTGCCGTAATAATGAATGCAGAATTCTTGCACCGGCGCGATGCGCCACCGGCCGTTGAACGTCATCGGAAACAGGTACCAATTCGTCCACCAGATTCCTTCCGTCAGATCGAGACGAGGTCCTGTCCAAAGAACAAAACGGTGCGAGGCGCCGAAATAAAAAACTGAATTTCCTGCCGATGGATGAGAAAATAAAATCGTTGCATTCGAGAGATAAGACTCGATCTCGTCGGCGGTTACAAACTTCCTGGCAAAATGGCGCTCCGCATTCGCGGGAAGGTACCAGTCAGACAAACGAGTCTCTTCGACAGACAGAATCTTCTCTGACAGATAGACGTAGCCCCAAACGCAAAGAATGACACCGATAACGATGAATGCCCACTTCCGGATTTTCCGACGAGGAGGTTCAGCGTGCGTCTCAGCAACTTCTGTCATAGCGACTGCCTTGTGCCCTCCGACCAACCTAGAGGCGAACATTTGATATTAGAACATATCAAGAACACAATCAAGCGTGGCGATGAGATCAGACAGGCGGTCATCAACGCTTCCTAAAACAATGTGCGGCAGATCGCGATTGATGCGATCGTTTCGGGCGCGGACCCATATCCCCTGAAAATGCGGGGGCCGCATGCGGCGGCGGGCGAAAACGCCGTGCCGCCGGCCGGGCGCGTTCGCGCGCGCCGGCTAGACCATTTCCGGTTCTGATCGAATCAGAACCGATGCTCGAGATTCTTGTTTTGACGCGCTTTCTTCACGCGAACCGGCACCCACTTCGCTCGAAAACGCTATAGCTCGCTGCGCCCCGTTCGCTCGACACGCCGGCATCACGCGGGATCGTTCGAGCGAACGGAACGCCATTTGGAAGAGAGGTTCGGACGGCGGCGCGCTTTTCCGGCGCGCGTGGCGACGTGCTTTGCGGAGATGTGGCGCCGTGACGTGCGGGCCACCGTCCGACTGACGGTGCGACGTCGGCTCGATGACATTGCCAGCACCTGATACGGTCGTCCGTCCCGCATTCGGATCGAACGACGCGCTCTGCACGCCCGATGCGGCATCGGGAGGCGCCTCAAAGTCTCCAGAGTTCAACAGGGAGTTGATGGAAAAGAAATTGCGATGGGAATATTTGCCGCCAGCAAGACGGTTTGGATCAGGCAAGACGCTGCCAGGGCCCCCTGCGACTCCTATTGGAAAGAACGAACGAAACCTGGCTTCGCCCATTTTGTAGAAGGCGCCGAGCAGTCCAGCCTGCGTTTGCAGGTCGGAGACATCCTTTGGATCGGTAAACGCTGAACCGTAGAGACCATCGAGATATTGATAGCCGCGCGCGACGTTTAACATCGCCATCGCAGATGTCAGAGGACTATCCAGACTCTCGAGGTCCGCGACGAACTTTTTGAAGTCAATGTGCTCAGCGCCGATAGGTCCCGAGGTCGCGCCGGAGGGATTCAGCAGATATTTCCGAAGCCCAAGCGGATCGTTCGCATAGGAGGGGTTGTTCAGATAGCCCAGCAGATAATTTGATGCCGTCCCGAGATTGATGTTGCCGGGCCCGACGTCGATAGACATCGGATTAGACAACTTTCTCGCGTCGAATACTGGATTAAGTAATCCAAGTGGGCCACTCCGGTTGAGAGAACCATCCAGTATCTGGGGAAGAGAATCATTAAATCTGCGAGCGAAATACTCATTGCTGAACTGCGATGATACTAACCAATCAAGAAACGCGTCCGTTGCCGTCATGCGGCCGTCGGCTGAGTGGACGTTTCTCATTTCCTCCGATATAGCGCTCGCCGCAGCATGTGCAACCTGGTCAGGCAAGCCGAGCGCCTGCGCGTGCCTCAAAAATTCTCTGCCGTGCTGGGCGATGTAGCTCAACACAAACTGATTGGCGGGAGTGGGATCATACGGGCCGAATGACGCCATTTGCTGTCTCCTGAAAAATTGCTGTTGACGTGCTCTGACGAGGGAGCGCTGGGGCTTCCATGTCGGCACAAATCGTTCTCGGGCGAGCCGGAATCCGCGGCGCCTGGATATGCACCAGCGCTCGGCGGCGGGCTTGCGCGCAGAAAGCGGAGATAAGGATCGAACCGGCCGCGTGGTGCCGAAGCGGCCACCGTCCACAAACGCAGGCGGCGTCTATTGGATTCGTCAAATGAGATCGACGGCGGCCGCGTTCGGGGCAACGTGGTCGAAAGCCCGGGGCGTGAGAACGTGACGGCTGCTCTCGATTCACAGGGCAGCCGCGCTTGTGCTAAATATTTGTCGGCCGGAACATGGTCTTTCGTCCGGTGGCGAACAGCCTTGCTCCCTTATACGGGAGCTGCTCGGCCTGAACGAATGGGCACCTATGGAGAGCATCGCAAGATTCCTGCTGCCCGTTGACCCCGAAGACTTTCTGTTGAGAGCTTTGGCAGCGCTTGCAGTTCTCTTCCTGTTTGCCTGGCTTATCCTCAGAGGATGGTCGACCCGGTCTGGCATAAGGTCACCCGGATTCTCGCCCGCAGTCACGGCTGCCTTGTTTGCTCCTGTTCTCCTCGTCGTCTCCCTCATAGTTTTGGCATCACAAAGATTCGAACATACGGTTTCTACCTATGCCTTGGTTATCTTCTTCTACGCCCTGTTCTTCGCGCCAACCTTCCTTCTACTGCTCCCGGCCGGCATCGCGTCCATCGTCATGGCCCGGCGAAAGAAGCCCATTTCAAATTGGAAATTGTGGCTCGTGCTCGCGACGTGGTTTATCTCGTCCTGGTTATGGCTTGCGGCATTGTTAGGCACAGCTCACTGAACAGTTGCCGCGTACAGAGCGCACGAATCGCGATTCGCTCGGTCCAATAATTGCAATCGCGTTCGAGCACCGGCGAGAGCGGAAACGCGGTCATCAGCGTCCCCAAAAGCAATTTGCGGCAGATCGCGGAGATGGCGCGATCGTTTCGGGCGCGAACCCATATCCCCTGACAATGCGGGGGCCGCGTGCGGCGGGGGCTTCAAGGCCGCGCCGCGAGCCAGGCGCGTTCGCGCGCGCGGCTAGAGCATTTCCGGTCCTGATTGGATCAGAAAAGAACGATCAGCGACGATAAGCGCGAGCTGTGCCTACCGAATTCTTCAAACGAAATCAGCGGTGGTCTGGTTCGCGCAATAGCGGGAGAAAGGACGGAAGAACGCGCCGGCGGCTTTCAACTTACAGACCAGCCGTGCTTATGCTAAAATCTATCGGTCGAGGCATCGAGCGGAAATGATCTTTCGTCCGACGGCAGCTCGGAGCGGCTTACTGCCTTGTACGGGGAAGAAGCCGCTTGGTCCGCGCGAAACGAATAGGGCGCTATGATAGATATTGCGAGTTTTTTGCTGCCCACCGACCCCGACGCTTTTCTTCTCAGACTGTTGTCGGCACTTGCCGTCTTCTTCCTCTTTGCGTGGCTTATCCTCAGACGATGGACGAACCGGTCGGGCATAGGTGAAAGTGGATTCTCGCCCGCCGTCTCGGCTGCCCTTTTCGCCCCTGCTCTCCTCGTCGTCTACTTCATAATTTTGGTATCATTCGGACTCGAACATAGAGTGTCCGCTTATGCCTTTGTTGTGTTCTTCTTCGGCCTTCTGTTCGCGCCGACCTTCCTTCTGCTGCTCCCAGTCGGCATCGCGTCCATCGTCATGGCCCGGCGAAAGAAGCCCATTTCAAATTGGAAGCTGTGGCTTGTGCTCGCGACGTGGTTATTGTCGTCGTGGGGACTGCTTGCGGCATTTTTTAGTCAAGGTCACTGAGCCGTGACCGCGTGCTGAGTACGCGCACCGTTCTGGTCGAGCGGTCGGGGTCCGACTTTGTGCGAAAGACCGGCTTTCACTCCTGTCGTGTAAAATTCGCTATGTAGATTCTTGCGCGCACATCCGAGCAGGTTTCCCCGACCAAAGCGCTCGCGATGGCTTCCGCCAGCGTTCGCATTTCAGGGAGAGTAGCCACGGGCTGCTCGTCCGAATAAACGACGAGCCAATTGTCATCACCGAAATATTGTCGGGTACAGGCGATGCTGTTCGCCAAATGATCGGGAACGATGCCAGGCATCTTCACCTCCGGGTGATAGTGAGAATCGCAAAGGTCCCGGAGTACGGGATTTGCAATGTCCTTGCTAACCGAATAGCCTTGGTCGATCAGCAGTATCGCTTTGTGCCCCCTTCCACTACGAGCAATGTCTAATTGCTGGATCATGGGCCCTGGACGAACCTTGCAGACATGTGGTGGACCAACGTCATTCTGAACGGCGGCAGACGCACCCGAAGCACCTGCCAGCCGCGCCACAACGCTTTGGTACCAAGCTAGAAAATCGTCGTACCTGACGCCTGCATAGTCACCTTCGTTCAAACTGAGGATGAGCTTCTCTGGCGTTCCACTCGCGTAGAGCTCGCGATAGGCCTCCACGATTGCCGGCTGTAGACCTAGCGACAGATATATCGGCCGCCAGGTATTCCACCGTTTTGCCGCGCACGATTGAATCGACGATGTTATGAAATTCCAGCTCATCGACAGGATCAGCCTTGAGAATATTCGAAGCCAAGCGAGCACAATGAGCGAGAAGGCATTCATCGACCGTGACATTCAAGCTGTCCGAATCGAGAACCATGATGGAATTCGGTTCGATATCAGGATCGAAGCTGCAATTACGATCGCTGGACGACAATTTCTCGGTCAGAACTCTGCCAAGAATGATCTCATTGAGAAATCGACTGCGAAGATCGAATGACGATTTTTTCGGTTCGGCAAAGATTCGCGACGAAAGGTTGGGGCCGGTCTTGGGACGAACGTAAAACAAACCTTGGCTATCCCCCGCCACGTCGCAGGCGGCAGGTTCGGCGACAGCGACCACGGAAATGGAGATCATGCCGGCCACAAGAAGTGAGAGCAAACTTGAACGGAACACGATCACCCCTCGCTTGTCCTAATAGGTCCTCCAAGCAACTTGGAGGCGAATGTCGTACGCTAGAACCTATCAAGAACGACATCAATCGTGGCGAGCGCGGGCGAGATCGAACGAGCGGTCATCGACGTCCCCAAAAGAAAATGTGTGCGGCAGATCGCGGACGGCGCGATCGTTTCGGGCGCGAACCCATATCCCTGAAAATGCAGGGGCCGCGTGCGGAGCGGCTTGACGGCCGCGCCGCGGGCCAGACGCGTTCGCGCGCGCCGGCTAGAGCATTTCCGGTTCTGATTGAATCAGAACCGATGCTCTAGTTTCTTGTTTTGACGCGTTTTCTTCACGCGAACCGGCACCCATTTCGCTCGAAAACGCTATAGCTCGCTGCGCTCCGTTCGCTCGACACGCCGGCATCACGCGCGATCGTTCGAGCGAACGGAACGCCATTTGGAAGAGGTTCGGACGGCGGCGCGCTTTTCCGGCGCGCGTGGCGACGTGCTTTTTCGGAGATGTGGCGCCGTGACGTGCGGGACGCCGTCCGATTGGCGAAAACAAAAAGCCCGCTGCCGTTTCCGGCCGCGGGCTTAAGAAATCCTTGACGATGGCAAAGTGCCAGTGGCCTGTCCGGTGTTCAAACCTCGTTCGGATTGACTTAAATGCGAAATGGGATCGCCTCGACGGACAGGATCGGCAGACAAGAAAGCCCGCGCCGAATGCTCGGTTGCGGGCTTGTTTACCAATTTCTGCGAGGATGCAGCTATGCCCCTGATTTGCCCGACGCGTCAAGGGCACAATTTCTATTGCGAAGACGAAAGGAAATGATCCGGATCGGTCGGCGGCTGTCGTTCGCTACGGCCGAAATCCATCGGATGAGGAGATAGCATGTATTTCGTCGCTGTCGTCTTGGTCGTGCTGTCAGCGCTGTTCTATGCCGCGGGTCATCACGAGATCGGCTCGCTCGGCACCACGATGTGCCGCTATGGCGACTCGTTCTGCGACAATCCGTTCCTGGTGCTTGTCGGCGCCGCCCTCGCCGCGGCCTGGGGCAAGTTCGTCAGCATCCGCTAAGCAAAAGCCCGCCCCCGTTTCCGGTGCGGGCTTGTTGCGACAATTCCGGTATGCGCCTGATTTGCCCGACGAGTCGAATCGCCTTTGTCACGGCTCGGCCGCGGCTGACCCTGGAACTTTCAGCGCGCAGAAGACTTGGATCGAGAACACGGAGGCGCGATACCGGAATGGACCTGATCCGACCTTGAACAGAATGACCGAAACCAAGCGTCCAGCATCGAAGAATTTCGGCAGGACGCTGTTTCGTCTGCTCGGACCAGGACTGGTGACGGGAGCCGCCGACGACGACCCGTCGGGCATCGCCACCTATTCGCAGGCCGGCGCGCAATTCGGTTACGGCCTGTTGTGGACGGTGTTTCTCACGACGCCGTTCATGATCGCGATTCAGCTCGTCAGCGCGCAGATCGGCCGCGTGACCGGCAAGGGTCTTGCCGCCAACGTGATGGAAGTAGCGCCCCGTGCGGTGGTGCTGGGGCTGATTTTTCTCCTGGTCGCCGCCAACACCTTCAACATCGCCGCTGATATCGCCGCGATGGCGGAATCGTTGTCGCTCGTCATCGGTGGTCTCAATCACGAGCACGCGCTGATCTTCGCCGCGACATCGACCTTGTTGCAGGTGTTCGTGCCCTATCGCCGCTACGCGCCGGTGCTGAAATTCCTGACGCTGACGCTGTTTGCCTATGTCGCGACCGCGCTGACGGTAGAGATCCCCTGGGGCACCGCGCTGCTTGCGGCGATCTGGCCGAGACCGAACCTCAGCTCTGATTATCTCCTGATGGTGGTCGCCGTGCTCGGCACGACCATCAGTCCCTATCTGTTTTTCTGGCAGGCGTCGCAGGAAGTGGAGGAGATGAACCAGGGCCGGATCAGCCGCCCGTTGCGCGATCTGGTGCGCGGCGGTGACCCCGAGCTCGACCGCATCCAGATCGATACCACGATCGGCATGCTCCTCTCGAATGTCGTCGCGTTCTTCATCATCCTGACGACGGCGGCGGTCCTCAACGCCAACGGTATCACCAACATCAATTCGGCGACGGATGCGGCCAACGCGCTGCGGCCGCTGGCGGGCAATTTCACCTTCCTCTTGTTCGCGCTCGGGATCATCGGGACCGGCATGCTGGCGATCCCGGTGCTGGCGGGATCGGCGGCCTATGGGGTCGCAGAAGTATTCGGCTGGCATGCGACGCTGGAAGCCAAGGCGCCCGAAGCCGTCGGATTCTACACCATCATCGCCGCCGCCACGGTCGTCGGCTTCGGGCTCGGCTTCACCGGGATCGACGCGATCCATATGCTGGTGTGGAGCGCCGTGCTCAACGGCATCGTCGCCGTGCCGATCATGGCGATGATGATGACGATCGTCTCCAATGACAGGCTTATGGGACGCTTCAAGGCTCGCCCGCGGCTGGTCGCGCTCGGCTGGGCCGGCACCGCGCTGATGGGGATGGCGGTCGTTGCCATGCTCGGCGCGTCCATTGCGAGCTAGGCGAGCAAGCGAGGACCGCTCAATCAGCCGCTGCGCTGCAACAGACGTCGCAGCTTGCGGACATCAGTTACCTCCTCGATCGTGAAGACCGTGTCGATCAGGCGTGCCGACTGCTCCGAGCCCAGCACCGGCACGATCAAGTCGCGCGCCTTCGCGATCACCTCGTTTCGTGTCATCGGATTGCGCGGCGTGCCGCGCACTGCTGAGACACGCTCGGACAGCCGCGTCCCGTCGGAAAGCTCGACCTCGACGATCGTCTCGCGCGCCGGCAGCAGCTTCGCGAGCTCCTCGTCCTTCACGAGACTGACCTTGGCTCGCTCCTTCAGCACGGCCGGGTCCTGCATCCGCGCCTTGTCATGGGCGGCGTGGAAGGAGACCGTCTTGTCGATCAGCATCACCGCGATCATGTGCTGCAGGCAGATGTCTGGGATGTCCCTGTTGTCCACGACGGCGGCGACGGACGGCGCAAGCCGGATCGTGACCCGCCTGACCTGGGCGGTCTCGAACGGCTTCCGGTTGCGGATCGCCTCGATCCCGTCGAGCGGTCCCTGGATCGGCGAGCCCACGGTCCACTTCTTGATGTCGGTCTGGGTGATCTCGTAACGCTCGCCGAGCCTGTCGATAAGCCGCTCGGCTTGCGCCTTCGGCGCAAAGGCCTGGAAGAAATTGTCGGGGCCCGAGAAGACATCATCGACGCCATTCCAGCCTGATTTGACCAGCAGCGCTGCGGTAACGCCATTGCGCGCCGGCATGCCGGCGAACACAAAGGCCTTCTCGATGTGGTCGGTGTCGCGCCGCCAGGCCGCGATCCCCGAGGATTGCTGCGCCGCATAGTCGAGCAGCCAGCGCATCTGGCGCGCGTCGAGAGCGGCCGCACAGCCGGCCGCAGCCGCGGCGCCGAACGTGCCGGCGATGCTGTGCGTCGCAAGGCTGCTCTCATAACTGAAAGCCGCCCCGCCCATCGCCATCACCACGCGCGGACCGATGTCGTAGCCCAGCGTGACGGCCCGCAGCAGGCCGGTGCCGTCGATGCCGTGCACCTCGCCCGAGACCAGCGCTGCCGGCACCACCGCACAGCCCGGATGCGAGCGGGATTCGTTGTGCGAATCGTCGGTTTCGTCGGCATGCGCCATCACGCCGTTGGCGAGCGCGGCATCGAGCGACGACGCGGTCACCGCCGAGACCACGACGGTCGCCGCACCGTTGCCGCCATGCTCGCGGATATAGCGCTGCGCCGCCTGGCCGGGCGGCAATTCCGATCCCGATATCATCGCGGCGAAAGTATCGAGCAGATGATATCTGGCCTGCTCCGTCACCTCATCCGGCAAGGCGCGCTTGCCGGCGTCGGCCATATAGGCGCTCAGCGCGGTCATCACGCGGCTGGGACCGGAAGCCTGCGCAAGGACGGGCCGCGGCAGCAATGTCATCGCCGTCGGCACCGTTGCCATCATGCCGAGTACGCTGCGTCGCGACAAATCACCCAAGGTCCGGCCTTCCGCGCTTGTCTTCCGTTCCGCTGAACGATCGCCCTGCATATAGGCTATTGCAGCGCATTGCGACAGACGGACATGCACGGCGAGCGTTGCCGAGCCAGCCCCTTTCGCCTAAGCTTTGTCAACAAACCAGGGAGGAAATGGCGATGGATATCATCCCCTTGGGCCCGGGATTTGGCGCCGAGCTGCGCGGGGTGACGCTCGCCGACGTCGCATCCAGCGACGAGGCCTATGCGGCCGTCCGTGCGGCCTTCGAGGAGCATTCGGTCCTTGTGCTGCGGGACCAGGACGTGACCGACGAGGTGCAGCTCGCCTTCTCCCGCCGCTTCGGCCCCCCCGAAGTGACCAAGGTCGGCTCGCAGGGTACCGGCTCGCATTTCGTGATCCTGAGCACGATCGGTCCCGACGGCAAGGTCGTGCCGTCAGATCATCGCATGCAGATGCGCGCCAGGGCCAACCAGCTCTGGCACACCGACTCCTCGTTCAAGCGCGTGCCCGCGCTGACTTCGATCCTCTCGGCACGCGTCATTCCCGATCAGGGTGGCGAGACCGAATTCGCATCCACCCGCCTCGCCTTCGAGCGGCTCGACCCGGAGATGCGCCACCGGCTGGAAAATTCCTTTGCCTGGCACGACTACGCGCATTCGCGCGGCAAGATCGCAGCCGACCTCGCGAGTCCCGAAGAGCGCGCGGCGCTGCCGCCGCAGTGCTGGCGCATGGTCTGGCGGAATCCCGTCAACGGACGCGGCGCGCTCTATCTCGCATCGCATGCCTACGCCGTCGAAGGCATGGAGCCGGCGGCAGGCCTAAAGCTGATCGAGGATCTGGCGGCGATGGCGACCGCACCCGGCACGACCTATCTGCACGCCTGGCGCAAGGGCGACGTCGTCATGTGGGACAACCGCGCCACGATGCATCGCGGCAGGCCATGGCCTTCGCACGAGGCCCGGCTGATGGTCCGCACCACGATTTCGGCAATCGAGGCTGATGGCGTCGGCACCATGCGCCCGCCCTTCTGGCAGGCCGCCGAATAGAGGCGGCGGCCCAGGCGCGCGGGCGCCAGGGCTTTCGGCCCGATCGAGCTTCGACGAGGCTGCCGGAACGCAGAACTAGACCCGGCTTGTTCGTCACAAGGATGCAACGCCGGCTGGATGCCGGACGGAGCAGGCCTACGCCGGATAGGGCGCAAGCGCGGCAGAGATTTGCGATGCAATGAGAAACGCGGCGAACACCGCAGGCACGCTGATAAATCGAAGAAACTGATCTACGGAAAGCATGTTTTCGTCCCCCCTAACAAAAATGCTTCCCAAAGGACCGCTCAATTCGTCGTTTGCACGGTCCGTTGGTCGCCGGTCAAAGCCTGGTCGGTATAGGCGGCGCCCGTAATCGTCAGCAGCGCCAAAATCGAAATGACAGCCAGTGTTTGCATGGCCAAATCGTCGATTCCGATTGTGGCCAAAAATGTCAAAGGCTGGTGCATTTTCGGGACGATCCCGGGAAACTTCATGACCGTCCGGAAGGCCCTGGCCCGTCAGTCCCGCCGCTAGACCAGCCCTAGTTCGGCCGGATGGACGCCGGCGAAGATGCGCTGGACGGCTGTCCCATCGAGGCCGTACATGCGCTGGAAAAGCCCGGCGAACATGGCGCGATAGTCGGTCAGGACCGGATAGTCGCGGTTCTGGAAAAGGCTCGCCTGGCTGACCTTGACCTGCTCGCCCAGGATGCGGCCGCCATTGATGCCGCCGCCCATCACCCAGTAGACGCTGCCATGACCATGGTCGGTGCCGCGGTCGCCGTTCTCCCGGAACGTGCGGCCGAATTCGGAAATGACGACCACGACCGTATCCCGCCACCCGGCCGGGCCGATCTCTTCCGAGAAGCCGGCCAATGCTCGGCCAAGCTCCCCGAGCCGGTCGGCGAGATAGCCCGTGGCCGCGCCCTGATTGACGTGCGTGTCCCAGCCCCCGACATCGACAAAGCCGAGGTTGAACTGCTCGCGCATCAGGCGTCCGATACGCCGCGCCGACAGCTCGAAGCCGCGCGGCGAGACGGCCCCGCGGTTGGCGGCCATCATCTCCTGCGAGATCGACTTGTAGACGTCGTCGCGGACCCTGAAGCCCTCTGAAACAGCCGAAGCGAGGCTGTCATGGGCATACATGCTCTGGATAAGCTGCGCCTGGCGATCATCCACGCCGGGGCGGCCGACGCTGTTGATGCCGATGTTCGGGATTTGCGCCTTGCCGCGGAACACCAGCGGAAGCTGCTCGGTGAAGGAGATCGGCTTGGCGCGCGTGAGCTCTGCCGCAAGCCGGCTCATGAAGCCCGAGCGATAGTCGCGCGAACCGCCGACCGATTGGCCGAGCTCGATCGTATCCTGGGTTTCGAAATGGCTCCGCGTCAGGTCATCGCCAGTGCCGGCAAAGGGGATGAACGCGACCTCCCGCTTGCCCCAGAGTGGCAGGATACTGTCCCGCAGCGCCGGATGCAGCCCCCAATCGGCACCGAGCGACAGCGCCGCATTCGGATTGCCGGCATCGGGACGGGCAATGCCGAGCGTCGGACGGGCGTTATAATAGAAGTCGCTCGATATCGGCACCAGCACGTTGGCGGCATCATAAGCGCCGCGCAGGAAAACGACGAGCAGCCGGGCTTCGGTTGCGGGCGCGGCCCAGACGCGGCCCGCCACCGTCACCGGAGCGATAGCGGCCAAGGCCTTCAACAGATCACGACGCTTCATGGTTGCGATCCTTTTCCAGAGCTAATGCATGAATTCCGGCGACGACAGAAACAGCGCGTTCCAGTCCTGGGGCGAGATCGCCTTGTCCAGCGCCGCCAGCGTGCTGGGTCCGAGCGCCTGCCGCAATCCGTTGAAGTAGAGCGCGTTCTGAAGCAGCGGATAGGCCGGCTGCTCCATCGCGTTTGGCATGTCGGGCTTGAACAGGCCCGCGGATCCCGAACCGATCTGGCGCGCGATCTCGAACCGCACCATCATCTGCCCGGGCCCGTTCCAGAACGGCGACGTCATCGCGTAGCCATCCGGTGTCTCGTGATTGAACAACCCTTCGCCAAGGCGGTTGAGCCAACCCTGAATCGGCGCTGTGTTCAGGATCACCTTGTCGTCATAGGCGAGCCGGACAGCCGACAGCACGTAGTGCATGGGATCCTTGAATTTGGTGCCGGGCTTCAGGGACGCGGTAAATTCCGGCGAGTGCACCATCGTGCCAAGCACCGCGGCGATATCGCCATCCGTCGTCCTGAAAGTCTGCGCCATTCGCTGCACCAGCGCCTCCGGCGGATTGTCCGAGACGAAATAGGTCGCGAGCTGTCGCGACAGATGCGTCGCCGTGGCGGGGTGGTGCACGATGATGTCGAGGGCCTCGTCGACCTCGGCAAGCCCCCTGCCCTTGATCGGATGGCCGAGGAAAACCTTGTCGCTGAAATCGTGCCGCGCGGGATTGAACTCGAACGCGCCCTCACGCAAGAGCTGGGATTGCAGCTCGGGCTTGAGTTTCGGATCCTCCGGCTTGAGGTCGATGCCCAATCCGGTCAGGATCTTCGCCAGTGCCTCGACGTCGGCCTGCGTGTAGCCGGAGCCGACGCCCATCGTGTGCAGCTCCATGATCTCGCGGGCGTAGTTTTCATTCAGATGGCCGACCGCATTGTCGGCGTTGTCGAGATAGCGCAGCATCGCCGGATGACGCAGGGTCGCGGCAAGCAACGCGCGGAATTTTCCCAGCGCATAGGGCCGAATCGCGCGATCGACATAGTCGCCGACCAGGATGCGGATATTGCCTTTCGACTGGACGACATTGAAATGGTTGAACCAGAACCAGGTCATGCGCTCGCGCAGCTGATCGGGTGCATAGAGCGCACGCAGGATCGTGCGCGCCGCGGCCTGCCTGGCGCGATCATTCATCGCCTGCTGGAAGACCTGCTGCGCCGCCTTCTTCTGGTCGGGGTCGGCCACCTGGTTCGCGCTCTTCGCCTGCTGATCGAAAGATACCGCGATGTCGAACGGAAACCTGTGCACGTCCGGCATCGCCTCGATCTGCGCCTTGGCAGCATCGGGTAGCGTGGCATTCGCGGCAGGATGCAACTGCTCGGCAAGCCAGCGCTCGCTACCGACGCCGCGCAGATGCTCGGCGCTCGAGGCAGTGATCCCCCAGGTCAGCCGGTCCAATAGCGCAAGGTCCTGAGAATTGAGCTCGCCGGCATGCGTGTCGGCGGCGCCGGCAATCGCTGCAATCAATGCCAGGAAGGCGCATCGGGTGCGCATCGACCTGAAGCTCGCGTTCAAGGTTCCCGAGATCATCATAACGACCTGGCAATTCACCAGTCGATCCGCGGCCATTCGAACTGGCCTCGTTCTTCAAGGTGTTTCGGTCAACGAGTTTGCTCGACCACGCCTGAACATGTTCTGAACGAAAGAACAAATAAATGATGGCGGAACGTGAAATTTCGTTAAGTCAATTCGCGAGGTATTTCCGCAGAACCTCGGCCAGGCGATCCGGACCGGTCTGTGGCGGCATGAAGCCGAGATACTCGCCGTTGCGGCCCATCAGATAAATCACGCCGGAGTGATCGATCGTATAGTCGCCGCTCCGCTCGTCCTGCGCTTTGGCATAGAACGCCTTGTAGGAATTGGCGACCTTTCGAATCTCCTCGGGCGTGCCGGTCAGGCCGACGAAACTGCGGTGGAAAGCCGAGAGGTAATCGGCAAGCAGGCGACTGTCGCGCTCCGGATCGATCGTGACGAACACGGGCTGAACCCCGTCCGCGGCAGGCCCGAGCGCATCGAGCGCCTGCGTGATCGCCATCAGGTCCGTCGGACAGACGTCGGGGCAATAGGCATAGCCGAAATAGACGACCATCAGCTTGCCGCGGAATTCGCCGTCGCTTCGCTTCCGGCCGGCGGCATCGGTGAGTGTGAACGGTCCGCCGATCGGGCCGCGGCCGTACATCAGATCGTCCATCATCTGGGCCGCCGACGGCGTCTCGGCCCCCGCAACCGATCCGCAGCCGAACAGTAAGGCAATCATCAGAAGCGCGAGCGCCCGCAGCGGCCCCATGACCGGAGATCAGATGCCAAAGGTGATGCGGGTGCCGGTTGTCGTGGTGAGCACCCTGCCGGGCATCTGCCGCTGCGCTTCCTGCGTGAAGTTCAATCCGCTGCAATGCATGGGAATCAGCACATCCGGATTGAGCTTGCTGATCTCGGCAACGACCTGTGTCAGGTAGTCAGCCGGCGCCGGCCCGAGATGGAAGCCGCCCATGATGGCATGGATTTTCTGCACGCCAGAGACCTCCATCGCCTGCCGCACAGAATTGACGATGCCGACATGACCGCAGGAGGAGATCACGATCAGGCCCCTGTCCTTCAGGTTGAAGCAGGTCGCGTGCTCATGGATGTGCTCGTCGGGCACGATCTTGCCTTCCATTTCCGCAGGCAGATAGTGGCTGGCGTTGCAGCCCGCGCCGTCCTTCAGCTTGAACTCCACCAGCGAATTCGGCAGCACCTTCTCGATGCTGCTGCGCTTGATCTTGCCCGTCGTGAACGCCTGCCCGCCGATGACAACGGGAGACTCGCAGAGCACGACCTTGACATCGTGTTTCGCGATATCGCGGCGATCGAGCATGCCGAAATCGCTCAGCTCGCCCATACTGCCCATCTTGACGTAGCGTTGGCAGAAATTGTCTTCGCCTCCGGCATACATCGTCAGATCGGCCGGCATGTCCTTGCGATGCCTGTCAAGGAATCCGAGCAGGCCGCCCCAGTGATCGAAATGGCCATGGCTCATGATCAGCGCGTCGATCCTGGAGGCGTCGACGTTCATCAATTCCATGTTGCCGTTGATGACCTCCGGCGTCCAGCCATAGTCAAGCAGGAAGGTCCGCTTCTCGTCGCCGCGCTGCGGCTCGAGATAAAGCGACAGTCCCCATTCGCTGTGCAGCGGCCGCTTCGAATCCGCCGAGCGCCCCGGCTCGGTCTTGACCCCGCTCACTTCCTGCGGCCGGAAGAAGATGTCGCTGGCACTGTCGACCAGGACGCGGACGCTGAGCTTGTCGATGGTGGGAACGTCGATCGGCCCCGCCTTCGCAAGTTCGATGCAGGAAAACCCACCGGCTGCGGCCGTCATGGCCAGGCCTGCGGACATTTTCAACGCGTCGCGACGGCTGAGATCGGGCATGGCGCTATTCCCTGCTGTATATGGCTTAAAACGCAATGAGCGAACTACAGGCCCGATCGTCGTTCGTGTCAACCTTTGTCATGAGGTGAGCGCCCGATGGTGGTGACCGCCGGCGCTCGCAGGCGAGCAGTCCCCTATGGATCGATCCCGCAACACCCGGCATAATGAAGCACAACGAAAACCATGCTCGCGAAACCGGGAGGCGCGCCGTGACAAAAGCATCAAGAGTAAAAAACGTCGAGCTCCTGGCCTGCGACGCCGGCTGGCGAAACTACCATTTCGTCAAGCTTACGACCGAGGACGGCGTGGTCGGATGGAGCGAGTATGACGAAGGCTTCGGCTCGCCTGGCGTCAGCGCGGCGATCCAGCGCCTTGCCACCCGCGTGGTCGGACAGAATGCCTTCCAGCACGAGCGGATCTACGCAGAGTTGTTTGCGGCGACCCGTCCCGCGGCCGGCGGCGTGGTCGCGCAGGCTCTCGGCGCAATCGAGAACGCCCTGCTCGACGCCAAGGCCAAGCTGCTTGGCGTGCCCTGCTACGATCTGCTCGGCGGCAAGATCCGCGATCGGGTTCGGGTCTACTGGTCACATTGCGCGACGTGGCGGATCAATCATCCCACCTGGTACAAGCCGCCAATCGAAAGTCTCGACGGCGTGAAGGCGATCGGGCGCGAGGTGCGCGACAAGAAATTCACCGCCCTGAAGACCAATATCTTCACCTATGACGAAGGCAAGCCTACCGGCTGGCGGCCCGGCTTCGGCACACCGTTCCAGCCCGAGATCAATGTCGATCGCAAGGTGCTCCGCGACTTGCGCATGCACGTGGAAGCGATGCGCGACGGCGCTGGACCCGATGTCGACATCCTCCTCGATCTCAACTTCAACGCCAAGACCGAAGGCTATCTGAAAATCCTTCGCGCCATCGCCGACCTCGACATGTTCTGGATCGAGATTGATACTTTCAACCCGGAGGCACTCGGCTTCATCCGGCGACAAAGCCCGCACCCGATCTCGTCCTGCGAGACGCTGTTGGGCCTGCGCGAATTCCTGCCGTATTTCCGCGAGCAGGCGATGGACGTCGCCATCATCGACACGCCGTGGAACGGAGTCTGGCAGTCGATGAAGATTGCTTCCGCCGCCGAACATCACGAGGTCAACGTCGCCCCGCACAATTTCTACGGCCACTTATGCTCGATGATGAACGCGCATTTCTGTGCCGCCGTGCCCAACCTGCGCATCATGGAAACCGACATCGATCGTCTTGCCTGGGATCATGAGCTGTTCACGCATCTGCCTGACATCCAGGACGGCCATCTGGTGATTCCGGATCGGCCGGGCTGGGGCACCGAACCCAACGAAGAAGCGCTTCGGGCGCACCCGCCAAAGAGCAGCGGCGGCCTTCTCAACTACGGCCGGAAGAGCGGCTAGGCTTGCCCCGCGCCAGCATCGCTTATGACTGCGGCGACGTCGTCCGCTCAGCGCGTCTCTGGGCTGGCAGGCTCTACGGGTTTTGGTCCGGGAGCGACCGGTTCGACCGGTGACTTCGGTTCCGTCGGGGTAACCGCAGCGCCGACGGCGCGCGCAGCTTCGCCTGTTGTCCTGTAGTTGGCAACCGCCACCGTCTGCACGTGCGGCCTGCTCCAGGGACCATGATCGACGAGCAGCATCGCGAGCAACCCCAGCATCGCCACCGCGAGCGCGATGAGGGCCGGATGGGTGAGCAGCGACGACGATCCGCCTCGTTTCCACGAAAGATTGTTCATGTTATCGGGCCCGTGTTTCCTCTTCCACGGACAATTCGCAACCGAATGGAAAGGTTCCGGCGCAAGTCACGCCGGTTCCACTTCCCCACAACGATCGTCCATGCGGAATCGTGCTAGCAGTCGCGCACGCAGGCCTTGTTCTTCACATCGGGCCGCGGATCGCTGACGAAACGGTCGCGGTTCGGCATCTTGATTGCGGCAAGCGTCTTCGCATCAAGCGTCGCGTCGCCAGGCAACAGGCCGTTGAGGTTGAGGACGTAAGCGGAGACGGCGTAGACATCCTCGTTGCTCAGCGATTGCGGCGCGTTCTGCGGCATGGCGCGGCGGATGTAATCGAACAGGGTCGGCGCATAGGGCCAATAGCTGCCCACGGTCCGGACCGGCTTGGTGGTTGCGAGCGTGCCCTCGCCGCCGACCAGCCTGTCGCCGATACCGCCCTCGCCCTTGTCGCCGTGACATGATGCGCATTGCTGCTCGAACACCTCGCGGCCGTGACTGACGGTGCCGCTGCCTGGCGGCAGATTGCTTCCATCGCCGCCGATATCGATGTTCCAGCCCGCGATCTCCGCGGGCGTCGCCGCGCGACCAATGCCGTAAGCACTTTGCGCCATCGCCTGCGGCGCACAGGCGAGGACCATGATCGCAAGCGGGATCGGACGCAGATCATGCCAGCGCATTGGTCACCTCGCCGTCAGCGGCAATCCGCCAGGGCCAGATCGCATTGTTGTGGTAGTAATAATTGTCGCCGCGCACGGCGAGCAGTTCGGCAAGCGTCGGCTGCACGTAGCCGGTCTCATCAATGGCGCGACTCTGGATGACCGCGGGCTTGCCGTCCCAGCGCCATGGCAGGCGGAAGCGGGTGAGTGCCCGCGTCAGCACCGGCTCCTGCAATTCGGCTTCTTGCCAGCTCTTGCCGTCGTCGACCGACACGTCGACGCGACTGATCTTGCCGTGGCCGCTCCAGGCGATGCCTGTGATCTGATGAAAGCCGGGCTCGGCCAGGTGTTGTCCGCCCGACGGCCGGGTGATGATCGACTTGGCTTCCATGTAGAAGGTGAACTCGCGCGCGGTGCCGTCCGGCATCGGGTCGGTGTATTTCGACGTCTCCTCGCGCGAATAGGCCGGCTCCGCGGTGACGTGGAGGCGACGCAGCCATTTTATATTCATGTTGCCTTCGAATCCCGGCAGCAGCAACCGCACCGGATAGCCCTGCTGCGGCCGCAAGCGCTCGCCGTTCTGGCTGTAGACCAGCATCGCGTCATCAAGACACTTCTCGATCGGGATGCTGCGCGTCATCGCCGCAGCATCGGCGCCCTCGGCAACCACCCACTTCGCGCCAGGCTTGAGCCCCGCCTCCTGCAGGACCAGCTTCAGGCTCACCCCCGTCCATTCCGCGCAGCTCAAAAGCCCAACAAGATCGGAAGCCGTCTTCCCGTAAGGTTTTGTATAGACCGGGTTGCCGGAGCACTCGATGAAATGGATGCGCGATTGCGACGGGAAGCGGCGGATGTCCTCCATGGTGAAAATCATCGGCCTGTCGACCAGGCCGTGCAGCATCAGGCGATGCTCGGCCGGATCGATGGTGGGAACGCCGCCGTGATGGCGCTCGTAAAACAGCCCGTTCGGCGTGATGATGCCGTCGAGCTCCTGCAGCGGCGTTCGGCCCGAGGCGGAAAGATATTGCTTGAGGTCTTTCGGAATATTCTTGACCACGTTCTTTTCGAACGGCGACGGCGTGCCGTAAAGCTGGCTGCCCATGGGATCGCCCGGCGCCTTCATCCATTCGGGGATGTTGGGCGGCAGGTTGTCCGCCTTGGGCGCTGCGGACTGCGCCATCGCCGCGCCTCCGGCGAGCCCGCCAGCGATCACCGCTCCGCCCGCGGCGGCACTTTCGCGAAGGAAGCGCCGCCGCGAGGTCGAAACCCGATTGTCCCTGGATTCAGCCATCGGAAATCTCCGTTCAGGTCGGGTTCCAGCATACCCCCTGCGCCGGGGACGGGCGATGGCTTTGCTTCTCAAAATCGGGCGACGGCCGGATCAGGATGACCAAAAGGCGGGAACCAGAGGGGCGTTTCTTTCCCAGCCGCAAAAACTCAAACCTTGAACAGCTTGGCGTAGCGCGCCTTGATCTCCTCGCTCTGTGCCAGCACGGCCGCGGGGTCGGACTTGAGCAGCTTGAGTTCAGCAAGCGATGGATGCCCGGGCTTTTCCTTCACCTGGGCGTGGAACGAGCGGTGGGCAAACTCATCGACCAGAAGCTGCTGGCCCTCGATGCTGAAGAAGAAGCTCTGGAAGAGCCTCGCGGCATTCGGATTGGGTGCATTGCGAAACACCCCTGACGGCACGATGATGAGCGGCGACCCCTCGGTCGCGTAAACGACGTCGACCGGTTTGCCCTGGTCCTTCAGTAGCAGCAGGTTGTAGTCGTTGCCGTCGGCCATGACGGCACGCTCGCCGAGCAGCAGCTTCTTGGGCGGATCGGCGGCCGACTGCACCTGCAATACCTTCTGCTGGGCGAGCTTCTCGAAGTAGCTCCAGCCGAGCTCGCGCGAGAGCACGAAGGTTGCGGTCATGATCGCACCGCTATAGCCGGGATGCCCCTTCACGATCTTGCCCTGCCACCTCGGCTCCAGCAGATCGGCATAGCTCTTCGGCGCTTCCCCCGGCTTCACCAGATTGGTGTTGTAGCCGATGGTTTCGAGCCAGCCGCATGACGTGGCATAGGTCCCGTCCGGATCAACCTGGTCCGCCGGGAAATATTTCGCGACGTCGTCGGGAAGATAGGGCGCGAGCCAATCCTTTGCCTTCCAGTCGAGGTAGTGGGCGGGATCGGTGGAATTGGCGACGTCGACGGCGTTGATGCCGCTCGCCTGTTCCTGGGCGATGCGCTGATAGATGCGCTCCGCGCCGGAACGTTCGACACGGACGGCAATGCCGGGATATTTGGCCTCGAAGGCTTTGCCCAGCCGCTCCCCGACGTTCAATTCCAGCGCCGAATAATAGGAAAGTTTGCCTTCCTTGCGGGCGGCTGCGATCAGTTCCGGCGTCACCGCGCTGGGCGGCGGTGCGGCCGCTCTCGTCGGTTCCGCGAACAGCGCGCCCGCCGCGAGTGCAGTCGTGGCCTTGAGTACGTCGCGCCGTGACCAGTGGCGACCCCGCATGGCGTTTTCCCTGTATGCTGCGCATTCGATCGGCGCTTGGGTGTATCAGCCGGAGTGTAGCAGATGAGACAGTGCGATGTCCTGATCGTTGGTGCCGGCCCGACAGGCCTGGTGCTCGCGCTTTGGCTGACCCGGCTGGGGGTCAAGGTCCGCCTTGTCGACAAGACCGCCGAGCCCGGAACGACCTCGCGCGCGCTCGCAGTGCAGGCCCGTACGCTTGAACTGTACCGCCAGCTCGACCTCGCGGATGCCGTCGTGGCCAAAGGCCATCGGGTCCCGGCTGCCAACTTCTGGCTCGGTGGCGAGCGGAAGGCGCGCTTCCCGCTCGCCGCGATCGGCGAGGGGCTTACCCCCTATCCATTCATGCTGATCTTTCCACAGGACGAGCATGAACGGCTCCTGATCGCGCGGCTTGAGGCGCTAAACGGTGCCGTCGAGCGTCGCACCGAACTAATCAGCTTTACCGAACGCAGCGATGGTATACTGGCCCGCCTGCGCGGGCCTGACGGCGCCGAGCAGGATTGCGAAGCGGGCTACATCATCGGCTGCGATGGTGCGCGCTCGACGGTCCGGGAGACGATCGGCGCCGGCTTTCCCGGAGGCACCTATCGGCAGCTCTTCTATGTGGCCGATGTCGATGCTTCGGGGCCCGCTCTGAACGGCGAATTGCATGTCGATCTCGACGAAGCCGATTTCGTCGCGGTGTTCCCGCTTGCCGGCAAAGGGCGTGCCCGGCTGATCGGCACGGTGCGCGATGAGCGTGCCGACCGCGCCGATACGCTGACATTCGCTGACGTCAGCAATCACGCGATCGCCCACATGAAGATCGAGGTGGCGGCGGTCAACTGGTTCTCGACCTACCACGTACATCACCGGGTGACGCGGCATTTCCGAAAAGGGCGCGCCTTCCTCGCTGGCGACGCGGCTCACATCCATAGTCCGGCGGGCGGCCAGGGCATGAACACCGGCATCGGCGACGCCATCAACCTCGCATGGAAGCTCGCCGCGGTCGTGGCCGGTCGGGCGAAAGAGAGCCTGCTCGACACTTACGAGGCGGAGCGGATCGGCTTTGCGCGACGCCTGGTCGCGACCACCGATCGCGCATTCACCTTCGCCACCTCAGAGGGCAGGCTCGCGCAATTCGTGCGCACGCGCCTGGCGCCGATCGTGATCCCTGCCGCCTTCCGGCTCGCGGCGGTTCGCCATCTCGCGTTCCGCACTGTCTCGCAGACCATGCTGAACTATCGCGGCGGCCCGTTGAGCCGCGGCAGCGCCGGAGCCGTGCATGGCGGCGATCGCCTGCCATGGGTCAAGAACGAGGCCGCCGACAATTTTGCGTCCCTCGATGCCATCGATTGGCAGGTGCATGTCTACGGCTCGGCGGGCGCGCCGCTCGTCTCCTGGTGTGCGCAGGAAAACCTGCGTCTGCAGGTCTTCCCCTGGAGGCCGGACTATGCGGCCGCAGGCCTGGTGCGCGACGCGATCTACCTCCTGAGGCCGGATACCTATGTCGCGCTCGCCGATATCGGCGGCAATCCGGACGCGCTGGCGCGCTATTTCAGAGATCAAGGCGTCCGTCTGAAGCACGCGAATGACGTCGTCACTCCAGCGGCGTGATCGCGTTGCTCGGTGTCGGTCGGTCCGTGATCTGCTGGCCGAACAGGCTGCCGATCAACTCGACCGCGGTGCGCGCGGTCCGGCCCCGCTCGTCGAGGAAGGGATTGAGCTCGACAATATCGACCGAGCCGACCAGCCCGGAATCGTGCAGCATCTCCATGATCAGATGCGCTTCCCGATAGGTCGCTCCACCCGGGACCGTGGTGCCGACACCCGGCGCGACCGCCGGATCGAGGAAATCGACGTCGAAGCTGACATGCAGCACGCCGTTGCGGGCGCGTACCTTGTCGATAAGGCGGCGGATCAGCACCCCGACGCCGAACTCGTCGATCGCCCGCATGTCGGCGATGCTGACGCGGCGATCACGCAGCAGGTCCTTTTCCAGCTTGTCGATCGAGCGTGTGCCGAACAGCTCGAGCTGGTCCGGGTCGATCGGCGCCCGCGGCACATCGCCCAGCAGGCCGTCGAGCCCGCCCTCGCCGCACAAAAACGCCGCCGACATGCCGTGCATGTTCGCGGTCAATGTCGTATCGGGCGTGTTGTAGTCGGCATGCGCATCGAGCCAAAGGACGAACAGCTCGCGGCCGGCCTCCTGCCAGTGGCGCGCCATGCCGTTCACCGAGCCCATCGACAGCGTATGGTCGCCTCCAAGGAAAATCGGCACTGCGCCGGACCGCGCCAGCTCATAGCTGTGCCGGCTCAGGATGCGGGTCCAGCGCTGGATTTCGCGGTAGTGATTGGCGTTCCTCGGTGGCGCGTCGCTCAGGTCAGCGGTGCCGTTGACCGCGAGATCCCCGTGGTCGACCACCTCGAAGCCGAGGGCTTCGAGCAGGGTTAGCAGGCCCGCGGTCCTCAGCGCCGCAGGCCCCATCAACGTTCCGCGCTGCGACGCTCCCATATCGATGGGCGCGCCCAGCACCGCAATCCGCTTCATCCCGACATCGGTCACGGCGAACGAACCCTGTGCATTGATTCCGGTGGCCGAGGGTAACAGAGATTCTTGAACGAGGGCTTCCGGAAGGACGGATAATCCGGAACAAAATCCGGGGCGGCGCATTGAATTCCCAAGGCTGCCACCCGCCGTCAATCACGGCGCCTGTCGCGGATAGCCAAAGGTCCGTCAGGACCCGCTGTTCAGAACGAGCGCACGCGCGGATAGCCAAAGGTGGCAGCCCTTTCTACTTTGCCAGCTCTATTTTGCCAGCGAGCATGACCGTGAGCATGGAAACCCCGCAGTTGCCAGATCAGCCCGGGATGGCGGAGCGTGCCATCGACACGGCAACCGACGTGTCCCGCTCGATCACTGAGGTCACGGCTGCCTTGCGCACCGCGGCCGACCGCCTGAGCGACGCCATGAGAGCCGCACGCCAGCCGGGCCAACCGCTTGCAACGATCAGCGCCATCACCCGGGAAGCGCCCTTGGCCAGTCTTCTGGTTGCCTTCCTGTTCGGGATCGCGGTTGCCCGCCGACGCTAGCCGCTCCCGCAATACCGAGCTGATGAACGTCAGCCGACCTCGGCACGGCCTTCCCGGAACCTGACGGGACGCGCCCCAGTCATCAAAACGCATCGCGAAACGACCCAGCGGGGACCCGTCTTTGCCGACAGAGGCGTCGCGGAAAGCGGAACCAAAGTTGCCTTAATTTAATTTTCCCTATGCTGTAACCGGCCTCGTTCGGTCACAGCCAATCACCACCTGTTCAAGCAGGGGTGAACAGGAGGAAGCGGTGAAGAGGGCAATCGCTATTTTTGTCTGCCTTTGCGTGCTCGCAGGCGGCGAATATTTTGCGATCAGCAAGTGGGCGATCCGGCACGAAACGTTGAACCTGTTCGACGCAGACCGTGAGCGGCCGGTCGCGGTCGACCTCGCCGTGCGCCGCGACTATGAGATGAAGGCTGACAACGGCCTGTGGAAGCTGCCGGTTGCCATCATCAGCAACGGCAACACGGTCAGGAACACGGAGTATTCCTTTCTCGCCAACGTGCTCGCGGCGCGCGGTTACCTCGTTGCCAGCATCCAGCAGGATCTGCCGAGCGATCCGCCGCTGATGACGAAGATCGGCATGCCCTATGTCGGCCGGATCAAGGTTTATCAGCGCAGCGAAGACAACATCATGTTCGTGATCGGCGAGCTGCAGAAGCTGCAGCCCCATGCCGACTACAATCATCTGACCCTCGTCGGGCACTCCAATGGCGGCGACGTGGCGATGTATTGCGCCAAGCAGCATCCCGAGCTGGTTTCCAAAGTCATCACGCTCGACAACCTGCGCGTGCCGTTCGTGCGCGGCGGCGGGATGAAGATCCTGTCATTCCGCTCGAAGGATCCGAACTTCAAGACCGACCCGGGCGTGCTGCCGACGCCGGACCAAGCCGAAGCCGCAGGCATCGATATCATCAATACCGGCGCGCAGCATACCGACCTGAGCGACCGCGGGCCCGACGCCGTGAAAGAGAAGATCCAGGCGGCGCTGGAACAATTCCTGGCCGACAGCACGACGAGCGAACTCGCGCCGGTCGATACCACCCAGCCGATGATCATGAACCCCGGCGACTATTGAGAGGATGCCGGTCTAAGACTTGCCCTTGGTCGCATCCTTGGCGGCAGACATCACGTCGCCCGTGATCTGTCGCATATGCTCGCCGGCATTGGTGAACTGGCTGCGGAGGAATTCCGACTGAATGCGCATCGCTTCCTGCAGGTCGGTCGCCTGAACCAGCTTTCGGGCGTAATCGAAAGCCGACTTCATGTTCTGCTCGGTCAGCGAGAGTGCTTGCTTGGAAATCTCGCTGCCGGCCCCCGGGACCGAGGCCATCGACTTGCTTGCGGCGTCAAAGAACATTCCGAATGCTCTTTCGGCCTGGTCGATGGTCTTTTCGGCAAGATCGCGCAGTTCGGCCGGCACTTCCAGTTTCGGTTCGATCATGATGACGTTCCTCCGATCCCGAAAGAGAGCACTATCACATTTTACAGGCCCCGCACGCCGAAAAACGGCGTCTTGGTGCCCTGCAAGGTCCCCTCCCGGCCCGCCGGGGTCCTCGTCACCGGTCTTTCGGGCCCGCCGGTATGCCCGCTACTTCTGGACCGTATCTCGGGAAATCTGCGCGAGCGCTTCCTGCACCGTCGTCATGAATTGAGCGGGGAAAATAATCGTCGAATTCTTCTCCACAGAGATTTCGGCCATGGTCTGCAAGGTACGAAGCTGCAGCGCAACAGGATGCTGCGTGATGATATCGGCAGCCTCGCCAAGCTTGACCGCAGCCTGATACTCGCCCTCCGCCGCGACGATCTTGGCGCGACGCTCGCGCTCGGCCTCTGCCTCCCTGGCCATCGCGCGCTGCATGTTGTCCGGCAGCTGGATGTCCTTGATCTCCACCGCGCTGACCTGCGTTCCCCAGGGCTCGGTGTGCTGGTCGATGACGTTCTTGATCTGCTCGTTGATCCCCGACGTATCGGAGAGCAGCTGATCGAGGCTGAAGCGGCCCACCACGTTGCGCACCGTGGTCTGGCTGATCTGGTTGATCGCGTTGTACACATTCTCGATGACGATCACCGCCTTCTCGGGATCGGTGATGTGATAGTAGGCGACCGCGGCGATATCGATCGATACGTTGTCCTTGGTGATGATTTTCTGCGAGGGGATCTGCATCGTGACCGTGCGCAGGGAAACCCGCGTCATTTGCTGGAACGGAACGAAGATCAACGTCAACCCGGGTCCGCGCACGCCTTCGAACTTGCCAAGCAAGAACACCACGCCCCGCTCGTACTGCTTCAAGATTCGAATTGAAGCGAGCGCATAAAAAATCACGAGTATGAGAAGAGCACCTGTAAAGCCCACGACGTCCTCCTTCGCTTCCCCATCCCTCACGCCACGGCCAGTCGCCCCGGCGCGATGACGTCGATGTCCATGTTAGCTGAATTGTGGGGTTTTGGCGCCGCGCCGAAAGACGCCTCCGGCCGGTCCATCGGGCGCAAGCCGCAATAAATATGGTCGGAATAACGGCCGGCAAGGCCATGACCGGCGGATCGTTGGCGCGCATGTCCGCCATGCGCGCATGAGATTAAGTCTGGATCGGCGTCGACCGCGTCATTCGTATGATGATCATACTTCCATCGCGGTCAAAAATCGCGTTTTAAGCTTCCGACCAGCCGCAGCAGAGAATTCCGTTGCTTTTTTTCAACGCCGATGGCGCGCCATTCCCTGTCGTCCCATGTCGAGTTCGGGGCTAGAACGAACGACAGAGAGAACGATATGAAACAGCTTTGGAAATTGAGCGCCGCGCCGATCACCGCGCTGTCCGCGCTTGCTTTCATCGGGATGGCAACGCCGGCGTCGGCGGCCGAATATTGTCGCAAGGACGTCACGTCGGCCGTCGTCTCCTGCAGCTTCTCCAGCCTGGAGCAGTGTCAGTCGATGTCCGCCGGCCGCGGCGGCGACTGCTACCGCGACCCCTTCCTCACTGACGCGAAGAGCGCCTTCGCTTATGCGCCGAAGGCCGTGCATCCGGCGAAGCCAGTCCGCGCCAGGACGCACGAGAGCCGCTAAACATCGCAATTGCGCTGACACACAACAGCTGCCGCTCGCATCACCTTGAAGCCAGGGTGCTGCGAGCGGCGCAGCCGGGTATCTCGTTCACCACAGCGACGGCAGCAGCCGGTAGTGGACCCTGCCCTGATATTCGACGTAGCCGGGAAGGTGGCCGGCGAGGTACCGCTCTTCGTCGACGATGCGCCACGCTAGCGCAGGCAGCGTTGCCAAAACCACCAGCACACCCCACCACGAACCGAGCGCAATCGGCATGCCAGCAAGCATGACCAGAGCGGCCGCATACATCGGATGACGGACGAGCGCTAAGGTCCGGACGATATCACGCGCTGCTCCGCCGCCACCTCGATCGTGGCAGCCGCAAAGCTGTTCTCCCTAAAGACCACCAACGTGCCGAGCAAGCCGAGCAAAACCAGGACGTCGCCCGCGATCGCGGCATAAGCCGGCATATGCGACCAGGCGAAGCGATGATCGAGGCCGGGCACCGCCAGCAGGCCGATGAACCCGAGCGACGCAAACGCCATGATGATCTTCTGGGCCGGCGTCTTCTCGGCGAACGGTCCGCCGCGCATCCGTCGCTCAAGCAGCGCCGGATCGTAGGTCATGAGGTAGACGATGATCGCGAACGAGCAGAGAAGGTAGAGCGAGAGGAACGCCCAGGCCTGCCAATAGCGCCATGTCCCGGCCGTGCCGAAAAGCAGCGCGGCCATGGCCAGGACGACAAGCGCCAGTGCGCCGAACGCTCTTCCGAGAAGCGAGTCCATGGCGCAAGACTAGCACGGCAGCCGGTGCGGCTCGCCTGCGCTCAGCTCATTGCTGCTTTTCCCAGAATGACAGCAGGCCCTGCGAGGCCGAGCCGCCGATCACGCAGGGGATTCCGATGGCCACCTGCCCCAGCGCCGCTGCCGACACGCAGCCCAGTGCGAGGGCCCCGACACCAACCTGACCCCAGAAATCGAGGTTGCGGCGCGAATCCGACCCCTTCGCCTTGAGCTCGTCGACGGCGGCAAGCGCGTCCTTGCGCACGGCGCCGAGCTGAACGGTATCGGCCGCCTGCACCACTTCCTTGAGCGGCACCTTGACCGGCTCCGGCTGGGTCGACAGTTCACTGCGCAGATATTCGCGCAACTCCGCATCGCGCACGGCATAACTTGCAAGCGTGTAGCGCGCCATGCTGCCAACCGTCAGCTTGTCGACGGTGTCGCGGCTCTTCGACCACGGCAGCATCTGCAAGATGCGCAGGACCGGCATGTGGGAGCCGGTCGCGAAATAGTAACCCCACAATGTGTCGAGCAGATCCTGATTGCCAGCATAGGTAAGCGCCGTGTCCAGCTTCTTCTGCTCCTTGGTGAAGGGGTTCTTGAACACGCCGCGCAGCTTGTCCATCATTCCGGGCTTGGCCTCTTCAAGCGGAATCTCGGTAAGGATCGGCAGCGCCCCGGCCAAATATGCGTCGATCATCACTCGCCGCCCCGGCATCTTCGGCGCGACCCGACGCAGCAGGTTGCGCCAGTCCGGAAGCCCGGAATAGGCGATCGCGCGCACGATCACCCATTCGCCTTCCGGTGGCACCGGAAAGAAGCTGTTGACGAGCTGCTCCGCCTTGGCTGGGTTCGACCCGATCGCGCCGGCGATAAAGCCCAGGTAGATCCCGGCATTCTCCGGCTCCTTGAAGGTCTGCGCATGGAAGAGCACGCGAACCGCTGCCGGCACGTGGGCGTAGTCCGGCTTGGCGCGGTAGTTATAGATCCACTGCTGAACCACGCTCAGCGACGCCCGCGGATCGATCTCCGGTGTCACAACGGCGTGAGCCGGTACGATCAGCATGAACAGGAAAGCGACGAAGGATACGCGACGCATGTGATGCTCCCACCGCAACGTTCGCGGCGTGAAACCTACAAAACCGCGACGTTCTCGATATCTGGCTGACCAGCAATTAGAGCCGCCATGCAAGCGATTTTGGGGAGCGGCCGGTGCGGCACCGCGTCGAAATTGTGGCAACGTCAATTTGGGCCCGCAACTGACCCCGGCTCCGACATTCTTTTGCCCAGCGGGCGCACTTCGATCCCCCTGTGAATGGAAGTGACAGGCGGAACGTGACGATGGACAAGGTGCCGAGCCGGCATCGCCGACTGGGTCGTGGCGCGGCAGCGTTCTTCGCCGCGCTGCTGGCGCTATCGGCCGTCCCGGCAAGCGCGGCTGAGGCGATCGCAGTCGAAGGCAATCACCGTGTCGAAGCCGATACAGTGCGCTCGTATTTTCATCCCGCAGCCGACGGGCGGCTCGACGCGGCGGCACTCGACGATGCACTGAAATCGCTGATCGCAACCGGGCTGTTTGACGATGTCACGGTGCGGCGCGTCGGCGACAAGATCGTGGTCCACCTGGTCGAAGCCAAGCTGCTCGACCGCGTGGCCTTCGAAGGCAACAAGAAGATCAAGGACACGGACCTCACCCCCGCCGTCGAGTCGAAGGCGCGCGGACCGCTGCAGCGCGCGACCGTGCAGGGCGACGTCGGCCGCATCATGGACGTCTACCGGCATCACGGACGTGACGACGTCAGCGTGGAGCCCCAGATCATCGATCGCGGAAACGATCGGGTCGATCTCGTCTTCGCGATCACCGAAGGCAAGAAGACGACCGTGCATGAGATCAATTTCATCGGCAACCATGCCTTCGGCAAGCGGCAGCTCGCGGCCGTGATCAAGACATCCGCAACCAACATGTTGAGCTTCCTGACTGGCGGCGACGTCTACGATCCCGATCGCGTCGCCGAGGACCGCGAGCAGCTGCGGCTCTATTATCGCAACCACGGCTACGCCGACGCCAGCGTGTCGGAGGCCCGCGCCGAATACGATCCGGCCAGCCGGGGCTTCACGTTGACCTTCGTCCTCGATGAGGGACCGCTCTATCACTTTGGCGACATCGGCATCGTCTGCAACGTTCCAGGCCTCGACGCGGAACGGCTGCGCCGGCGACTGCTGGCCCGCAGCGGCGCCGTGTTCGACGGCAGCGCCCTCGACAAGACCACCGACGCGCTCGCGATCGAGATGGCCAGGCTCGGCTATCCCTTTGCCCACGCTGAACCGCGCATCACCCGCGACGCCATCGGCTCAAAGGCCGACGTCGCCTTCGTCATCGACGAGGGAAAACGGACCTATGTCGAGCGCATTGAGATTCACGGCAACAGCCGTACTCGCGACTATGTGATCCGCCGCGAATTCGATTTCGGCGAAGGCGACGCCTACAACAAGACGTTGATCGACCGTGCCGAACGTCGCTTGAAGAACCTGAACTACTTCAAGACCGTCAAGATCACGACCCGGCCGGGCTCGACGGCGGACCGCATCGTGCTCGACGTGGAGACCGTCGACCAGTCGACCGGCGATTTCAACATCGCCGGCGGCTATTCGACGACCGACGGCTGGCTCGGCGAGATCAAGCTCGGCGACCGCAACTTCTACGGGACCGGCGATGCCGTGCAGACGACGTTCATGTACGGCCAGTATTCGCGCGGCGCCGACCTGTCGGTGACCGATCCATCGATCTTCGGCAACCGCATTTCCGGCGGTGTCGACATTTTCGGCAAGCAGACGGTCGCCAACACCTACCAGTCCTATGGCATCGACACCTACGGCACGACGTTCACGCTCGGCATGCCGATAACGGAAGAAACCAGCATCGGCTGGCGCTACTCGATCTACAACCAGAACGTCACCCTCGACCCGACCTCGCTCGCCGCCCCGGCGTCGCTGCCGATCCAGCAGGCGGCTGCAACCGGTCCGCAATGGGTCTCGGACGTCGGCGACACCATCACCTACAACACGCTCGACAACAACAAGATGCCGACCAACGGCATCAATTCGCAGTTGCGACAGGACCTCGCGGGTCTCGGCGGCGACGTGAAATTCCTGAAGACGACCGAAGACGTGCGCTACTACCAGGCGATCAACGACGATCTGGTTGGGCTGGTGCGTGGCCAGGGCGGCTACATCACGGGCTGGGGCGGCCAGCAGGTGCCGCTGACCAACAGCTTCTTTGGCGGCCCGAGTCTGGTGCGCGGTTTCGCACCCAACGGCTTCGGTCCGCGCGATCTGACGCCCGGCACAACCATGGACAATGTTGGCGGCAGCATGTACTGGGCGACAACGGCTGAACTGCAGAGCGCGATACCCGGCGTTCCCCAGGAATACGGCCTGCGCGCGTCCGCTTTCGTCGATGCCGGCAGCGTGTTCCGCTACAACGGTCCGACGACGTTTCCCGGCTCGGCCCAATCGCTGCAGGTGGCCAACAACAACGTGGTGCGGTCCTCCGTCGGTGCCGGGCTGACCTGGGCCTCGCCATTCGGGGCGCTGACGGTCAATTACGCCGTGCCCCTCACGAAAGCGTCGTACGACGTCGTGCAGCGGCTGAACTTCAACGCCGGGCCGTTCTGAGCAGGCGCGTGACAGCGCCGCACAGCGACCGACCGGCCGGCCAGCCGCTCTTGCGTCACCCCGTTATGAAGGCGAACAGGTCGGCATTCAAACGGTCCTTGTGCGTGACGAAAAGACCGTGCAGCGCCCCCTCATAGACTTTCAGCTGCGCGTTCGGGATCAGGGCCGCCGTCGGCCGGCCGGTGAGCTCGATCGGAGCGGACGCATCCTTGTCGCCGTGAACGACGAGCACCGCAACGGAAATCTTCGGCAGCTCCTTTCGGAAATCCGTCGCCGTCATGGTTCGGTTGCACTCGACCGCAACACGGAGCGGGGTACTCAGCATCAGCTGCTTGATCCATTCCTGCTCGCGGGTCGATTACGTCCGACGTAAGCGGAACGCGTCAGGGACGCGCCGTCACAAACCCGTAGATCAGGGCCAGCCGGTCGAGACATTCGCGAAAACGCCGCGAGAAATAGTCCTTCCAGCGCTGCGTCTGCAGCCCGCGCCGGTCTCCGATCTGCTCCATGGTCATTCCCATGATCAGCACCTCGTGCACCAGCACCGCGCCGTCGGTGCCGAGTTCGCGCTCGATGCGGTTCAGCCGCTGCGCCGCCTGGCGCTGGCCCTCGGTGATCGGCTCCCGCATCCGTGCGCCGTCGACATGGTCACGTCCGGGATCGACCGCCTGCGGACCACGCTCAGCCCTTTCCCAGTCGTTCTGGAACGCCCGGCCGCCCTGATATTGCGCGTCGTCGATCTGCCCATGCGCGTGAAGCCGCCCGAGAGGGTCGTTGCGGATCGAACGCAGCGCCACGACCTTCCCCCCCGGATCGAGCGCCAGGGGATCGTCGATCTCGACCGTCGCCACCTCGGCATTGAGCGGCAGGTCTCGCGAACGCCGGTCATGCAGCTTGGCGATGCGGTAGGACTTGTTCCGTTTGACACGTGGCACGTTGATACTCCTGCTGCCTTGGGGTTTCGGTGGCTAGGCCGCTTTCACCAGCCGCAGCACGACCGGCGCGGCGCCGCGCTCCGATCCGAGCCCGGGGTCACGGGTTAGACGGAAGTGCGCCGTGCAATAGCTTGAGCCCTTCCGTCTCGGATGGCCGCAGAAGGTGATGGGTTCGCCGTCCTTGTCGCCGCCGTACGGGTAACGGCAATCGCCGGCTTCGAGCTCGACGAGCGGAACGAGCCGCGGCCTGATGCCGACACAACGGAGCTTGACGGGTTCGGCGTGGTGTATTGCTGGTGTCGGCTCGGTCTTTGCAGCAGCGCCAGCGCGGCCTGCCCGGTGCGGCCGTGGCGGCCTCGTCTGAGGTGGCACGCGCTGCGGGCTCGCCGGCTTCGCCGGCCCCGTGAGCCCCATTCGCTTGCTGCGGCCAATCGTGGCGTTTCGTGTGTAGTTCGTTCCAAACCTCTCGTTGATGGTCTTCGCGATCTCCGAATGGGACAAGCCTTTCGCCATGAGCTCGCGCAGCGCGTCGGAATGCTCCGGCGCCCAGTTGGTCGCTTGCATGAATTTTGCCTTTGTACGCGACGGATATGCGGGCTGATCCCGATTCCGGTGCAGGCGGAGTAATTTCTGATATTCCGAAATGAAAGTCAAGCTTGATTTCGGATAATCAGAATTGCTATGAGTAGAGTGGATTCGAAAGCCGGAGCGCCTGCCATGCTTGACGTCGTGATGATCGAACGGGGGCTGAAGAAGCCGGGCAAGACCAAGGGTGGCCTCGCGCTGGCGATGGGCGTGCGCCCGGGCGCGGTCTCCGAAATTCTGGCCGGACAACGGCTGATCAAGGCTTCCGAGATCGACGCCATCATCGCCTATCTGGAACTGAACGCGGTGCCGATCATGGGACGGGTCGGCGCCGGCGCCTCCATCGAGCCCGAGCACGAGCAGGTGCCCCCTGAAGGGCTCGGCGATGTCGAACTGCCCTTCCCGATCTCGGAGGAAACCGTCGCATTCGAAGTATCAGGCGATTCCATGCTGCCGAAATACGAGAACGGCGACATCATCGTGGTCTATCGCGAACAACGCCATCCGCTCGCGAGCTTCTATGGCGAGGAGGCCGCAGTGCGGCTGAGGACGGGCGAGCGCTATCTGAAGACCATCGAGCGCGGAAAATCCCCAAACCTCGTCAACCTCACCAGCTTCAACGCCAAGCCGATCAGCGGGGTGAAGCTGGAATGGATCGGGGAAATCTGCGTAACCCTGCCGCGCGGCCAGATCGAGCGGCTGCGCGCCAGATCCGCGAGCCGCGCTCGAAAGGCGGCAAGGCCTGCGGATGGCCGCCCGCCCGAGAAGTGAAGCTGGGTACCACTGAGCGGTTTCTGATTTTCAGAAATTGGGCTTGACTATTTTCTGATTTTCAGAAATAATCGACCCCATGCAATACTTCGTGGTGATGATCGACTACGGCAGGCGCGGTCGCGAGGCGGTGGTCGATCCAGAGGTCACGCGGCGCGAAGTGGTCTCGCGCGTCACCTCTGGCGAATACAAGAACATCAGCTTCATCCACGAGATCGTGGATGCCTGCGTCGAGGACGTCACCGCCGAAATCCTCAAGGAAGCCGCCCTCCCCGAGCCCGCGCCCGGTGCCGCCGAGCTGCAGGCCAATCACTTCGACCATCTCAGGGATTTGCGAAAGCACGAGAGCGTCTGAGGAGCCGGGATCGGCCCCGGCTCCTTCTCCTCACTTGTTGCGCTGCACTCCGATCACTTGATCTTGCGTCATCGCCCGCAATGCTGTCAGTCTGTGGCAACGCCCGGAAACGGGGGCTCACGGGCGCGTCGCAGTTCCAACGGGCTCGTCACATGAACAATCTGGAAGTCACGACGCTCACGAAGGTGACGAGCCGGCTCGTCCCCTTCCTTATCGTTTGCTACTTCATCGCCTATCTTGACCGGGTCAATGTGGGCTTTGCCGCGCTCACGATGAACCAGGATCTCGGCCTGTCGCAGACGGCATATGGTTTCGGCGCGGGCATCTTCTTCCTGGCCTATTTCCTGTTCGAGGTGCCGTCGAACCTGATGCTTGAGCGCTTCGGCGCGCGCAAGTGGATCGCCCGCATCATGCTGAGCTGGGGGCTTCTGTCCGGCCTGATGGCCTTCATTCCGGACATTGGCCGCGCTACTGGTCTCGGCAGCGAGAACACTTTTTACCTGATCCGCGTGCTGCTCGGCGTGGCCGAGGCCGGCTTCTTCCCCGGCATCATCTTCTATCTGACGCTGTGGTTCCCGGCGGAGTACCGCGCCCGCATCGTCGGCTACTTCATGGCCGCCATCCCGCTTTCCACCGTGATCGGCGCGCCAATCTCCGGCTACCTGCTCGGTCTGCACGGGCTGGGAAGCCTTGCCGGCTGGCAGTGGCTGTTCGTCATCGAGGCGCTGCCTGCGATCGTCCTGTCGGTCGTTGTGTTCTTTTATCTGACCGACCGGCCGGCCGATGCCCATTGGCTTGAGGCGAGCGAGCGTGACTGGCTCGCCGAGCGGCTACGCCTGGAGCAGAAGCAGCGCGAGGCGGTGCGTGAATACACGGTGGGACAAGCCCTGATCAATCCGCGCGTGATCGGGTTGAGCCTGGTCTATTTCGGCGCGGTGGCGACCAACTACGGGCTCGGCTTCTTCCTGCCGCAGATCGTGAAGGCGTTCGGACTCACGACATTCATGACGACTGTGGTTTCGGCGCTGCCCTATGCGGTCGGAACCGTTGCGATGGTCTGGTGGGGCCGCCGGTCCGATCGGAAGACGGAGCGGCGCTTCCACACCGCAATTCCGTTGTTCCTTGCCGCCGCCGGCATTGCCCTGTCCACGGTGCTCGACGATCCCACGCTGAAGATGCTGGCCTTCTGCCTGGCCGGCTTCGGCATCTTCAGCTGCCTGCCGGTGTTCTGGACCCTGCCGACGGCGTTTCTGTCGGGCGCGGCCGCCGCGTGCGGCATCGCCGTGATCAATTCCATCGGCAACCTCGCCGGCTTCGCTGGCCCGTTCGCGATGGGCTGGATCAAGGACCACACCGGCTCCTACACCGGCGGCTTGTTGTTGCTCGCAGGGCTCGGCGTGATCGCGATGGGTATCGTGCTGTCGCTCAGTCACGACGATGCGCTCGAGCGCGCCCCGGCACCCGTGGCAAAGTGAACGGCGGGCGCGCTGCCATAACCCTCGGCAACGCGCCCGATCCTTTTTGAACCTCAGACCAGCAACACCGTCGAGCCGGTGGTCTTGCGCGCGGCAAGGTCGGCGTGCGCCTTCGCCGCGTCCTTCAGCGGATAGGTCTGGCGTACTTCGATCTTCACCGCGCCCGACTGCACGACATCGAACAGCTCCTTGGCCATCGCAACGAGGTTTTCGCGCTTGGCGGCATAGGTGAAGAGCGTCGGGCGGGTGACGAAGAGCGATCCCTTCTGCGCCAGCAAGCCGAGATTGAGCGGCTCGACGCTGCCGGACGATTGGCCGAACAGCGCCGCGACGCCGAGCGGGGCAAGACAATCGAGTGACTTGAGGAACGTGTCCTTGCCCACGGAATCATAGACCACCGGCACCTTCTTGCCGCCCGTGATCTCGTCGACGCGTTTGACGAAATCCTCCTTCGTATAGACGATCGTATGGGCGCAGCCATGGGCCTGGGCGAGCTTTGCCTTCTCGTCACTGGAGACGGTGCCGATCACGGTCGCGCCAAGATGCTTCGCCCACTGGCTCAGGATCAGGCCGACGCCACCTGCCGCTGCATGGAGAAGGATCGTGTCGCCCGCCTTGACCCGGTAGGTCTGCCGGATCAGGTACTGCACGGTCAGGCCCTTCAGCATCATGGCCGCCGCCGTCTTGTCATCGATCCCGTCAGGCAGCTTCAGCAGGGAGCCTGCGGGAATGAGCCGCGCCTCGGCGTAGGCGCCAAGCGGCGAACTGCCGTAGGCGACGCGGTCGCCGGGCTTGAGATCGGTAACTCCCGATCCGACCTCCTCGACCACGCCGGCCGCCTCGCTGCCGAGGCCGCTCGGCAACTGCACAGGATAAAGGCCCGAGCGGTTGTAGATATCGACGAAGTTCAGGCCCACGGCGGTGTGGCGGATGCGCGCTTCGCCGGGGCCGGGCTTGCCGACATTGACCTCCTCCCAGACCAGGACCTCGGGTCCGCCGGCGCGATGGAAGCGGATGGCGTGCGTCATTGTATGTACTCCTTGAGTGGAACGGCGCGAAAGACAGGTGTAACAGACGTTCAGGCGTCAATCGCATCCTTGATGCGCTTGCGTGTCAACGGCAGGTTTCGCAGCCGCTTTCCGGTAGCATTGGCGATGGCATTTGCAATCGAGGCCGCGGCCGGCCCCTGCCCGGTCTCGCCGCTGCCGAGGAAGGGCTGTCCAGGCCGGTCGATGATGTGGACATCGATCCGCTCGGGCACAGCATCGAAGCGCAGGATGGGATAGGTCTGCCAGTCGATGCTGGTGATCCTGCTATCGTCGAATGTCACCCTCTCATAGAGAGTCCAGCTCATGGACTGGATGATCGCCCCTTCGACCTGGTTGATCAGCCCATCCGGATTGACGACCTGCCCGCTGTCGACCGCCGCAACCGCCCGCACCAGGCGGGCGCGGCCGGTCTCCTGGTTCACCTCGACTTCGCTGGCAATGGCGCAATAGGCGGCGAGATTCTTGTAGCGGGCGAAGGCAAAGCCATAGCCGTGGCCGGGCGGCGCTTTCTGTCCGCTCTGCCACCCAAAACCCTGCGCGGCTTTTTCGATGACGTCGCGCCCGCGCGAATCGTCAAGATGCTTCAGCCTGAATTCGACCGGATCGGCGCCGGCAAGCCCGGCTAGCTCGTCCATGAAGCTCTCGATCGAAAACACGTTGTGATAGGCGCCGAGCGCCCGCATCGCCGAAATCCGCAGCGGCATCTCGGCAATGAAGTGATGCACCACGCGCGCATTGGGGAACGTGTAGATCGGGATTGCGTTGCGATCGCCGCCGCCCTCCGGCAGCGGCAGCGGCTTCGGCGCGGGCACAGCGATTGGCTCCGCCATGTGTTGCGCAGCCAACAGACAGCCGGCGCCGCCCGGACGCATCGAATGGGTGTTGCTCCAGACCTCGAAATTCCAGTCCGCGATCCGGCCACTCTCGTCGAGCGCGGCCTTCAACTTCGTCACCATGGCGGGCCCAAACGGCTCCCAGGCGTGTTCCTGCTCCCGCATCCATTGCACCCGCACCGGCGCGCCGGGCATGGCGCGTGCGATCAGCGCGGCGTCGGCCGCCGCATCGTCGGCGCCGTTGTGGCCATAGCAACCGGAGCCTTCGACATGGATCAGCCTGACGCTCGAAGGAGCCATCTTCAGCATTTGCGCGATCGCCTGGCGGTCCGGATAGACGCCTTGGGTGTGCGTCCAGACCGTCATGGCGCCGTCGACGAGTTGGGCGATTGCGCAGGACGGCCCGATCGACCCGTGCGATTGATAGGGCCGCGCATAGGTGGCTTCGATCGTCCGGCGGCCGGCGATGGACGGGTCGCTGCGCTGGAAGATCGTCGAATCCTCTGCCGGCAGCTTCAACAGGACGTCAGCGATCTCGTCCTGCTTTGGTAGCTTTGCGCTCTCCTGCCACTTGGCGGCGGCTGAAAGCGCGTTCATCGCCTTGACGGCAGCAAACTCCTTGTTGGCAACGACAGCAAGGAAATTGCCGTCGCGCACGACCTTGACGACATCAGGCATCTTCTCGATCGCCGAGGTGTCGCATTCGACGAGCTGCGCAGCATAGCTCGGCGGCCGGACGATCCGCGCATGCACCATGCCGGGCCGCCGCATGTCCTGGACATAGGCCATCCCTCCGGTAACCTTGGCCGGAATATCGACCCGCGGCACCGGTTGGCCCACGACCTTGAACGTCGCCGGATCTTTCAGCTTCGAAGTGGCCTGCGCCTGCACGTGCAGCAGATTGCCGGCAACAAGCTCGCCATAGGTCAGCCGCCGCCCATCCGACGCGATGACTGCGGCATTCTCGGTCCGCAGGCTTTCCGGCCGCACCTCGAGCCGTCTCGCCGCTTCGGCCGTCAGAAGCTCACGCGCCTGCGCCGCAGCGTGCTGGATCGCGGTGCCGCTATCCTGCATCGAATGGCTGCCGGACGTGTAGCCTTCGTTGGCGGTCAAGCTTGTGTCCGCGGTGACGACCTTCAGCGACGCGAAGGGAATGTCGAGCTCCTCAGCCGCGATCTGCTGGAATGCAGTCTTGAAACCCTGGCCGAGCTCCGCCTTGCCGGTAAACGCTGTGATCGAGCCATCGGCGTCGATCCTGATCCAGGAGTCGAGATAAGGCGTCGTCGCGAGACTGCCCGGCGCTTTCGGTGTGGGGGGTGCCGCCGCGCCCTGGTCCTGTGCGAACGCGCCGCGAAGCGAAAAACTGACGATCAGCGCGCCGCCACCCGCAAGCACGCGACGCCGGTCGAGGATGACAGGGGCATTCATCGCGCACCTCCGTTGGCAGACGGCGACGTATCCGCGGTATCCATCAGCCGCGCCGCACGACGTACTGCGCGGAGGATGCGCATGTGCGTTCCGCAGCGACAGAGATTGGGCTCGAGCTCGGCGCGGATCTGTTCGTCGGTTGGTTTCGCGTTACGCTGCAGCAGCGCCTGCGCGCGCATCATCATGCCCGCGATGCAATAGCCGCACTGCGCCGCCTGCTCCTCCATGAAGGCGCGCTGGATCGGCGCCGGCTCCGCGATCGTGCCCAGGCCCTCCAGGGTCGTGACCTGCCTGCCCTCGAGAAGCATGATCGGCGTAACGCAGGACAGCACCGCCTGACCGTCGACGATGACGGTGCAAGAGCCGCACTGGCCAAGCCCACAGCCGAACTTTGCGGCGTTCAGCTTGAGGTCGTCACGCAGCACGTAGAGCAGCGGCGTATCGGGATCAGCATCGATCCGGTGTTCCTGGCCGTTGACCTTCAATTTTGTCATGGCACGCCTCGCTGCTTCGCATCGACGGGAGCACTGTTCGGCCCGGCCGAGGTTTGCAAAAATACGGTCTGCGTTCGACGCGCCTCGCGGACGAGCTTCGCAAGGTCGGTCCAGGCCGGCTGACTACTGAAGCGGGTACGCAGATAGGTGAGCAGCGTGACGATCTGCTCGTCGCTCATGCTCGGCGCAAAGCCCGGCATGATCGGGCTGCGCTCGCCCTCGACGGAGCGGATGCCGGACAAGACGATATTGGCGAGGTTGCGTGGATCAGGGCTTGTCACTACCGTGCTGAGGCCCAAATTGATTCCGCCGTAAGGAGGCTGGCGGCCGCTTTCGTGGCAGGTCGCGCAGGCGGCGTGATAGATCGCGGCACCACCTGCTTCTGCTTGCGGCGCGGAAGGCGTGGGCTTTGTCGCCTGCGCCAGCGCGAGCTCGCCTTCGCGCTTACGGTCCGGCGTCGGCGGTCCGAGCACGTCAGCCATGTAGATCGCGATGGCTCGGACGTCGCCGGCAGGCACCGATGCGAGATTGCTCACGACTTGTGCCATCGGCCCACGCGCCGTTCCGTGATCTGGGTGGAAGCCGTCCCGCAAATAGGCGTAGAGCGCTTCGGCCGTCCACGGCACGGGCGCCGGAGATGCTGCATTGATGGGATAAGCCTGCCAATTGTCGACGTCGCCGCCGGCGAAGGCCGCACTGATGCGTTCCGCGCCCAGCGCGTTGCGCGGCGTATGGCAGGCGCCGCAGTGTGCCAGTCCCTCGACCAGATAGGCGCCGCGATTCCATTCCGCGCTTTTGCTGCTGTCGGGCTGGTATGTACCGCGGCGCAGGAACAACAGCTTCCAGCCGGCGATCACCATCCGCTGATCGAGCGGAAAGGACAGCTGGTTCGGCCGCGCCGGCGCGTGCACCGGTTCGCGGGTCATCAAGAAGGCGTAGAGCGCGCGATCGTCCTCATCGCTGACATTGGTGAAGTGATCATATGGGAAGGTCGGATAAAGGTGAGCGCCATTACGGGCGACGCCCGAGCGCATGGCGCGGCGGAACGCCGCTTCCGGCCAGCGGCCGATTCCCGTTTCGGGATCCGGCGTGATGTTGGACGAGAACACCGTGCCGAACGGCGTCGGCACCGGCAGCCCGCCGGCGTAGTTTTTTCCGCCGCGCACCGTGTGGCAATCGTTGCAATTGCCGATCGACGCAAGCACACGGCCGCGCTTGACGAGATCGGCATCGAACGATTGCGGCTTTGGCGGATCGATCTCCGCGATGGCGGGTCGCCAGGCGATCGCAAAAGCGAAAGCGGCCCCACCGACGCCCAGCGCCGCCAAAATGCTCCAGATGAGTCCTGATCGTGTCATCGGTTCAACGGCTGCTTGCAGGTTCCTGGCATGAAACCAATGCCAGTCCCGTCGTCCCCAGCTTCATCACTTTCTGTTGACGAAAGCCAACGGGCGGGCTTGAGGCGCCGAATACGCCCGCCACTCGATGACACCCGAGGGTCGGGTCGGCGGCCTTGTCGATCGTAACGCCCAGCTTGGTGCCAGGATTAGCCGGACGCAAGCTCCCGCACGGCGCCTTCGTGATTGCACTCCCGGAAGTGCTGCGCGATTTCGTCGAGCGCGCGCTGCTCCCATTCCTCCGCTTGCGCCAGCCAGAAAAGCCGCCGCTCGGAATCATGCGTCGCGCGCTCCCGACAGATCGCTACCTGACCGCGAATTTGCGTAAGCTTGTTCATGAACTTCACTCCGCCGTGTGAAGCCGATTGATGATCCACCCTATCAGACCGGCGTGGGACTCCCGCAATATTGGCATGTGGAAAACGGCAGCATTTGGTTGCTGCACCGCCAACAGGAATCATGTCGCAACGCAACAGATTTGCGACAGCCGAGGTCGCGACCGTCCAGGAAATTGCCGTTTCTGTCACACCCCTGTCGCGCGAACCACGCAAGGAAGCCCCATTGGCGCGTCGCTGCATGCGGCACTGCGGGAGCCCAAAGGGGAAATCGTGAGCGCATGGGTTGCACTGCTGGGAGCGGGCCTGCTCGAAATCGGCTGGGCGCTGGGCCTGAAATACTCTGACGGGCTCACCCGATTCTGGCCGACGCTTGCGACCGTGGCCGCTATTGCACTCAGCTTCGGATTGATGGCGATCGCACTACGCTCGTTACCGTTCGGCACCGCTTATGCCGTCTGGACAGGTATCGGCGCCGCCGGGTCCATTCTTGTCGGCATTATTCTCTACAGCGAGCCTGCCGATCCCGTTCGCATTTTTTGCCTGACGCTGATTGTCGCAGGGATGATCGGATTGAAACTCACGTCGCCTGTTTGACATCGCCCCGGCAGAAAATCGTCCTCGATACGAGGATGTGAACGTTGCGTTACGATCGCGCCTGTTTCCACATTTGATTGATCTCAAAAAAGCGTGCTTCGCCACCGAAATCCTGACTCATTATGGTCGCACCGTCTTCATGCGGCGTCTGTAAGAAACGCCCGAAAAGTTCACGACGGATTCGAAACTGCATGAGCGCTGAATTCGACTACGACCTCACCCCGGATCAATGGGAAGCACTGAAGGCGCTGCGCGCGCCGCAGCCTGCGGGTCGAGCCGCGATCCGGCAGCTCGTGTCCCTCAAGCTCGCCACCGTGATCGATGAGCGCCCGGTCATCACCGCGACGGGACGCAAGGTTCTCGTCCGGGGTTCCTCGAAGCTTCTTGACCTCGTGGCTTGAGCATCTTCCACGAACGCTGACCGCGCACGATATCGTCGAACGTCACCAACAAGCAGCCGTTGACGTCGCCTACCACATGGTCTGGCGGGCACGCTCCGGCCACTCGCGATCATATTCGTCGCCACCCACGCGGTTGTCGCTCATCTCCGCAAGGATCTGGCCGGGCGTCGGCAAGGTCATTGGATCTGCGCGCTTGTCGGGATTCCACAGATCGGAGCGCACGATCGCGCGGGCACATTGGAAATAGATCTCATCGATCGCGATGATGATCGCCGTCCGCGGCGCCTTGCCTTGCATGGCGAGCGACGCCAGCAATTGCGGATCGACCGATACCTGAGCCCGGCCGTTGACGCGCAGCGTATTGCCGGACCCGGGGATCAGGAACAGCAGCGCCACCCGCGGATCGCGCACGATGTTGCGCAGGGAATCGATACGGTTGTTGCCGCGGCGATCGGGCATGATCAGCGTCTTCTCATCGTGGATGCGGACGAACCCAGGCAGGTCGCCGCGCGGCGAGCAGTCGAGCCCCTCCGGCCCTGACGTGGCCAGCGCCGCAAACGGCGACTTCTCGATCATGGTGCGGTAGGAAGGCGTGATCCGGTCGGCGACCTTGACGGTCGAGCTTTCTCCCGGATGTCCGTAGATCGCCTCAAGCTGATCGATCGTCGCGATCACAGACATTGCGCTTCTCCCTGCATCCCGCCACCCATTCTCCCCTGATCGCCCGCAAGAGCTGACGCGCATGATAGTCGGCGCTGCTGATATTGAGGATGGTGACATCCGGCTCCGATGGGTGGTCGACCGAGCGCCCGAGCCGCTGCTCGATCCTTCCGTCGCTGCTGCGCCCGCGCGCGGCGAGCCGCTCCGCCAGGACGGCCGGCGGCGCGGTGATCGAAACAACCGTGACGCTGGCGTAGGCGCTCCGCATCGCCTCGATCACGGTGCGCGATACATTGGCGACAACCGTGCGGCCGGCCCGGATGTCATCGTCGATCGAACGAGGCAGGCCATAGCAGTGGCCATGCGCCTCCCAGTGAACGGCAAACTCTTCGCGGCCGGACGCCTCGCGGAACGCATCGATGCTTGCCTGATCATTATCCTCGGATGAGGACGCTTCGCGCGTGATCACGCGGCGCGGGAAGACGATGCCGGCATCGTCGGCGCAGGCGGCCTTCGCGAGGCCGAGCAGCGTATCCTTGCCGGCGCCGCTGGGACCGACCACCAGGACCAGGCGACCCGGCCCGATCGCGGTGGTGTTGGTAACTGCTACCGTCGGTGCTTCGCTCATGCCACCCGCTGCCCTTCCCGCCAGACGCTGCGAACGACCGGGATTCCGCCGGCGACATGGACGCGGATCAAGTCGGCACGCTTGCCGGGGGCGATCTCGCCGCGATCGGCAAGGCCAACGGCTTCCGCCGGCGTCTTGGTGACCGTTCGCACTGCCGACGCCAGATCGATGGCTGGAACGCGTTCCGGCAGTTGCAGCGCGCCCATCAGGAGGCTCGACGGCACATAGTCGGAGGAAAGGATGTCGAGCAGGCCCTCACGCGCGAGGTCGACGGCTGCGATGTTGCCGGAATGCGAGCCGCCGCGCACCACGTTCGGTGCGCCCATCAGGATGTCGATACCGGCCCGGTGCAGCCCGCGCGCGGCCTCCATCGTGGTCGGAAATTCGGCGACCGACACCCGATCGCGGACCGCATCGGCGACGTTTTCGTCGGTCGTGTCATCGTGGCTCGCGAGCGGGATGTCGTGCTGGTGCGCCAGCGCCACGATGGCCCGCATGTTGTCCGCGGCATAGGTCCGCTGGTAGGCGAAGCGCCGCGCGAACAGCACGTCGAGCTCGGCGTCGGTCATGCCGGCGCCCTTGCCGCGGTAATAGTCACGGAGCTTGGCTTCGTCGCGGAACTGCCGCTGGCCCGGTGTGTGATCCATCAGCGACATCAGCCGGACATCCGGACGCGCGACCAATTCGCTGGCTTCCGCGACCACATCCGGCATCGGGATTTCGCAACGCAGGTGCAGGAAGTGATCGGCGCGCAGCAGGCTTGCCTCGCGCGCGGCGGTGATCGCCGCCGCCAGGATGCCGGCGCGGCCATCGACGTCCTCGGCGCCGTCCTCGCGCCAGACCCTCAGCGAATCCAGCACGGTCGTGATGCCTGATGTCGCGAGCTGTCCGTCGTATGAGATCACCGCAGCGGTTGGATCCCAGAATACTTTCGGGCGCGGCACGTAATGCGCTTCGAGGTGATCGGTATGCAGCTCGACCAGCCCCGGCATGAAAAGATCGCCGGCCGCATCGATGTGAGCCCCCGGCGCCCGCCCCTCGGCGATCTCGGCGACGCGCCCGTCGGCAAAGGCGATCCAGCCGCACTCGATCACACGATCGGCCAGCACGATCCTGGCATTGCCGATGACGGTATCGGACGAAATCGCACTCATGGCCTCGACTTTCTTCATGCGGCGGCTGCAAACGAGGTCACGTCGACCACCCGGTCCGCGATGCGGCTTCGAATCTCGTCGTCATGGACGATCGCGACAACAGCAACGCCCGCATGCTTCTTCTCGTCGATCAGGTCGACCACCACTTCGCGATTGGCTGCATCGAGCGACGCCGTCGGCTCATCCAGCAGCAGGATCGGAAGCTCGCAGATGAAGCCGCGCGCGATGTTGACGCGCTGCTGCTCGCCGCCGGAGAACGTCGACGGCGGCAGCGACCACAGCCGCTCGTGGATGTTGAGGCGCCGCAGCAGGTTGCCTGCCTGATCGCGCGCTTCCGCACGCGCCGTGCCGGCAGCGACCAGTGGCTCGGCGACCACATCCAGCGTGGCAACGCGCGGTACGGCGCGCAGGAACTGGCTGACATAGCCGATCGTGCTGCGCCGGACGTTCAGGATCTGCCGCGGCTCGGCCGAGGCGAGGTCGACAATGTTGCCCTGGTGGCGGACACCGATGCGGCCGCGGTCGCAGCGGTAGTTTCCGAACATCATCTTGAGAATTGACGACTTGCCGGTGCCCGACGGCCCGGACAGCACGACACACTCCCCGGTCCCGACATGGAAGGAGACATTCCGCAGCACGGGCAACTGCACCCCGCCCTGCAGATGCATGGTGAAGGTCTTTTCGGCGTTCTGGATCTCGATCATCAGGGTCATCGGCATGGGCTCATGGCGGCAGGATCGACGAAACGAGGAGCTGGGTGTAGGGCTCCCTGGGATCATCCAGCACCTGGTCCGTCAGGCCGGTTTCGATCACCTCGCCGCCCTTCATCACCATCACCCGGTGCGACAAGAGCCGCGCGACCGCGAGGTCGTGCGTCACGACAACAGCCGCCAGATTCAGTTCGCCGACAAGGCCACGCATCAGGTCGAGCAGGCGCGCCTGCACCGAGACGTCGAGGCCGCCGGTCGGCTCGTCCATGAAGACAAGGCGCGGCTCGGTGACGAGATTGCGCGCGATCTGCAGGCGCTGGCGCATGCCGCCAGAATAGGTGCGCGGTGCGTCGTCGATGCGGCGGACGTCGATCTCCACCCGATCGAGCCAGGAGGATGCGGTCTGGCGAATGCGGCCGTAGTGATTCCAGCCGACCGCCATCAAGCGCTCGCCGACATTGGCGCCGGCCGACACCGCCATGCGCAGGCCCTGCGCGGGGTCCTGATGCACATAGCCCCAGTCGGTGCGGAACAGCAAACGCCGCTCGGCCTCGCCAAGGCTCGCGAGATCGCGCAGCACCCCGTCGCGCATGCGGTAGGAGACCCGCCCCGCGCTCGGCGCAAGCTGCGCCGAGAGCAATTGCAGCAGCGTCGATTTGCCCGAGCCGGATTCGCCGACGACGGCCAGCACTTCGCCTGGATAGAGCGCAAAGGACACATCGCGGCAGGCCGCCAGCCGGCCGTAATTCCTGCCGAGCTTTTCCGCGACCAGCAGCGGCTGGTCATCGTCAGTCGCACGATGCGGCTCAGCCATGCGCCCTCTCCTTGTGGGGTGCGGCGTGCTCAGTGCCACGGTGACCCGCGGCCTGCCGGCCCTCGCAGTAATCGGTATCGGAACAGACGAACATCCGCCCGCCTCTGTCGTCGATGACGATCTCGTCGAGATAGGAATCCTCCGCCCCGCACAGCGCGCAGGGCGCGTCGAACCGGTAGCGCGAGAACGGGTGATCCTCGAAGTCGAGCGACACCACCTTGGTGTGCGGCGGAATCGCATAGATGCGCTTCTCGCGGCCGGCGCCGAACAGTTGCAGCGCCGGGCAATCGTCCATCTTCGGGTTGTCGAATTTGGGCGTCGGCGAGGGGTCCATCACGTAGCGCTCGTTCACCTTCACCGGGTAGGCATAGGCGGTCGCGATATGGCCGAACCGCGCGATGTCTTCATAGAGCTTGACATGCATCAGGCCGTACTCGGCAAGCGCATGCATGCGGCGCGTCTCGGTCTCGCGCGGCTCGAGGAAGCGCAGCGGCTCGGGGATCGGCACCTGATAGACCAGCACCTGTCCCGCATGCAGCGGCGCTTCCGGGATCCGGTGACGGGTCTGGATCACGGTCGCGTCGCTCGTCGACGTCGTGGTCTCAACGCCGGCCGTCTTGGCAAAGAATTTCCTGATCGAGATCGCATTGGTGGTGTCGTCGGAGCCCTGGTCGATCACCTTGAGAACGTCGTCGGGTCCGAGGATTGCCGCGGTCACCTGCACGCCGCCGGTTCCCCAGCCATAGGGCATGGGCATTTCGCGACTCGCGAACGGCACCTGATAGCCGGGAATGGCGATCGCCTTCAGGATCGCGCGGCGGATCATCCGCTTGGTCTGCTCGTCGAGATAGGCGAAATTGTAGGCCGGCGCATTCATTCCGCGGCCTCCCGCATCGGCAGTCCGTCCGCGGCTTCGGCAAACTCCTTGCGCAATTTGCGCAGCAGGCCAAGCTCGGACTGGAAGTCGACATAATGCGGCAGCTTCAGGTGCTCCACGAAGCCGGTCGCCTGCACATTGTCGGAATGCGACATCACGAACTCTTCGTCCTGCGCCGGCGCCAGCACCTCTTCGCCGAGCTCGCGGGCGCGCAGGCTGCGATCGACCAGCGCCATCGACATCGCCTTGCGCTCGCTCTGCCCGAAGGCGAGCCCATAGCCGCGGGTGAAGCACGGGGCTTCCGTTGCCGAGCCCTTGAACTGGTTGACCATCTGGCACTCGGTCACGCTGATCGAGCCGAGCGGCACGGCGAAACCGGCATCCTCGGCGAAGAACTCCACCTCGACCTCGCCGAAGCGAATTTCGCCCGCGAAAGGATGGTTGCGGCCATAGCCGCGCTGCGTCGAATAGCCGAGCGCCAGCAGGAAGCCTTCGTCGGCGCGCGCCAGATTTTGCAGGCGCAGGTCGCGATCGGCGGGAAAGGCCAGCGGCTCGCGCGTGAGGTCGCCGACCGGGGCCCCCTCTTCCGCTTCCGGCGAGGGTTCGATCAGGCCGTCGCGACCGAGAATATCGGTGACGCGCGGCGTCGCGACCTCGGTTGTTTCGCCGGTCACCGGTTGATCCGGGACAAAGCCGTCAGCAAGCTGGGGGTCGAGCAGCCGGTGCGTATAGTCGAAGGTGGGACCGAGGATCTGGCCGCCGGGGATATCCTTGAAAGTCGAGGAAATCCGCCGTCTCACCTGCATACTGCCCGTGTCGACCGGCTCGCTGGCACCGAAACGCGGCAGGGTCGCGCGGAAAGCGCGCACCAGGAAGATCGCCTCGATCAGGTCGCCCCGCGCCTGCTTGATCGCAAGGGCCGCAAGCTCGCGGTCGTACAGCGAGCCCTCGGCCATGACGCGATCGACCCCGAGCGCGAGCTGCTCGGAAATCTGCGCCAGCGTCACCTCCGCAACGTCGCGGTCGCCGCGGCGCTCATGCGCGAGCAGCCGGTGCGCGTTCTCGATGGCGCGTTCGCCTCCCTTGACGGCGACATACATGGATCAGGCTCCGTAAGCGGCAATCCGGGTGGTACGGGGAAGCGCGACAACCAGGTCATCGCACACGAGGAGAACATCGATACCGCGCGGGAACAGCGCGGCGTTGACAGCAAGCCGCTCGAACATATCCGGCGGACGGACGGTCGCCTGCAGGATCGTCGCATCCTCGATTCCGGGACCACGCAACCGGTAGGCAGGCCCCTGAGCCAGGCTTTCGACCTGGATGACCAGCGTGGTCGAACGATCCGGATATTCGTTTGTGCCGAATGAAAATCGATCGAGACCGGGCAGCGCGCCCGCATCAGCGATCAGCGCGAAACTCGCGATCGACGAATCGACGACGACAGGCGCACTGGTGTGGAATTTGAGCCACCGCGTGATCTCCGAAGTCTGCGCCAGCATCGGATCAAGCCAGATCGGCGTATCGTGGTCGAACAGCGTCAGCGCGATGGCAGCCGTGCCCCGCGCTACACCGGTCGGCGTACCGACGCTTGCCGCGACGCGCTGCACCGTGCCCGGACGCGCCATCGCCTCCATCACCGAGCGGAAGGTCGACTGCGCCGACAGCACCTTGTCGGCAAATCCCGGAGGCAGTTCCGCAATCGTCGTCATGGCTCATCCCTCGCCGCGCACCAGCGTGTAGAAATCGACCCGCGTCGCCGCCGCCTCGGCGGCCTTGCGGTTTTGCCGCGACAGCATCATGGCGCTGAGCGGCGCAAGCACCCTGGCTTCGACGACGCCGGCAAACTCCTTCGATTGGGTCAGCGCGTCGCACAGCGCGATCATCCGCGCCTTTTCCTTGTCCCGCCCGAGCGCATAGCCAAAGCCGGTTTCGCCGGTCGCAAGCCGCACTGCCGCGCGCGATACCGTCGCCTCACCGAGATTGAACGGCGCGCCGTCGCCGCCGATCCGGCCTCGCAGCATGACAAGGCCGTTCTCGGCCTCGCGCAGGTCTTCGTGCACCGGCAATTCGATACCCTCGAGATGGCGCACGATCTCGGCGGTGGAAGCCTGCGCCAGCATCGCCATTGCCGCCTTGCGCTTCGCCTCTCCGCCGCTGTCCGTGATCGCCGCCATGGCCGGCCCTTGCCCGATTCAAGTTGTCTATGATACTAGACAACTTGATATTCAAACGCCATGACTGTTTCATGACACGCGCATGATTTTCGCGGTTCCCCGTTCGGACCATTTCATCCCATGAGCATGCAGGATCTGAGCACCGGCGTGGCGTTGTGGCGGCAGGTCGCCGACGGCATCGAGCGCGGCATCGCTGAAGGCCGGTTTCCCGCCGGCACGAAGCTGCCGGGCGAGACCGAGATTGCCGAGCTCTATCGCGTCAACCGTCACACGGTGCGCCGCGCGCTGGCGATGCTGGCCGAGCGCGGCCTGGTGCGCGCCGAACGCGGCAGCGGCACCTATGTCGAGGCGCAGCGGCTCGCCTACCCGCTGCGCTCGCGCACGCGATTTTCGGAGATCGTCGGTGCCGGCGGGCGCGAGCCGCGCGGGCAACTGATCGAGGCCGGCGAGGAGCCCGCGACGCGCGAGGTCGCCCGGCTGCTCGGCCTGAAGACCGGCGCGCCGCTGGCGCGGATCGAGGCACTGCGTTTTGCCGACCGCGTGCCGATCTGCATTTCCACGAGCTGGCTATCCGCCGAGCGCTTTCCGGGAGCGGGCCACGTCTTTGCCACCGCCCGCTCGATGACCAAGCTGCTGGAGCATTATGGCGTGCGCGATTACCGCCGCGGGTCGACCCGGATCACCGCAGCCATTGCCGAGGCATCCGACGCGGCGAGACTCGACCTTACGCTCGGCCGGCCCGTCCTGGTCGTCGACAGCACCGACCTCGATGCGGACGGCACCCCGCTGGTGACCAAGCGCTCGCGCTTTGCCGCCGAACGTGTTGCGTTCGTGGTTGATGGCGGCTAGGCGACCGCGCGCCGGCCGATGATCGCAAAGCGGAGCTTTCCGGAGATCCAGTCGATCGCGGCGACCGCGATCAGGATCATCAGGACCAGGAATGACACCTTCTGCCATTCCAGCACCCGGATCTGCTCGGCGAGCTGAAGGCCGATGCCGCCCGCACCGACGATGCCAATGATCGTCGCCGAGCGCGTGTTCGATTCGATGAAATAGAGCACCTGTCCCGCGATCACTGGCAGCACCTGCGGCATCAGTCCAAAGCGGATTTCGTGCAGCGCACTGCCGCCGGATGCCCTGACCCCCTCAACCTGCCTGCGGTCGGCGGCCTCGATCGCTTCGGAAAACAGCTTGCCGAACGCGCCGAAATCCGAAACCGCGATCGCGAGCACGCCGGCGAACGGACCGAGACCGACGACGTTGATCCACACCAGCGCCCAGATCAGCGTGTCGACGCCGCGGATCGAATCGAGAAAGCGCCGTACCGGAAATCTCACGACATTCGAGCGCACGACATTCTTCGCCGCGAACAGGCTGATCGGCAGCGCCATGAGCGCGGCAAGCGTGGTGCCCAGCAGCGCGATCGACAGCGTCTCGCCCAGCGCCTTCAGATAGAGCGGCAAGGACGAGCCGGGATCCGGCGGGATCATCATCAGCGTGATCCAGCCGAGCTGACGAAGGCCGGAAAGCAATCTGGCCGGCGAAAAGTCGAGGTCGACGAGCCCGAACACGAAAATTCCGAAGGCGCAGGCCGCCACCAGCGGCGTCGCCAGCCGCGCGGCTGCCGGCCGCGCGAAAATATCGGGATGTCGCGCGCGGAGTTGTTCGAGATCCGGGGGCTGGACTGGATTCACGGCCGCGATTCCTTACCCAACAGCCGGCCGCGCAGCCATCCGGTGGCGATGTCGATGATAAAGACGGTCACGATGATGGTCACGAGGATGGCGCTGACGTCCGAATAATAGAATTTCCGGATCGCGACCACGAGTTCCTGGCCGATGCCGCCCGCGCCGACGAAACCCATGACCGAGGCCTCACGGACATTGATTTCGAAACGCAGCAGCGTGTAACTCGCGTAACCCGCGATCACCTGGGGCAGCACCGCAAAGCGCATGCAGGCAATCCACCCGGCGCCGGTCGAACGCACGCCTTCAACCGGTCTCATGTCCGCATTCTCGACGATTTCCGAAAACAGCTTGCCGAGCGCACCGGTGGAGTGGATCGCCACCGCCAGCACGCCCGCCATCGGCCCAAGGCCAAAGGCAATGACGAAGATGAGCGCAAAGACGATGCCGGGAACGGTGCGGGCGAACTCAAGCAGCCTGCGCATCGCAAAGCGCAGCCACGGTGCCGGCGAGGTATTTTCGGCGGCGAAGAAGTTGAGCACGAAGGCGAGTATCGCGCCGATCAGCGTGCCGACATAGCTGATCAGGATGGTCTCGCCGAGCAGCCGAAGCCATTTGTGCCAGCCCCAGAACCACTCGGCAGGATCGGTCCAGACCCAGGCGCCGTTATCGAGGCTCAGGATGCGGCCGAAATAGCTGACGAAGTTGCTGAAATGGGTGAAAAACGTACGCAGGTTCACTTCCGCGCCGACAGCTGCCACGACCAGGGCAGCGAAAAACAATACCAGCGCGATCGTGAAGCGAAGGCGCCGCCGCGCCGCGGCCTTACGATAGGCCAGGTTCAAGGCCGCAAGCTGCTGGCTCGGCAGGATCGATACGGCCGTTGTCATTTTTTCATGCCGCGCTGGAGAAAAGGCCGGGTCCGTTCGACCCGGCCTTCCCGACAAATCGTCAGGATCCCTTCTTGCGCAGATTGTCGACGAACTTGATCAGTTCGATGGTCTTGTCGTAGTCCGCGTTGCTCACCGGCTGCCACGGCCGGTTCTTGCCGTCGGAGAGCTTCTTGAAAGCTTCCGCGTCCTTCTGCGGCGCGTCGAGGAACGCCTGCTTGATCGCCGCCTTCATGTCGTCGGGCAAGCTGTTGAGATAGGCGTAGGGCGAGTTGATGATGAGGTCGGACTTCACGATGATGCGGAAATCCTCCTTCTTCATCGGCGTGCCGTCGGCCGCCTTCACCATGCCCTTGGCCAGCATGCGCGTCAGGTTGGAGTCATCCTCGGCATTCCACCAGTTGGCGGCGACGTCGACCGTGCCTTGCGCCAGCGCCAGCACCGCATTCTCGTGGCTGCCCGTGAAGATGACCTTGGAGAAATAGGCGTCAGGGTCGATGCCCATCTGGTTCAGCTTGAATCGCGGCATGTTGTTGCCGGAGGTCGAATTCGGGTCGACCAGGCCGAGGTTCTTGCCCTTGAGATCCTCGACTTTCTGGTAGGGGCTCTTGGCGAGCACATAGAACACCGAATAGTAGCCCTTCGAGCCGTCGGAATTGACGTCGATGACAAAGGCATCGGTCTTCACCCCGGTCAGGCGTGCCCGGGAAAACGAGGCCGGCCCGTAATAGCCGATATGGATATTGCCTGCGCGCTGGCCTTCGATCACGGCTGCGTAGTCGTTGGCGACACGCAGGTTGACCTTGATGCCGAGTTCCTTCGACAAATAGTTCACGAACGGCGTGTAGCGCTCGAGCACGCCGGAACCGTTCTCGGCCGGGATCACGGCGAAGGTGATTTCGGGATATTTGGCTTTCCAGTCCTCGGCGGATGCCGAGCCTGCGAAGGCAAGCGCGGCCGCGCCCGCCAGAACGATTCTGCGGTTGATCATGATACGTCCCTCTCCGTGTGGGTTGATTCAGATTGACTGAAAGTGTCGTGGCGCGCCGCGGCGAAGGTCACGCCGCCGCAGCCGTGCCGAGTGCGGGAACTGGCGCGACCGCGGCTTCCTCCGCCGGAGCCGTGCCCAAGACCTCGCTCGCCTCGAGGTCATAAAGTTCGCGCGCAACGCGATCGGTGAGCGAGGCCGGCACGCCGTCGAATACAACGCGGCCCGCCGCCATCCCGATCAGCCGATCGCAATAGCTGCGCGCGAGATCGAGCGAATGCAGGTTGCAGATGACGGTGATGCCGAAATGCTTGTTGATACGGAGCAGCGCATCCATCACGATCTTGGTGTTGCGCGGATCGAGCGAGGCGATCGGCTCGTCGGCAAGGATGATGTCGGGCTGCTGCACCAGGGCGCGGGCGATCGCGACGCGCTGCTGCTGGCCGCCGGATAGCTGGTCGGCTCGCTGCGCCGCAAGCTGCCCCATGTCGAATTGCTCCAGCGCCGACATCGCAATCGCCACGTCTTCTTCCGGCCAGAACTGGGCGAGCGAGCGCCATGACGGGATTTCGGAAAGCCGCCCCATCAGGACATTGGTCAGAACATCGAGCCGGCCGACCAGATTGAATTGCTGGAAGATCATCGCAGCGCGGGCACGCCACTGCCGCAACGCTGCGCCGCTCAGCGCCGTCACATCAACCCCGTCATGAAGGATGCGACCGCTGGTCGCGGGCGTCAGGCGGTTGATTGCCCGCAGCAAGGTCGACTTGCCCGCCCCCGATCGGCCGATCACGCCGACGAAGCCGCCGGGGGCAATGGAGAATGATGCGTTATCTACAGCGGCTTTTGTGCCGAAACGGCACGTCAAACCTTCGATTGCCAGCATGCCATGCTCCAGATGCGGGGGCGCCCACCACCGCTATCGTCCGTATTCAACAGTTATGTGACAGCGCGGCTGCGCTGCGATGTTGATCCACATCGCCGTCGATCGTCACGCAACTGTCACGCTGGCGTCACGAAGCCCGTCAATGACGGGCGCGCGACAACTCGGGTCATGCGCACGGAGGTTCAGTTGGCCGGAAAGATACTTTCCCTCGAGCCCACGATCGATCCGAGCGCCAAGGTGCAGCACGCAAGGATCGGCGCCTACTGTGAGGTTGGCGCCCGCACCATCCTGCTCGAGGTCGAGATGGGCGACTATTCCTATGTCGTCAACGACGCACAGATCACTTACACAGCAATCGGAAAATTCTGCTCGATCGCCGCAATGACGCGCATCAATCCCGGCAATCATCCGATGCACCGGGCCTCACAGGCCCACTTCACCTATCGCGCCAGCGCCTATTTTCCCGGCGAGCCCGACGAAGCTGAATTCTTCGACTGGCGGCGCAGCCATTCGGTCCAGATCGGCCACGATGTCTGGGTCGGGCATGGTGCGATTGTGCTGCCCGGACGCAACGTCGGCACCGGCGCGGTGGTCGCGGCCGGCGCCATCGTCACCAGGGACGTTCCCGCATATACGATCGTCGCAGGAAATCCGGCACGAGCGATCAAGCGCCGTTTCCCGGAAGCCGTCGCAGACCGGTTGATGGATCTGGCCTGGTCGGACTGGGATCACGCGAAGTTGCGCACAGCCCTCCCCGACTTCCGCAAGCTCGCAATCGAGGACTTCCTCGCCAAGTATGAAGCGGGCGCCACGCGTTCCCTCAAACAACGAAGTGCAATATCGTGAACGACATCCTCATCGAAGGCGGCCGAACGCTGCTCGGCCAGGACATTCTCGAAACCTCGCTGCAACTGTCGGGCCTGGAGATCCACGCCGTGGGCGCAAACCGCTCCCGCGCACCGCTCGAGCTCGACGCACGTGGCTTGCTGGTGTTGCCGGGCATCGTCGATTTGCATGGCGACGCATTCGAACGGCAGATGATGCCGCGTCCCGGCGTCGACTTTCCCATCGACGTGGCGCTCGTCGACAGCGACCGTCAGGCCATCGGCAACGGGATCACTACCGTATTTCATGCGACGACCTGGTCCTGGGAACCGGGCCTGCGCAGCGCCGACAATGCCCGGGAGCTGCTCGAGGCGATCGAGAGCTTGAGGCCGCGCCTTGCAGCCGACACGCGCTTTCACCTCCGCCACGAAACCTACAATCTCGACGCCGAGGACGAGATCGGCCAATGGCTGTCGGAAGGTCGCATCGATCTGCTCGCATTCAACGACCATATGGACTCGACGGTGGCAAGTCTCGACAAGCCGGCGAAGCGCAGCCGCATGGTCGAGCGCACCGGACTGTCGAACGATGCCTTCGATCGGCTGGTCGAGCGCGTCCTCGCGCGCGCGGACGCCGTGCCGGCGTCGATCAAACGGCTGGCCGGCCGGGCGCGAGACGCCGGGGTTCGCATGTTGTCGCATGACGACGACACGCCCGCGATGCGGCAGGCATTCCGTGCCCAGGGCGTGACCATCGCCGAATTTCCGGTCAACGAGGAAACCGCCCGGGCAGCCGCGGCCGGAGGAGATTTCACCGTGTTCGGCGCGCCCAATGTTGTGCGCGGCGGCAGCCATACCGGCTGGACCAGGGCCTCCGACATGATCGAGAAGGGCCTCTGCTCGGTGCTGGCGTCCGACTATTACTACCCGGCGCCGCTTCTGGCGGCATTCCGGCTCGCCGCCGACGGCATCCTGCCGCTGGCACGGGCCTGGAATTTGATCTCGGCGGCGCCAGCACAAGCCTGCGGGCTGGCGGATCGCGGCAGCATCGCCGAGCGATGCCGCGCCGACATCATCCTGGTCGACGATCGGTTGCCGACGCGCCCGCGCGTCGTCGCCGTGGTTGCGGCCGGCCGGCTCGTGTACCTGGCTGATCCCGACCGTCTGGTCCGCCATTCGAGCGCGCAACGCGAGGCAATTGCCGCCGCGTGAGGTGCGACGCTATGCTGCCGGCAATGACCGCTTTTCCCCGCTACGCCATTTATTTCACCGCCGCCCGCGGCAGCGAGCTCGATCGCTTCGGCGCGAACCTGCTTGGCCATGACCCCTGGAGCGGCACCGAACTGCCCTTCCCCGAAGACGTGGTGCGGCGCTTTCCCGACTGGCGCGAGCTGACGCTGGAGCCGAGAAAATACGGCTTCCATGCCACGCTGAAGGCGCCGATGCCACTTGCGGACGGAAAGGCCGAAGACGGGTTGCGCGCCGCCTGCGCGTCTTTTGCCGAAACGCCGCGGACGATTCCGCTCGTCCGCCCAGTCGTCGATTCCATCAGCGGCTTTATCGCCGTCGTGCCGGCCGAGCCTTCGGCCGAGCTCGAACGGCTGGCCGCCGATTGTGTCCGCGTCTTCGATTGCTTTCGCGCACCGCTCACGCCTGGCGATCGCGCGCGACGGCGCCCGGAGCAGTTGACGCCGCGGCAGCGCGATTATCTCGACCGCTGGGGTTACCCTTACGTGATGGAGGAGTTTCGCTTTCACATGACGCTGACGGGCCGGCTTCCGGCAGAACGCCGCGAGCCAGTGATCGCGATGCTGCGACAGCGCTTTGCGGCCACAGGCCTGTCCAAGCTCGCGATCGATCGCATCGCGCTGTTCCGCCAGACCGACGCAACCGCGCCGTTCCACGTCATCGCTGACTGGGATCTTCAGCGCCGGCCCTGACCGCACTGGCCGATCGCGGCACCGTGCCCGTCAGCGGCGCCTGCATCCCCGCAGGAACAGCGCAGCACAGGCCTGTGCATGCCGTTCGAGCTCGTCGCCTGTCGGCAGCGCCTGATGACCGAACATCGCCGCGCGCTGCGGCTGGTATGCGAGCATGCCGAGCAGCATGCCGGCTGCGATCTCGGCGTCATCGACTTCGATGAGCCCGCGCATCGCTTGCGCCCGCAGCCATTCGGCGAGCACGGCGATCGTACGCCGCATCGCCTTGCTGTAGAACATCTCCGCGATCTCGGGAAAACGGTCACTCTCGGCGAGCATCGTGCGCTGAAGCGCGACGACCTCTTCGTTGAGCACAAGCTCGGCGCAGATCAGCAGCGCCTTCACCAACAAGGCCTCGATATCCTTGCCTTCACAGCTGCGCAGGCTGAAGGCAGATGCAAACCGGTCGATGCGATCTGTCACCATCGCCTCAAACAAACCGGCCTTGTCCGGAAACAGGCGATAAACCGTCTTGGTGGACACGCCGGCCTGTCGCGCCACGGCCTCCATATTGGTTGCCGCAAAGCCGCTCGCAAAAAATTCCTGCCGCGCAGCCTCGATGATGAGCGCTCGCGTCTCCTCGTCGGATCGCAACGGCGGTCTCCCCCGCGTGCGCCGCGGTTCATCCGCTTCATTGCGTTCGGTCAGGGTGGCCTTGCCGGTCGCCATTCGAGCCATGCTTTTAGATGATGCCTGTCATTCCATTGACTCTCCGAATATGAGGTCTATTTTGGAAAACGTCAAGTTTCCTAATTAGAGAACATGAGGTTTTGAAAATTACATCATGTTTTCAAAGGGATGGATGCGAGGAGACCCGTCATGAGCCGTCATTCCACAACCTTTCCGGTCGAGAGCCAGGTCCCTGCCGATGCCGCGCAGGAGCTCCTGACGGCTTCAACGAGCAACGAGGCACCGGCCGCGCCCGCGCCTGCGCTCACCGTGAAACAAGGGCGCCTCCGCCGCGTCCTGACGGCAAGCACCGCCATCGCACTTATCGCCGGCGCCGCCTGGTTCGGCTGGGACTACTGGACCGTCGGCCGCTTTCAGGTTTCGACCGACGACGCCTATATAAAGGCTGACAACACCACCATCGCGCCAAAGGTTTCCGGCTATCTGAGCGACGTGCTCGTCGGCGACAACGAACACGTCACGGCCGGCCAGGTGCTCGCGCGGATCGACGACCGCGATTTCAGGGTCGCGCTCGACCAGGCCAAGGCTGATGTGGCGGCGGCGCAGGCCGCGCTGGCGAGCAAGCAGGCGCAACTCGACGTCCAGCAGGCCGTGATCGAAGCGGCCAGGGCAACGATCGAGGTCGATACCGCGACCGAGACGTTCGCATTGCAGGAAAACAAGCGCTACACCGACCTCGCCACCAGCGGCTACGGCAGCGTGCAGAATGCGCAGCTCGCGCAATCGCGTAACGCCGGCGCCCACGCCGCGATCCTGCGCGATACCGCAAACCTCGCTTCCGCCGTCAAGCAGGTGTCGTTGCTCAAGGCCGAGATCGCGCAAGCAACCGCGTCCGCGGCGCGAGCGGCCGCCCTGCAGCGTCAGGCCGAGCTCAACCTGAGCTACACCACGATCGTCGCGCCGATCGACGGCACTGTCGGCAACCGCACGCTGCGCACCGGCCAGTTCGTCCAGGCCGGCACGCAATTGATGTCGCTGGTGCCAGCCAGTGGCGCCTATGTGATCGCGAACTACAAGGAGACCCAGCTCACCGATGTGAGCAGCGGCCAGGCTGTCGACATCAAGGTCGACATGTTCCCGGGCAAGATCGTGCACGGCCATGTGGATTCGCTGGCGCCTGCGAGCGGACAGGAATTCGCGCTGCTGCCGCCCGACAACGCCACCGGCAACTTCACCAAGGTGGTGCAGCGCATTCCGGTGAAGATCGTGCTCGACGATACCCAGATCGACCTGCGGCCGGGCATGTCGGTGATCCCCAGCATTGAGACGCGATCACGCGCAGCCCAGCGCCCCGAACGGAACGGAACCGCGAAGGTCGCGTACGCCAATTCGAACAGGTGATGCGATGTCAGCCCTCACCCTCTCCGCCACGCCATCAACGCCCCGCGCGGTCGCGCTTGCACCCATCAATCCGGAGCGGGCCAGCGCCATAACCTGGATCGCTGTATCGGCCGCCATGATCGGCGCCTTCATGGCGATCCTGAACATCCAGATCACCAACGCCTCGCTGCTCGACATCGAAGGCGGCATCGGCACCGGCGTGGACAACGGCTCCTGGATCTCGACCTCCTATCTGATTGGCGAGATCATCGTCATTCCGCTCACGGACTATCTGAGCCGGGTGTTCTCGTTCCGCAACGTCATCCTCGTTCATGCCACGCTGTTTGCGATCTTCTCGGTGGCCTGCGCCTTCACCAGCGACCTGCCATCGATGATCGCGATGCGCGGCCTGCAGGGTTTCTTCGGCGGCGTGCTGATCCCGATGGCCTTCACGCTCGTCTTCACCAAGCTGCCGAAGGCCCAGCAACCGATCGGCCTTGCCATGTTCTCGCTTGCCGTGACGTTCGCGCCGGCGATCGGACCGACCATCGGCGGCTATCTCACCGAGAACTACGGCTGGCAGACCATCTTCTTCGTCAACGTGCTGCCGACCGCTGTGATGGTGACATTGCTCTATTTCACCCTCGACCGCCAGCCGATGCAGTTGAAGCTGTTGCGCGAGGGCGACTGGCTGGGCATCGCCACCATGGCGATCGGCCTGTCGGCACTGCAATCCGTGCTCGAAGAGGGCAACAAGGACGACTGGTTCGGGTCCCCCTTCATCGTGCGGCTCGCTATCATCGCCGCGATCAGCCTGTCGCTGTTCGTCGGGATCGAGCTGACCGTCGAGAAGCCACTGCTCAAATTGCGGCTGCTCACCCAACGCAATTTCGGTATCGGCACCGTCGCCGCGGTCTTCATCGGCTTTGCGCTGTTCGGCTCGGTCTATCTGCTGCCGGCCTATCTCGGCCAGGTGCAGCGCTACAACGCCGAGCAGATCGGCGCCGTGCTGGCATGGACCGGGCTGCCGCAGCTTCTGTTGATCCCGCTCGTGCCCAAGCTGATGCAGCGGTTCGATGCCCGCCTCATCGCCGTCACCGGCGCGCTGCTCTTTGCCCTGAGCGCGTTCATGAACACGACCATGTCGCTCGACTATGCCGGTGACCAGTTCTGGGTGCCGAACATCGTCCGCGCGGTCGGCCAGGCGCTGCTGCTGGCGCCGCTGAGCTCGATCTCGCTCGGCAGCGTCGCACCGCAGGACGCCGCAGCGGCCTCAGGCATTTCCAACATGATGCGCAATCTCGGCGGCGCGATCGGCACGGCCGTGCTCGCAACCATCGTCGTCAAGCGCGAGCAATTTCATTCCAACATCATCGGCCAGTCGGTTCATCTCGGCCGGGAGGAAGTCCGCGCCCGCATCGCACAGATGACCGACTACTTCATTGCCCATGGCGTGCCCGACCCGACCAATGCACGCCAGCAGGCGATCATCGCGCTCGGCAACGCGGTCAAGCGTCAGGCCCTGGTGCTGGGCTTCAGCGACACGTTCGCGATCATCGGCATCGTGCTGGTGCTCGCCGCGATCGCGCTCATGCTGACGCGGAAAGCGGCAAGCGGCGGGGCCGGCGGCGGTGCGCACTAAAGCGACAGATTTGCGGATCACGCCGAGCGCTCAGCGCTCGGCGAACGCTTTCTCCACCACGAACTGGGCCGGCTCGCCGTGGTTGCCTTCGACAAAGCCCCGGCCGGTCAGCAGCGCGCGGGTGTCCTGGACCAGCGCCGGGCTGCCGCAGATCATGACGCGGTCATGCGCGGGCTCGATCGACGGCAGCCCGATATCCTCGAACAGCCTGCCTGATGTGATCAGATCGGTGATGCGGCCTCGGTTGCGGAAGGGATCGCGCGTCACCGTCGGATAATAGATCAGCTGGTTGCGGATATACTCGCCGATCAGCTCGTCGTTCGGCAGATCCTTCGTGATCATCTCGCCATAGGCGAGCTCGGCGACGTGGCGGCAGCCATGCAGCAGCACGACCTTCTCGAACCGCTCATAGGTTTCCGGGTCCTTGATGACGCTCAGGAACGGCGCAAGGCCCGTGCCGGTGCCGACCAGATAGAGGTTGCGGCCGTCCTCGAGATTGTCGATGACCAGTGTTCCCGTCGCCTTGCGGCTGACGATGATCTCGTCGCCCTCCTTCAGGTGCTGAAGGCGCGAGGTAAGCGGACCATCGGGCACCTTGATCGAGAAGAACTCGAGCTTGTCCTCGTAGTTCGCGCTGGCGACGCTATAGGCGCGCAGCAGCGGTCGCTCGCCGACCTTCAGCCCGATCATGGTGAACTCGCCGTTGCGGAAACGGAACGAGGGGTCGCGTGTCGTGGTGAAGCTGAACAGCGTATCGGTCCAGTGATGGACGCTCAGAACGCTCTCTAGGTTGAAATTGCTCATCGCCCGATCGCCTCGATTTTTTGCCGGCCGATTGCGCCGGAGGGTTCATTCGTATACGATCATTAGTACACAAATGAATAATCCAGCTTGATCCCGCCGTCAAGCCGGGATCAAAATCGCTGGAATTATCGGGGGATAGAAGGAAACCGATCGATGGCGCAGGACGCACCCCAGGCTACCGGCCCGAGCAAGCTGGTGATCCGCAACATCGGCCTCCTGCTGTCGGGCGCCCTGGAGAAGCCCATCCTCGATGCCGACACCATTGTTGCCGAAAACGGCAGGATCACCGGTCTCGGCCGCGCCAGGGACCTGAACACCGAAGGCGCCACCATCATCGTCGACGCCAATGGCACGACGGTCGCGCCGGGCCTGATCGACAGCCATGTTCATCCCGTCGCCGGCGACTGGACCCCGCGGCAGAACCAGATCGGCTGGATCGACTCGTTCCTGCATGGCGGCGTCACCACGATGATATCGGCGGGCGAAGTGCATATGCCCGGACGCCCGCGCGACGTGGTGGGGCTCAAGGCGATGGCGATCTTCGCGCAGCGCGCGTTCTGGACGCTGCGGCCCGGCGGCGTGAAGGTTCATGCCGGCGCGCCGGTGATTGAATGCGAGATGGTCGAGGACGACTTCAAGGAGCTCGCGGCTGCCGGTGTCAAGCTGCTCGGCGAGGTTGGCCTGGGTGGCGTCAAGGACGGCCCGACCGCGCGCAAGATGGTCGGCTGGGCGCGCAAATACGGCATCCAGAGCACGATCCATACCGGCGGCCCATCGATCCCCGGTTCCGGCCTGATCGACAAGGACGTGGTGCTGGAAGCCGATACCGACGTGGTCGGTCACATTAATGGCGGCCATACCGCCCTGCCCGATGACCAGATCCGTTGCATCTGCGAAGGCTGCAAGCGCGGACTTGAACTGGTTCACAATGGCAACGAGCGCTCGGCGCTGTTCACGCTGCGCACCGCGCGCGAAATGGGCGATCTTTCCCGCATCATCCTCGGCACCGACGCGCCAGCCGGCTCCGGCGTGCAGCCGCTCGGCATCTTGCGGATGGTTTCGATGCTGTCCTCGCTCGGCGAAGTTCCGGCGGAGATCGCGTTCTGCTTTGCCACCGGCAACACGGCCCGGATGCGCACGCTCGACTGCGGCCTGATCGAGGTGGGCCGCGCGGCCGATTTCGTCATCATGGACCGGGCGCAGCATTCGCCCGGCAAGAACATCCTGGAAAGCGTCCAGCTCGGCGACCTGCCCGGCGTGGGCATGACCATCATCGACGGCATCGTGCGCACCCAGCGCAGCCGCAACACCCCGCCCGCGACCAGGGTACCGGAGATCGTGACGAAGTAGTCCAGACGGGACAGCGCTATTGCGAGCGGCAAAAGCGACGAAGTAATCCATCCCGCCGCCCGCGGGAAAATGGTTTGCTTCGCGGCGGCCTGGAACGTTCCTTTCACCGGACACCGTTGAGGTGTATTGTAGGCGCCAAGCGATCCTGGTGGTCGGCGGCGCATGCAAGAGGCATTCGACGAATCGGGTTCTTGCTGCTGCATGCCGCCGCGCCACGTTGGTACCTGCCAAGGCAACAGGAGGCAGCACGATGACGATGAGGCCAGACCCCACGTTTCACGCCTCGCCGAAGCTTGCGATGGAGGCTCCGGCAGAGACCTTCGCCTACACTGTGCTGCTCAGCCCGGACGCTTCACAAGCCGACGCACTCGCCGTTATCGACGTCAAGCCCGGCTCTGCGACCTACAGCAAGGTCGTCCATACCGTGACGATGCCCAACAAGGGCGACGAGTTTCACCATTTCGGGTGGAACGCCTGCTCATCGGCGTTGTCGCCGCTTGCAGGACACGCCTTCCTCGAGCGCCGCTATCTCATCATCCCCGGCATGCGGTCGTCCCGAATCTACATCGTCGACACGAAGCCGGATCCCACCCAGGCGAAGATTCACAAGATCATCGAGCCCGAGGAGATCTTCAAAAAGACCGGGTACTCGCGGCCGCACACCATCCATTGCGGGCCGGAAGGCATTTACGTCTCTACGCTCGGCGGCAGCGGCAAGAATGGCACCGATGGACCGCCCGGCATCTTCATCATGGACTGCGAGACGTTCGAGGTGCTCGGACGCTGGGAGATCGATCGCGGCCCGCAGACCAAGCACTACGACTTCTGGTGGAACCTGCCGCGCGACTACATGGTGAGCAGCGAGTGGGCGTTGCCGCCGCAGTTCGAGAACGGAATCGTGCCCGAGGATCTGCTCTCGAACAAATACGGCCATCGACTCCACTTCTGGGATCTGCGGGCCCGGCGAAATGTCCAGACGATCGATCTCGGCGCCAATCATCAAATGGCGCTGGAAGTGCGTCCCGCACACGATCCCGTCCGCGAGCACGGCTTCGTGGGCGTTGTGGTCGATACGACAAACCTCGAAGGCTCGATCTGGACGTGGTGGCGCGAGGGCGACAGGTTCCACATCGAGAAGACTGCGACGATCCCACCCGAGCCCGCACCGAAAGAGCAGTTGCCGCCGCTTCTGCAAGGCTTTGGCGCCGTGCCGCCTTTGGTGACCGACATCGACCTGTCGATGGATGACAAGTTTCTCTACGTCTCCTGCTGGGGCACCGGCGAGATGCGTCAATACGACGTCAGCGAGCCCCGAAAGCCGAAGCTTGCCGGATCGGTCCGCATCGGCGGCATCGCAAACCGTACGCCGCACCCGAACGGCAAGGCATTTGCGGGCGGCCCGCAAATGGTCGAGATCAGCCGCGACGGCAAGCGGGTCTACTGGACCAATTCGCTCTACTCGACATGGGACGACCAGTTCTATCCGCAAGGCATTCCCGGCGTCGAGGTGATGGCAAATGCGGGCCCGCACGGCGGCCTCGCGCTGGCAAAGGACTACTGGGTCAGCTTCCCGGACGGGTACCGGGCGCACCAGATCCGTCTCGACGGCGGCGACTGTTCGACGGATTCGTTCTGCTACCCATCGGCTTGACGGTGACTGCGGCCGATTGGCCGGCCTGGCTATGGCTGGCTGTGATCGCAAGCGGCCTCTACCACGGGATAAACCCGGGAATGGGGTGGCCGCTCGCCGTTTCGGCCGGATTGATGCAAAGGAGCTCGCGTGCCCTGGTGACCGCGCTTGGGCCACTCGCGGCCGGTCATCTGTTGGCGATGCTGCTCGTGATCCTTCCATTCGCGCTGCTGGTTGCGCTCGCCGAATGGCAGCGCCAGATCCGGATTGGCGCCAGCCTTCTCGTCATCGGCTTCGGCATCTACCGGCTTGTCAACCGGCGCCATCCGAGGGCTCTGGCGCGAATCCGGCCGGCGCAATTGGGGCTCTGGTCCTTCGCCGTGGCAATCGCGCACGGCGCCGCCCTGATGCTCGTGCCGATCTATCTCGGGCTCTGCCGGGAAGCCGACCTCGGCAACGGCCACCAGGCAGCCGCGAGCCTCATCAATGCCAATCCCACCATGGCCGTGCTGGTCTGCGTGGTCCATGCCGGCGCGATGATCGCCGCCGGCGGATGCCTGGCGTGGCTGGTCTATCGCTACATTGGCCTGAAATTCGTGTCCCGGAGTTGGTTCAACCTGGATACGTTGTGGGCCGTCAGCCTCGTCCTGGTGGGCATCGTCGCACTGGCGTTCGGCGTTGCGGACTAGCGCGCGGCGCGGCCGTGTGATTGAAGCGCTGGCCGAACGAGGCGCGCTCCTTCGTTAGCGCAGCTTGTTGAGCAGCGCGAAAAGCGTCTCACGCTCGCGCGCGTCGAGCGGCGCCAGCGTTTCCCTGGAAACAACGAGCGCATTGGGTGCGGCCTTCTCGACCAGTTGCTGGCCTGCCCGCGTCAGGCTGACCAGCAGACGGCGGCCATCCTCGGGATCGGAGCTCGTCTCGGTGAGGCCCCGCGCCGTGAGGCGGTCGATGACGCCTTTGATGGTCGCGACGTCCATCGCGGTCAGCCGGCCGAGCTGGTTTTGCGAGCACGGCCCGGTCTCGAACAGCTTGGAGAGCGCCGCCCATTGCGTCGGCGTCAGGTTGTTGCCGATGTCGCGCGAAAAGATCGTGGCGTGGCGCTGCCAGACCTGCCGCAGGATGAAGCCGATCTGGTCGTCGAGGATATAGAGCGGCCTTGCCGGCTTGACGCTTTTCTTCAGTGAAGCGTTCCTGCCCATGACCTGCCCCCTCACAACGACAAATGCGCGTCGCGGATATCCGGACGCGCATCGAGTTCGGCCATGGTGCCGCCGAAGCAGATCCGGCCGCGCTCGATGATATAGGCGCGATCGGAGATCAACCGCGCGAAATGCAGGTTCTGCTCGGACACGACAATGCTGACGCCTTCCTTCTTCATGGTCAGGATCGCGTCGACCATCTGCTCGACGATCTTCGGCGACAAACCTTCGGAAGGCTCGTCGAGCAGGACCAGCGAGGGGTTTCCCATCAGCGTGCGCGCGATGGTCAGCATCTGCTGCTCGCCGCCGCTCATCCGGCCACCCGGACGGCCACGCATCTCCCCAAGGTTGGGAAACAGCGCGAACAGCTTTTCGCGCGTCCAGCACGGCGCGCTCGGCCGCTGCGGCTGGCGGCCGACCTCGAGGTTTTCCTCGACCGTCAGTTCGGTGAATATCCGCCGCTCCTCCGGCACATAGCCCAGCCCCCGCCGCACGATCGCGTGCGTCGGCTCTTTCGAGACGTCCGTGCCCTCGAACAGGATGCGCCCCGAGCGTTGCGCGACCAGGCCGACGATCGAGCGGAATGTCGTCGATTTACCGGCGCCGTTGCGTCCCAGCAGCGCGACGACCTCGCCCTCGCCGACCTCGAGCGTGATGTCGAACAGGATATGGGCGGGCCCGTAATGGCTGTTGAGGTCCTGGACGCTGAGCTTCATGCCGACAGCCCCTCGCGATGACGCGCGTCATAGACCAGGCCCTCGCCGAGATAGACGGCGCGCACCTGCGGGTTGGCGCGGACCTGCTCCGGCGCCCCCTCGGCGATCAGGAGCCCGCGGTTGAGCACGAGGATGCGATCGGCATGCTCGAACACGACATCCATGTCATGTTCCGTGAAGAGGACGCCGATCGACTGCTCCCGCGCGATGCGCGCCGAAAGCTTCATCAATTCGATCCGCTCGCGCGGCGCCATGCCGGCGGTCGGCTCGTCCATCAGGAGCAGCTTCGGCTGGTTGGCGAGCGCAACCGCAAGCTCGAGCCGTTTCAGGTCGCCATAGGCGAGTTCGCCACAGGGCCGCTCCGCGTAACCGCTCAAGCCGACCAGTTCCAGCAGACGGTCAGCCTCGGCGGTCTCGAAGCGCGGCGTCGACGACCAGAGATTGAAGAGCTGACGGCGATACGACACCAGCGCCACCTGCACGTTTTCGCGCACCGTCATGGTCGGGAACGTTGCCGTGATCTGGAAGGTCCGCCCCACGCCGAGCCGCCAGACCTCGCGCGGCGGCTTGCCGGTGGTGTCCTCTCCCATCAATGTGATGCGGCCGCTGTCCGGCTTGCGCTGGCCGTTGAGCATGTCGAAGCAGGTGCTCTTTCCAGCGCCGTTCGGGCCGATCAGGGCGAGAATCTCGCCGGCCCTCAGCTCGAACGACACGCCGCGCACGGCGTGAACGCCGCCATAGGATTTTGACAGCCCTTCAACTTTCAGCAATGCCGGTGCCATGCTCATTCGGCGGTCTCCACCGTTGAGCTGATCCGCGCCGAATTCGAGGAGGAACGCCGGTAGCGCAGGCGCAGCGTCTCCAGCACCCCGACGATGCCCTTGGGGAAGGCGACCACGATCAGCACGATGAACGCGCCCAGCACGAGCTTGGACCAGTCGGTCTGGCTCACCAGCCAGATGCTCAGCGCCTTGTAGACGATGGCGCCGACCACTGCGCCTGAAATCGTCTCGACGCCGCCGAGCAGGACCATGACCAGCGCATCCACCGAGATCGAGATGCCGAGGCTGTCCGGAAACACGCTGCCCTTGAGATAGGCAAAAAGCGCACCCGCAACACCGGCGACCGTGCCCGAGATCACGAAAGCGGTCCACTGGATGCGCTTGACGTTGACGCCAACAGCTTCGCTGCGCAGCGGCGAGTCGCGCGTGGCGCGCAGGGCATAGCCAAACGGCGAGAACACCGCGACCCGCAGCGCCGCCACCGTCAGCACAGCGACGCCGAGCGCGAGCCAATAGAAATGCGACGGGCTTGAGGCCCAGCGCTCCGGCCAGACGCCGAGGATGCCGTTATCGCCGCCGGTCACCGCAACCCACTGGAAGGCGATCGACCAGACGATCTGGGCAAAGGCGAGCGTCAGCATCGCGAAATAGACGCCGGCGAGCTGGACGGCGAAGAAACCGAACACGGCCGCCCCCAGGCAGCCCAGCAAGGGCCCGAGCAGAAGCGAGACGATCATCGGCAAGCCCGCCATCTTGGCGAGGAAGGCAACACCGTAGGCGCCGAGCCCGAAATAGGCGGCGTGGCCGAACGAGGCAAGCCCACCGACCGCCATCAGGAAATGCAGGCTTGCGGCGAAGATCACGAAGATCGCGATTTCGGCGCCGACCGTGAGCGCGTAATTGCCGCCAAAGAGCGGCAACGCCGCCGCGATCACGAGCACCGCGAGGGTAGCGAGCCGCTCCGTTGCGTTCAGCGGCCGCCACGGATTGACGGTGAGGCCGGGCGTGCGGCGTGCAGGCGCTTCGGCCTTGCCGAACAGTCCCCATGGCCGAACGATCAGCACGACCGCCATGACCAGGAAAATCAGGATGATGGAAATCTTAGGGAAGATCAGGATGCCGAACGCGTTGAGCTCGGACACCAGCACCGCGGCGACGAACGCGCCGGCGATGCTACCGAGGCCGCCGATCACGACGACGACGAACACGTCGACGATGACCCTGAGATCCATCGTGTGGTTGACCGCATCGCGCGGAATCTGCAGCGCGCCGCCAAGTGCCGCCAGGAACACGCCGACTGCAAACACCGACGTGAACAGCCATTTCTGATTGACGCCAAGGGCTGCGACCATGTCGCGGTCCTGCGTCGCGGCGCGGACCAGGACACCCCAGCGGGTGCGCTGGAACATCAGCCAGAGAATGCCGAGCACCGCGGGGCCGAGCACGATCAGGAACAGGTCGTAGCTCGGGATGTTCTGGCCAAAGAAATCGACAGCGCCCTTGAGGCCCGGTGCGCGCGGGCCGAGAAGATCGTTCGGCCCCCAGATCAGCACCACGAGATCCTCGACCATCAGCGTCAGGCCGAACGTCGCAAGCAACTGAAACAGTTCCGGCGCATGATAGATCCGTCGCAGCAGCAGCATCTCGACCACGACGCCGATTGCCGCGACGATGAGCGACGCCGCGACAATGCCGCCCCAGAATCCGAATGCGCCGGAGAAACGCTCGGTCAGCGTGAACGCGACATAGGCGCCGAGCATATAGAACGCGCCATGCGCGAAATTGACGATGCGCGTCACGCCGAAGATGATCGAAAGCCCTGACGCGACCAGGAACAGCGACGCCGCGCTGGCGAGACCGGTCAGGAACTGAACGACATAGAAGGCCATGAGCGGTCCGCGTTGGTATGGCCGCGTCGACTTGAATCGCCGCGTCAAAAATTGCTTCACCTCGCCCCGCTTGCAGGGAGAGGTCGAATTCAAGCGCCCGCTTGAATTCGGGTGAGGGGGACTCTCCACCTGTTCGCTGGTGAAGATAGCCCCTCACCCCTCGCCCTCACCCCGTAAGAGCGCGGAGAGGGTGAACCTTAGTCCTTCGGACGCATCTTCTCGATCTCAGCGTCAGAAGGCAGATAGTCGGAGCCCTTGCGATAAACCGAATCGACCATGACGCCCTTGCCGTCCTTCAAGGCGGTTTTGCCGACGAAGGCGCCGAGCGTCGACTGGTGGTCGATCTTTCGGAAGGTGATCTCGCCGAACGGCGATGGCACCGAGAGCCCCTCGGCCACCGCAATCATTTTCTCTGGATCGGTCGAATTGGCCTTGGTGAGGATCGCGGCCGCGGCCTTGATAGTCTCGTAGCCGACAATCGAGCCGAGCCGTGGATAGTCGTTGTACTTGGCCTGATAGGCTTTCAGGAACGCCTCATGCTCCGGCGTCTTGATCGAGTACCAGGGATAGCCCGTGACGATCCAGCCCTCCGGCGTCTCGTCCTTCAAGGGATCGAGATATTCCGGCTCGCCGGTGAGGAAGGACACCACATCCCGGTTCTTGAACAGGCCGCGGGTATTGCCTTCGCGCACGAGCTTCACGAGGTCGGCGCCAAAGGTGACGTTGAGGATCGCCTCGGGATTGGCGGCGGCAACCGCCTGCACCACCGGGCCGGCATCGATCTTGCCCTGCGGCGGCCACTGCTCGTCGACCCACTGGATATCGGGCCGCTTCTCCGACATCAGCTTCTTGAAGACGGAGACCGCCGACTGGCCATATTCGTAGTTAGGCGCAATCGTCGCCCAGCGCTTGGCCGGCAGCTTGGCGGCCGCCTCCACCAACATCGCCGCCTGCATGTAATTGGAAGGGCGCAGGCGGAACGTGTAGCGATTGCCCTTGGACCAGGTGATCGCATCGGTCAGAGGCTCGGCTGCGAGGAAAAACACCTTTTTCTGGTTGGCGAAGTCGCTGACGGCCAGCCCGATGTTGGACAGGAACGTGCCCGCCAGCATCGCCACGTTCTCGCTCGACACCAGCTCATTGGCCGCGGTCTGCGCGTCGGCCGGCTTGCCGCCGTCGTCCTTGGAGATCACGACAAGCTTCTTGCCGTTGATGCCGCCGGCGGCATTGACCTCCTCGACCGCGAGCTGCCAGCCCTTGCGGTAGGGTTCGGTGAAGGCCGGCAGCAGGGAGTAGCTGTTGATCTCGCCGATCTTGATCTCGCTCTGCGCCATGGCCGAATTGGCCACGCCCGCCGCCGCAATGGCGAGGCTCGCCGCCAGGAAATGTCTCCGTCGCATCCCTTCCTCCAGTGCTGAAAATTTTATCGCAAACCGTCTTCGCCCTTGATCTCACCTACCGTCAAGCCGCCGACCCGTGGCAGCGGACGGCCGCTGTCGGTGACGGCAAGGGCAACCATGATCTCATTGGCACGCGGCGCGTCATTGATCTGCACCTCCATACCGTCGAAATGGCTGCGCACGAAGGCCGCGTCCTTGTGCCCCAGCGGAATGTCCAGCGTGGTGCCCGGTCCGCTGCGCTTCTTCGACGACGGGATCAGCGCGGCGCCCTTGCCCAGCACCTTGCGCACCGGCGCGCCCATCTTGGGATGCAGGATCGCCGCCGCATGCTCGAGCTCGCCGTTCTCGCCGACGGCAGCCGCCTTGCCGTAGCTGTGCGCCTTCGGCCCTTCGATGCCCAGCGCCGCCACGGCCCGTTTCGCAAGCAGATCGCCGAGTTCCTCGCCAATCGCGATCAGGGGCGAGAGGTCTTCAACATAGCGGCCGGCGAACGGATTTTCGATCACAGCGATCGCGGCCGCGCGCCGCGTCGGCGGCGAGACCGTCTTTCCCATCTCGCTATGCGTCTCTTCGACCACGGTGACGATCTTGCGGATGACGGCGTTCATGTCGGCCTCGTTCTCAATCAAGCATGCATCAGGCGCGCCGCACGCTGGCGCGGCACCGGAACAGTATCCTTATAGGCGCCGACCGTGACCATTTCTCGGTTCAGGCAAAGCGCTGCGCCTTCGATCAGCCCCGCCGCAAGCACCTGTCGCGCGCGGTCGGCGCCTGCATCGAGCGCGGCGTCGGTTTCCTGCCGGGACAGCGGACCGACGTCGCGGGTGACGAGACGCGCGCCGAGATCGGTATCAGGCTGCAGTCCATTCGCCGGCACGCGCAGGACCGCCGGATGTCCCGGCAGATCGACGGCATTGGCGATCACGGTTGCCGCGGCGTCGGCTTGCGCCGCTGTCTGCGCCAGCACCGTAACGGCATCGGCAATGCCGAGCGAGAAGCTGCGGCCATGGCGGCCGCTGGTGGCAACACCTCGCGCAGGGTCGCCGGCGACGACGGCTATCATCCGCATCACGCCCTGACGATCCGGCCGATCCATCAGGCCGACCGAAAATTGCTCGCCTTCGGCAAGATGGAATGCGATGTCGCCGCCGTTGTTGACATAGGCACGCTTCAAGGGCGCCGCGTGCAACATGGCCCCGAGAATTTCCTCGGCGACGCTGCCGGCGACCGCCGCCATCGGCGTGATGAAGCAGCTGCCGGCAAATGGCGCGACCGCCACATGCATGCGGCGCGCGACCACGCCCTGCAAGGTGCAGCGCGCGGGATCGGCCGCGCGACGCAGTTCGGCAAGCTCCGCACAGAGTTCATCGAGCAGGCCAGTGAAGCGCGTCGCTGCCGCCTCATAGGCCGCGCGCACCGCCGGCGCCGTTCCGTTTGCCTCGACGACCAGATCGATGGGACCGTCCTGCAAATGCAGCCGCCTGCCGTCAGGAAGAAGCGCGATTTGCGGCGACCTTTTCATTGACGCCGTCCGGGCAGGTGCGGCATTGGCCGGATCTCAGCATTTTCCCGGATCGACGCCAGCGGGCGCACATAGTCCATATGGCCGCCGAGCGCCGCATAGTCGGACAGCCGCATCGTGAATTCGATCGGCGCGACCAGAGCCGGTGTGGGCACGTAACCGAAGGCACCGACCGGCATCTGCGTGACATCGACCATGAAGGTGATGCCGCCGCCCGGCCAGACATAGACCGGTGCGCCGCCGCTGGTGACGCGCGTCAGCGCGTCCTTCACCGATCGCGTCAGACGCACCGGATTGTCGGTGACGCCGGCGCGGAGCGATCCGCCCGCCCCGCCCATGAACAGCACCGTGCACAGCGCGGGCTCGCAATTTTCCCTGATCCGCTCGACCGAAAATTTGAGTGCGGCCGGAATCTCCTTCTCGATCGGCCGCAGCTCCGCGTCGAGCTCATAGAAGGCCGAGTGCTCGCCCGTGGTCGAGACCATCAGCATGGTCAGGCCCGGCCGCGCTTCCTTCGGATTGAATGGCCCCAGCACCGAAAGCGGATCGGAGATGTTGGTGCCGCCCCACCCCGTCCCGGGCTCGGCAACCTGGAAATAACGGCCCGGCGTCGAGCGCCGGCCTTTCATCTTGATGCCGGTGTCGGGAACATCGAGCAGCTTGCCGGCCTGGTGCTCCGAGAGCACGCCGGTGATGTGGTCGTCGACGACGACGACTTCGTCGACCTTGCCGTGCCATTGCTTGGCGAACATCCCGATGGTCGCCGAGCCGCAGCCGACCCGCATGCGCTCCTCTGCAGTACCGTTGACGATCGGCGGCCGACCGGCCTGCACCACCACGGTGGCGCCGCCGTCGATGGCGAGCTCGACCGGCTTGCAGTTGCTCAAGTCCATCAGAGTGTCGCAGGTGACGCGGCCCTCCTTCTTGGAGCCGCCGGTGAGATGATGGACGCCGCCGAGCGACAGCATCTGCGAACCATACTCGCCTGTGGTGACGTGACCGACCGCCTCGCCCTGCGCGCGCACGATCGCGGTTTCCGGCCCGAGGTGACGATCGGTGTCGATCTTCACCTTGACGCCGCAATAGCTGAAAATGCCTTCGGTCACGACGGTGACCATATCGACGCCATCGACCTCGGACGAGACGATGAAGGGCGCTGGCTTGTAGTCGGGATAGGTGGTGCCGGCGCCGATCGCGGTGACGAAAATGCTGGGCTCGTGCACGATCTTGCCGTCCCAGTCGCTTACGGCGGTGAACGGCACGAGCCGCCCGCCATGCGAGACCGTCTGCTCCAGGACGATGTGCGGATCTACGCGGACGAGCTGTCCGTCATGATTGGCGTAGCGGTCGCAGGCGCCTGCCGCGCCCGGCTTGATGTAGCACATCACCGGGCAGGCATCGCAGCGGATCTTGTCGCCGACAACGGAACCTGTCGTATCAGCCACCATGTCAGAGCCTGCTAGTGGTGGTTCGGAAGTCCGTATCCGACTTTTCATTCGTATACGAACGATCCTGCGCGCGAACCCAGAACCTGTCAAGCCGTCGCTTGCGCGATTTTGCTGGCTGCCGAACAAACGCTCAGTGTGCCTGCCCTATTGTCCACAAAGCGGGCAGCCGGTTGCAGTGCGATACGCGCGCCGCTTGCACGTTTGTATGCAAACGGTACTGTCGGCACGTCACGCGCGCAACGGAAACAGCAGGGATGACGCGATCCACGATCCGCCTGACCGTCAACGGCAGGATCCATGACATCGATGCCGCGCCGGATACCGCACTGCTTTACGTGTTGCGCAACGACCTCGAATTGAACGGACCGAAATATGGCTGCGGGCTCGGCGAATGCGGCACCTGCACGGTGCTGATCGACGGCGTCGCGGCGCGTTCCTGCGTCATCCCCGTCGAAGGCTGCATCGGCCGCGACGTCGTCACGCTCGAAGGCCTCGGCTCGCGCGATCAACCCGATCCGGTGCAGCAAGCCTTCATCACGGAGCAGGCTGCGCAATGCGGTTATTGCCTCAACGGCATGATCATGACCACCAGGGCGCTGCTGAACCGGACGCCGCATCCGTCGGAAGCGGAGATCGTCGAAGCGTTGCGCTATAATCTTTGCCGCTGCGGCGCGCATATCGAGATCATCCGTGCGGCCATGCGCGCCGCCGGACATCTGGTCGAGGCGCGCGACTGATGGCCGGTGCCGGCACGTTATCGATCGTTCGCCGAGCCGACGCAGGTGGCACCGAAACCTTCATCAAGATTTCGGCCGACGGCGTCGTCAGCGCGTTCAATGGTCACGTCGATCTGGGCACAGGCATCCGCACCGCGCTCGCGCAGATCGTCGCCGAAGAGCTCGACGTGTCCCTTGCGCGGATCGTGGTCGTGCTCGGCGATACCTCGGAAGCGCCCAACCAGGGCGCGACCATCGCGAGCGAAACCATTCAGATCTCGGCCGTGCCCCTGCGCAAGGCGGCAGCGCAGGCGCGGCAGTTCCTGCTGGCGCGCGCGGCCGAACGGCTTGAGCTGCCGGTCGAACAGCTGTCGATCGAAGACGGCCTCATCCGCGGCCACGACAACCGCAGTGTCAGCTATGGCGAGTTGATTTCGGACGACACCATCCGCCTTGAACTCGCGGACGAAATGCCCGTCAAGGCCGTCGGCGCCTACAGCATCGTCGGACAGTCGGTGCCGCGGGTCGATCTGCCGGCGAAAGCGACCGGCGAGCTCGTCTATGTTCACGACGTGCGCGTGCCCGGCATGCTGCACGGCCGCGTGGTGCGCCCGCCCTATGCCGGCGTCGATGCCGGCGCCTTTGTCGGCACCAGCCTGGTCGCGGTCGACGAAGGCTCGGTGCGCGATGTGCCGGGACTGGTCGCCGTCGTCAGGATCGGGGATTTTGTCGGCGTCATCGCCGAGCGTGAGGAGAACGCGATCAAGGCCGCGGCGCAGCTCAAGGTGACCTGGAAGCCGACGCCGACATTGCCCGACCTGAACGACCTCGCAACGACGCTGCGCGACAATCCCTCGACGCCGCGCAAGCTCGCCGACAAGGGCGACGTCGACGCCGCGATCGCTTCCGCCACGAAGGCGATGCCGCGAACCTATGTCTGGCCCTACCAGATGCACGGCTCGATCGGCCCCTCCTGCGCGGTCGCCGACTATCAGGAGGGCCGCATCAAGGTGTGGTCCGGCACCCAGAACCCGCATCTCCTGCGCGCCGATCTCGCGCTCCTGGTCGATCGGCCGGAATCCGGCATCGAGGTGACCCGGCTCGAGGCCGCCGGCTGCTATGGCCGCAACTGCGCCGACGACGTCACCGCCGATGCGCTCTTGCTGTCACGTGCGGTCGGCCGGCCGGTTCGCGTCCAGCTCACGCGCGAGCAGGAGCATGTCTGGGAGCCGAAGGGCGCCGCCCAGCTGATGGATATCAACGGCGGGCTCAACGCCGACGGCAGCGTCGCGGCCTACGATTTCTCCACACGCTATCCGTCCAACGGCGCGCCAACCCTGGCGCTGCTGCTCACGGGCCGGATCGCGCCGGAGCCCGCCATCTTCGAGATGGGCGACCGCACCGCGATCCCGCCCTATGACTACGACAATCTGCGCGTGGTCGTGAACGACATGCCGCCGATCCTGCGCGCCTCCTGGCTGCGCGGGGTCTCCGCGCTGCCCAACAGCTTCGCCCATGAATCCTATATCGACGAGCTCGCAACCGAAGCCGGCGTCGATCCGATCGAATATCGGCTGCGCTATTTGAAGGACAAGCGCGCGATCGATCTGGTCAAGGCCGTGGCCGAGCGCGCCGGCTGGCAGCCGCGGCCGGTATGGCGCGAGCAGACGCCCGAGGGCGACGTCGTGCGCGGGCGCGGCGTTGCCTACGCGCTCTACGTCCACAGCAAGTTTCCGGGCTATGGCGCGGCGTGGTCGGCCTGGATCGCCGACGTCGCTGTCAACAGGAACACCGGCGATGTCAGCGTCACGCGCGTCGTCGCGGGCCAGGATTCCGGACTGATGATCAATCCGGATGGCGTGCGCCATCAGATCGAGGGCAACGTCATCCAGTCGACCAGCCGCGCGCTGATGGAGGAGGTTTCGTTCGACCGACACGCGGTAACGGCGCGGGAATGGGGCGCCTACCCCATCATCCAGTTCCCGGAGCTTCCGAAAATCGACGTCCTGATGCTGCCGCGGCAGGATCAGCCGCCGCTTGGCGTCGGCGAATCCGCGTCCGTGCCAAGTGCGGCAGCAATTGCCAACGCGATTTTCGACGCCACCGGCGTGCGCTTCCGCGAGCTGCCGTTCACGCCCGAGCGTATCCTCAAGGGTTTGCGCGGTGAGGCGCCGGCGATGCCGGAGCGGCTCTCGGCACCGCCAGCGGCCGCGCCCGCGTTGGACAAATGGCGCAACCCATTCGCAGGCCGACGAGGCGTGTTCGCCGGTCTCGCTGCGGCCTGCGCTGCCGCGATCGGCATCGGCGCCGCCATGCTGCCCTGGCGCGCGATCGCGCCGATCGCCAGGCCAGACGCATCGGTCTATTCCGCCGCAACGATTGCCCGCGGCAAGGAGCTGGCCGCGCTCGGCGACTGCGCGGTCTGCCATACTGCAGCACGCGGCATCCTCAACGCCGGCGGCCGGCCGCTCGCAACCCCGTTCGGGGTGATCCACAGCACCAATATCACGCCCGACGTCGAGACCGGCATCGGCGCGTGGTCGTATCCGGCCTTCGAGCGCGCGATGCGTGAAGGCATCCATCGCGACGGGCGGCATCTCTATCCGGCCTTTCCCTACACGCATTTTGCCAAGGCCAATGATGCCGACCTGCAGGCGCTCTACGCCTATCTGATGGCGCAGGCGCCGGTGCGCGCCGAGACGCCAAAGAACGAGCTGGCGTTTCCGTTCAACCTGCGACCGCTGATGGCTGGCTGGAATGCGTTGTTCCACCAGCCCGGCACGTTCCAGCCTGATCCCGACCGATCGGACATCTGGAATCGCGGCGCCTATCTGGTCGAAGGCCTCGGCCATTGCGGAGCGTGCCACACGCCGCGCAACGCGCTCGGCGCGGAGAAACAAAACGGCTATCTCGCCGGCGGATTTGCCGAAGGCTGGGAGGCGCCGGCGCTGACCTCGCTGTCGCGCGCCCCGATCCCGTGGAATGAGGACGAGCTGTTCGCCTATTTGCGCACCGGCTATGCGCACCTCCATGGCGTGGCCGCGGGTCCCATGGCGCCCGTCGTGAAAGAACTCGCGGCCCTGCCCGATCAGGATATCCGCGCCATGGCGGTCTATCTTGCATCGTTCGATGACCGCGCGCCCGGCGGGCAAGCGCAGACGCAGCTTGCAACGCAACTGGAGACCGCAACGAAGCTTGACGTGCTCTCCTCCGCCGGCGCACGGCTCTATCGCGGCGCCTGTGCGGTGTGCCACGAAGTCGGCGGGCCGCCGCTGTTCGGCAGTCGCCCCTCGCTCGCGCTCAACAGCAATCTGCACAGCGATAATCCCGACAACCTGATCCAGGTCATCCTGCACGGGGTCATGGAGCCGGCGTCGAGCAACCTCGGCTATATGCCAGCCTTCAGGGACCACCTGAACGACGACCAGGTCGCGGAGCTCGTGAGCTTCCTTCGGCAGCAGTTCGCGCCCGACAAGCAGGCCTGGACCGAGACCCGTGCGGCGGTCGCGCGCGTCAGGGCGGCCGCGAATTGAACTCCATGTCGTTGATGAAGCCATCCAACTGCCTCCCGTCTGGACGGACCTTCAGACCACCGCCTTGGGCCACCCCTGGCGCTTCCTCAAGGTCCGCCGAATGTCTATTCTATCCCCGAGCGGGACCAGGTTCCCCGGTCCGGCTCATGATTGAGGCGCCCTGTATCAGCGAGACGACAAATGGCTCCCAAAGATCCGCTCAACTGGATGCTGTCCGACGCCATCGACACGCTGGTGCGCGCCGAACGGATGCGCCAGCAGTTCTTCAGCCTGCACTCCACGTCCCAGGAGCCGACCTGGGAACCACCGATCGACGTGCTGGAAACCGACAGCGAATTCCTCATCCTCGTCGCGCTGCCTGGCGTCGATCCGGAGCAGGTGGAAGCCGTGGTCAAAGATGGAATCCTTGTCATCAGCGGCCGAAGGACCCTGCCCGACGAGCTGCGCAACGCCCGCATCCACCGGCTTGAGCTTCCGCAGGGTCGCTTCGAGCGCCGCATCGCCCTTCCCCTCGGCCGCTATGCCGTCAGCCGCTTCGACGTCAACGGCTGCATCGCATTGCGCCTCCTCAAGTCAGTGTGAGGTCGTCCATGGCTGTCAACGACGAAACCAACGCCTCTCCGCGCACGCCGGATGTCGATACCGTCCGCATCCCCGACGATGCCCTGATCATCGTTCCGGTCCGCAACATGGTGCTGTTTCCGGGCGTGGTTGCGCCAGTGACGGTCGCGCGGGCGAAGTCGGTTGCCGCCGCGCAGCAGGCCTTGCGCGACCAGCGGCAGATCGGAATCCTCCTGCAGCGCAATCCCGAGGTCGACGACCCCTCGCCTGACGATCTCTATCGTGTCTGCACCATCGCCAATATCGTGCGCTACATCACCGCGCCGGATGAGACCCATCACATCATCTGCCAGGGCGTCCAGCGCGCCCGCGTGCTCGACTTTCTCCCGGGCACGCCGTTCCTCGCCGCGCGCGTCCTTCACATCCCGGAGCCGACGACGACCTCTCCGGAGATCGAGGCGCGCTTTCTCAACCTGCAGCGGCAGGCGATCGAGGCGATCCAGCTCCTGCCGCAGTCCCCGCCCGAGCTCGTGGCGGCGTTTCAGGGCATGACCGCGCCGGGCGCGCTCGCCGATCTCGCCACGTCCTACATGGACATCAAGCCGGCCGAAAAGCAGGAGATCCTCGAGACCATCGACCTCTCGGCGCGCATGGACAAGGTCTCCCGCTTCCTCGCGGAACGGCTCGAGGTGCTGCGGATCAGCAACGAGATCGGGCAGAAGACCAAGGCTGCGTTCGACGAGCGTCAGCGCGAGGCGATCCTGCGCGAGCAGATGGCGACCATCCAGCGCCAGCTTGGTGAAGGCGACGGCAAGGCGCAGGAAGTCGCCGAGCTGAACGAAGCCATCACCAAGGCCAAGATGCCGCCCGAGGCGGAGGGCCAGGCCCGCAAGGAGCTGCGCCGCTACGAGCGGATGCCGGAAGCGGCTGCCGAATCCGGCATGGTGCGCAGCTATCTCGACTGGCTGATCGACCTGCCCTGGAGCCTGCCCGAGGAGAAGCCGATCGACATCGCGGAAGCCCGGCGGATTCTCGATGCCGACCATTTCGGCCTCGAGAAAATCAAGGCGCGCATCATCGAATACCTGGCGGTGCGCAAGCTGGCGCCGCAAGGCAAGGCGCCGATCCTCTGCTTCGTCGGCCCGCCCGGGGTCGGCAAGACCTCGCTCGGACAATCGATCGCACGCGCGATGGAGCGCCCGTTCGTGCGCGTCAGCCTCGGCGGCGTGCATGACGAGGCCGAGATCCGCGGCCACCGGCGCACCTATATCGGCGCGCTGCCTGGCAACATCATCCAGGCGATCAAGAAGGCGGGCGCGCGCAACTGCGTGATGATGCTCGACGAGATCGACAAGATGGGCCGCGGCATCCAGGGCGATCCGTCGGCGGCGATGCTGGAGGTGCTCGATCCCGAGCAGAACGGCACGTTCCGTGACAATTATCTCGGCGTCCCCTTCGACCTGTCGCGCGTCGTCTTCATCGCGACCGCCAACATGCTGGACGGCATTCCCGGTCCGCTGCAGGACCGCATGGAGATCATCAGCCTGCCCGGCTACACCGAGGACGAGAAGTTCGAGATCGCGCGGCGCTACCTCGTGCGCCGGCAGCTCGAAGCCAACGGGCTGAAACCTGAACAGGCCAGCATCGAGCCTGAGGCATTGCGGCAGATCATCAAGGGCTATACCCGCGAGGCCGGCGTCCGCTCGCTGGAGCGGGAGATCGGCAAGGCGTTGCGCTACGCCGCGGTGCAGATCGCCGAAGGCAGCTCGACCCACGTCATGATCGCGGCCAAGGATCTGACCGCGATTCTCGGGCAGCCGCGCTTCGAGGGCGAGATTGCGCTTCGCACCAGCGTGCCCGGCGTCGCGACCGGGCTCGCCTGGACGCCGGTCGGCGGCGACATCCTGTTCATCGAGGCGACCCGCGTTCCCGGCCGAGGCAACCTGATCCTCACCGGCCAGCTCGGCGACGTCATGCGCGAGAGCGTGCAGGCAGCGCTGACGCTGGTGAAAAGCCGCGCCAGCCAACTCGGCATCGACGGTTCCGTCTTCGAAAAGAGCGATATTCACGTCCACGTGCCGGCCGGCGCCACGCCAAAGGATGGGCCAAGCGCAGGCGTTGCGATGTTCACGGCGCTGACCTCGCTCTTGACCAACCGCACCGTGCGGCACGACACGGCGATGACCGGCGAGATTTCGCTGCGCGGCCTGGTGTTGCCGGTCGGCGGCATCAAGGAGAAGGTCGTTGCGGCCGCAGCCGCCGGCCTGAAGCGCGTGATGCTGCCGGCGCGCAATCGCCGGGATTTTGACGACATTCCGCAAGGCGCGCGCGAGAAGCTCGAATTCATCTGGCTCGAACGGGTCGATGACGCGATCGCGGCGGCGCTTGAGGACGTTCGCCAACCCAGCGCTGCGGCGGAGTGATCGCGCGCCGACAGCGGCGTAACGGGTCCTGGCCTTCGCTAGGACAACGTCCGAGGACCCCGTTTTCCGGATTCAAATGTCAAAGAGCTATTGAGCTGTCATCGCCCGGCTTGACCGGGCGATCCAGTATTCCAGCGACGATCGTGCTCATTTGAGACGCCTCTGGGATACTGGATGCCCCGCTTGCGCGGGGCATGACGGCGGCGGCGTACGACCTCGCCTTCCCGCGGCGCCGTTGCGTCCGGGTTGTTCGCATCAAGACCCTCCGATGAGGGCGCAGGGAAAGCCGGATGCTGGTCGCACCCGCAGCCTCGCGTGCAACAAAAAAGCACACGAGTTAGTCACCACAGGTTTGACCGAAACAGTCCGGCCTTCCCCGCGCGATTGGTTTTAACGGTTTCCTGCGTGCTCTTCCCGGAGACCGGGCTTTCTTGTCTCCGTCGTCAGCGGATCGCCCGCGAACTTGATGCCAGCGTCGGGGCATCAGAACCACACGCCTTCGCCGTCCGCAATGATTGTCGCTCGCCTGGCGATATCATCGCGTCCATCGCATCCCGCGCTCAACGTCCGTGACGATGCGCAACGCCCCTCTTGGCGAGTGCGGGACGCGCCGAGTGAAGCCACTGATTTGCCCGACGCAACAAGCGAAATATTTTTCACGCGAGGGCTGGACCAGCCAAATCAGCCTGAATCCGCTCGTGAATTTCGATCTTTCGCGCACGCGGTTTCAAGCGCGTCAGGTGCCGCCTTGCGCCTTCCAGGGGATCACCCGCTTCTGGATCTGCTGCAGCAGAAGCTGGAAGCAGTAGCCGAGCCCGGCGACCACGATCAGCCCGACATACATGTCGCGGACCTCGAAGACCTGCCACGATCGCCAGATCATATAGCCGACGCCGACCTGCGTGCCGAAATTCTCGGCGATGACAACGACAATCAGCGCCATGCCGACGCCGAGCTGAAGCCCGGTGAAGATGAACGGCAGCGCGCCCGGCACCGCGATGGTACGGTAGGTCTGCCAGCGGCTCGCCTTGAAGTTGGAGGCGACATCGAGATAGATCTTCTCGATGTTGATGACGCCGGCAAGCGTAGAGAAGAACATCTGGAAGAACACGGCGATGGCGACGATGATCCATTTCGAGGCTTCGCCGATGCCGAAGATCATCATCACGAGCGGAAACATCGCGATCTTCGGAATCGGATAGAGCGCGTTGATCGCGGGCTGCACGAACGCGCGGACAACGGGCGACAGCCCGAGCAGCACACCGAGCACCAGTCCGGGAATCGTGCCGAGCAGCGTTCCGATCAGGACGCGCAGCACGGTCCAGCCGATGTCGACGAAGAGCTGGCCGGACTGCACCAGCTCAAACAATTCCAGGATGACCGAGCTCGGGCTCGGGAAAAACCTGAAATCGAGCAGGTGCGCTCGCACCATGAGCTCCCACACCACGAGGATCAACGCCGGCGAGGCGACCGCGGCGAACGCTTCCGACCGCACCAGGCGGACCAGCGGCGAAGGCGGCTTTCGATCGTCGGCGACGATGCGGATCGCATCGCGCGAAAGGATGGTCGTCATGGGGCGGAGACCTCCTCGCGAAGCAGGGTCCATATCCTGCGGCTCATCTGCCCGAACGCCGGGTCGGCCTTCAGGTCGTAGACACGCCGCGGTCTTGGAAATTCGACCTTGAATTCCGCCCTCAGTGTTCCCGGCCGGCGCGACATCACCAGGACGCGGTCGCCGAGCACCAGCGCCTCGTCGATCGAATGGGTGATGAAGACGACGGTCTTTCGCGTCTCGCTCCAGATCCGCAGCAGCTCTTCCTGGAGCAGAGCCTTGTTCTGCTCGTCGAGCGCCGCGAACGGCTCGTCCATCAGCAGGATTTCCGGGTCGTTGGAGAACGCCCGCGCCACGCTGGCGCGCTGCTTCATGCCGCCGGAGAGCTGGTGCGGATAGGCGTCGGCGAAGCGCGCCAGTCCCGCAAGCCCGATGAAATGATCGACCGTCCGCGCGATCTGCTCGGGTGGAACGTGCCGCAGCTTCAGGCCATAGGCGACATTGTCGCGGATGGTCATCCAGGGAAAGATCGAGGCTTCCTGGAAGATCATCGAGCTCAGGGGAGCAGCCGGATCGTCGCGCATGATGAGCACTTCGCCACGGCTTGGCGTCTCCAATTCGGCCAGAATGCGCAGCAAGGTCGTCTTGCCGCATCCGGACGGACCGACGATGCAGACGAACTCGCCTTTTCGCACCTCGAGATTGATGTCGCTGATCGCATCGACGGTGGAATGGCCGAGCGCAAAGCTCTTGCCGAGATTCCTGATGCGGATCTTGACCGCATCGCCGCTCACTCGCGGAGCGGATTTGACGTTCGCTACCATTTGCCCAGATTCCCTCATGCGAACGTCAAATCGAAAGCTCTACGAACATCAATAACTTGCTGGTGTCCTTTCGGACCCGAAGTTCGCAAAAGAGCTTGGCCCGCAAAATGATGCGAAGGGTCCGGGACACTAGCCTTGCCTTTCGTAAACGATGCGGCCATCCACCATGGTCTTCAGGACGGTGATGGATTTCAGCGCCTCGACATCCGCGGTTATCGGATCATCGGAGAGGATGGCGAGGTCGGCGAGCTTGCCGACTTCGATCGAGCCGAGCTTGTGCTCGGCGAACGCGTAGCGCGACGCCGCGCTGGTGTAGAGCCGCAGCGCCTCCTCGCGCGAGACCGCCTGCTCGTGCCCATAGACCGTTCCGCCCGCATCCTTGCGCGTCACCGCGACATACATGTTGATGAAGGGGTTGAGCGGATTGATCGGATAGTCGGTGCCTTGCCCGACCGCGTCGAGGCCGAGATGGTCGATCATCCAGCGCAGCGGAATGGCGCGGTCGGCATTTTCCTTGCCGATATAGCGGGCGATGGTCGCCGCCTTGTCCCACAGGAAGGCGCTCTGGGTGTCGACCCGGACGCCCAGCGCCCTGGCGCGCGTCATCTGGTCGGGCTGCATCAGGCTGCCGTGAATGACGACGAACCGCCGGTCGCGGATCGAGCGCTCGCGGTCGGCACTTTCATAGGCATCGAGCACCTTGTCGACCGCGGCGTCACCGACGGCATGAATGCCGACGCGCCAGCCGTAACGATTGGCGATCGACACGAACCGCGTCAGACGCTCGGGGCTCACGACAACGGTGCCGTGATAGCCGGGCTCATCGGGATAGCTTTCCCGCATGTCGGCAGTCCGCAGCGTCATCCCGCCGTCGACCTGCATCTTGACGCCGGAGAGGCTCAGCCAGTCGTCGCCGAAATCCGAGCTGATGCCCATCCGCGACAGCAAAGCCTCGAATTCCGACTCCGGCATCGTCGGGTTGAGCCCGCCGGTCGGGGCGTACATCGCACTGATGCGCAAGCTCGCCTCATGCCGCCGCGCGATGATCTGATGCACCTGCAGGTCGAACGGATCGACGCGGGCGCTGATCGCGCTGGTGACGCCAAAGCTGTTGAAATAGGCCATGGCATCCCGGATCTGGCGGATGCGGGTGTCCTGCGACCACGGCGGCAGCAGGTCCTGCACCAGATCCTCGGCATTTTCCTCGAGCACGCCGCTGGGTTCGCCGGTCGCGTCGCGGTGAATCTCGCCGCCTTCGGGATTGGGCGTGTTGCGGTCGATCCCGGCCATTTTCAGGGCGAGGCTGTTGGCAAGGGTGAAATGCCCGACCGGGAGGCAGACCGGATGATCGGGCGCGGCGGCATCAAGCTCGAAGCGGTTGATGAAGCGCCGCTCCTTCAACTGCGCGATCGGATGCCAGATCCGGCCGCGGATCCACTCGCCGCGCGGCGTCTTTTCGGCCATCGCACGCACGCGCGCCTGCGCCTGCGCGATCGTGGAGACGCCGTCGAAGGAGACAGTGTAGTTGAAGAGACCGGCCGCCTCGACATGGGCATGGGTATCGATCAGGCCGGGCACGACCGTCCTGCCGCCGGCATCGATGATCGCGGTCCGCACGTCTGCATATTGCCTGATATCCGCTTCGCGGCCGACCGCGACGAACCTGCCGTCGCGGATGGCGACGGCATCAGTGGTCGAGGACGTCGCATCCATGGTGCGGATCGCGGCGTTGACGACGATGCTGTCGGCAAAGAGACCATGCCCGGCACTGGTGGCCGCCTTCACGTCGCTTGCCCGCATGTTTGGTATCTCTTCAAGGCTTGCGGTGCAGAAACGTCATCGTGTCCTAGTGCACGAGCGGACAATCGCCCTTGTCGATCGGGCGAAATGCCTCTTCCGCCGGGATCGTGCGCACCAGCTTGTAATAGTCGTAGCGCTGCCTGGATTCCTCCGGCTTCTTGACCTCGAACACGAACATGGTGTGGATCGCGCGCCCGTCCTTGCGCACCCTCACCGGCCCGAACAGCGGATCGTTGATCTCCGCCGACTGCATCTGCGCAACCACCTTGTCGCCGTCGATGGCCTGCGCCGCCTGCACCGCGCGCAGGTAAGCGATCGTCGCCGAATAGGTGGCGGCGTGGTTGATGGTGGGCACACGGCCGTTCATGCGCTCGGCGAAGCGCGCGCTCCAGGCCCGCGTGCTGTCGTTCAAGTCCCAGTAAAAGGGCTCGCTCAGCAAGAGCCCCTGCGCCGCCTTCAGCCCCAGCGAATCGATATCGACGATCTGCATGAACAGGGCGGCAAGCTTCTTGTCGCCGCTCAGGATCTTGAACTCGGAGATCTGCTTGATCGCGTTGATGGCGTCGGCGCCGGTGTCGCCGAGCGCGATCACGTCCGCGCCGGAGGCCTGCGCCTGCAGCAGATACGAGCTGAAGTCGCTCGTCCCCAGCGGGTGCGACACCGAGCCGAGCACCTTGCCGCCCTGCTTCTCGACCGCCTCGGCGGTGTCGCGCTGCAAGGCCTTGCCGAGCGCATAGTCGAAGCTGACGAAATACCAGGACTTGCCGCCGCGCTCGGTGATCGCGCGCCCCATGGCGTTGCCGAGCGCCCAGGTGTCCAGCGCCCATTGCACCGTGGTCGGCTGGCAGAATTTTCCGGTGAGGTCCGACGTTGCCGAACCCGAGGCCAGCATGGTGCGGTTCTTCTCCTTCATGATGGTGTTGACGGCGAGCGCCACGCCGGAATTCGGCAGATCGACGATCGCCGTGACGTTCTCCTGGTCGACCCAGCGGCGCGCGATGGCCGAACCGACGTCGGGCTTGTTCTGGTGGTCGGCGAAGATGATCTCGGCCTTCAGCCCCTTCGATTCCTTGGCAAAGTCCTCGGCCGCCATTTGCGCCGCGATGAACGAGCCCTTGCCGGCCTGGTCCGAGAACGGCCCCGAAAAGTCGCTCAGCACGCCGATCTTGACCGTGTTGTTCGGAACCTCGGCCGAGGCCGCGCCCATGGCGGCCAGCACCACGCCCATGGAAGCCGCAAGGATAGGATGTCGCATCGCATTTCCCCTGTTTGCGGACGGGTTCGCCGCCTCACAAATTTCTAAATATCTCGTTTTTTATGTTACAGGCGACATTGTATGATATTTCTATTCGTGTCAAACCAGCGCGAGGAAGAGTCGGACGCGCCGGCCTCTGTCTGCGACCCGTCACGCGGCAGCGCGAGGTGCAGCAGACGAGCTTGCGGCAAGTGAAGTCCGGACCGACAATTCCGTTCCCGCCCATGTGAGGCTGTCGGCGACCGATGTTCTGCCTGTGCTGCCGCCCTGCTCCGGGTTTCTTCGCCGAAAGCGTGGTCGGCGCCGCCGGCGACGTCGCAAGCGCCCTGAAGCGTCGTGCCGCCTATGAGCGCCGGCGCGGCTACTCGCGCGCGCCGGCCACCCATCCCGCACCGTCCGAGTTCGTCATCCGCAACAGCCGCGCGATCACGATGGACCCGCATATCGGCGATATCGCCCATGCCGATATCCATGTTCGCGACGGGAACATTGTCAATGTCGGGCGCGCGCTTGCGACACCGGCGCTCGAAATCGACGGCAGCGGGCTGATCGCCCTGCCGGGCTTCGTCGCCGACCACCGCCATCTCCTCGACGAGGCGGCGGGCGCCGACGAGCCCGGCCATCCCGGCCTTCGCGAGGCCGCCCCGGAAGACATCTATCGCGTGCTGCGCCTCGCCCTGCTCGATCTGGTTTCCGCCGGCTTCACCAGCATTCACTGCTGCGCCGCCGATATCGGCGAAGGCCATGCGGAAACCGCCCTGCTCGCGCTGATCGACGCCGGCCTGCGCGGCCGTTTCAGCTATCCGCTCGGCGCGGAGCCGTCGACGGCCACGGCCAGCGCCGTGACCTTAATCCGCGAACTCCATGACACCTGGTTCGCCACGCCGTCAGGTCACCTGCTCGATCTCGGCATCGTCGGCAGTTCCACCGAGGCCGCTGAACAGATCCTCTCGTTGCACCGGTTGCCGGTGGCGACACACGACATCGTCCAGCCCGCCGGGCCGGATTGCGCCAACCGCACCATCGGCGCGGCGCGCCGGCTCGGGCTCGATCCATGGATCGGATCGCTGTCGCCGGGCAAATGCGCCGACCTCATTCTGGTTGCCGGCAGCCTTGGCCCGCCGACGACCGCTGCCGACGTCGCGCTGGTCTGCATCGACGGACGCATCAGGAAGCGCAACGGCATCCTGACCGAGCCGAACGAAGGCCTGATCCGCCGCGAGGGCGGCGACGCGCTCGCGCGCCTGCAATCCAGTCTTTTTCGAGGGAATGTCATCCGATGGCCAGGGTCGGCGACGCGGTAATCGCAGCGGTCGAAGAGAGCGTGCAGGCGAGCTTCATCCCGCAGCAGCTGCTGCCGGAATGCGACGAGGATGCGCTCGCCAGGCACATGCACTGGATGGCGCCGCTTCACTACGACCCGGGCGCGGGCCGGTTTCGCACCTCCGTCCGCTCCTATCTGGTCAGGACCGGCCGCCACACCGTGCTGATCGACTGCTGCGGCGGCAACCACAAGAACCGCCCGTATTTCCCGCGCTTCCACCAGCGCGAGCATGACTGGCTCGACCGCCTCGCGGCGGCCGGCGCTGCACCCGAGCAGGTCGACTACGTCATGTGCACCCATCTGCACGCCGACCATGTCGGCTGGAACACGGTGCTGAAGGACGGAAGCTGGGTGCCGACGTTTCCGAACGCGAAGTACATCGCCCACCGCGACGAGCTTAACCGCTGGAATCCCGCGCACGCTTCGCACCGCTTCTCTGCGCATAACGAATTCACCTGGGAGGATTCGATCCTGCCTGTGGTCGAAGCCGGTCAATGCGTGGCGGTCGACGACGGCTACGAGCTCGACGAGATGCTGACGGTGGAACCGACGCCGGGGCATACGCTTGCGCATGTCGCGATCCGCCTGCGCTCCGGCGCACGGCAGGCGATTTTTTCCGGCGACGTCATGCACGTGCCGCTGCAGGTCCACTATCCGCATTGGGGCACCAGCCTCGACGATGATCCGGCGCTCGGCGTGCGCTCGCGCCTGCGGTTGCTGGAGTCCTGCGCCGAGACGGGTACGCTGGTGCTGCCGACGCACTTTGTTCCCGGCAATGGCTGCTTCATCCGGCGCACGGCGGAAGGTTTTGCATTCGAATGGAACAGGGATCACAGCTAGCTCGAAGCCGCGCGGGCGCGGGCGTGTTGCACACGCGGCGCCTGCTGCGCGAGAGCAACGCTTCCGTCATCAGCTATGACGCGACCGTGCGGTTCGAGGACGGCGTGATCCGCGACGTCGCGTTCGGCGCCTCGACCAGCAAGGACGAGGCATTTCCCGACACGCTGGTCGTCCCGGCGCTGGCAAATGCGCATGACCATGGCCGCGGGCTGAAGACGACCGCCTATGGCGCCTTCGATACCGCGGTCGAGGGCTGGGTGCCGGCGACCTACACCATCCCGCGCCTCGACCCCTATTTGATCGCGGCGCTGGCCTTTGCGCGGATGGCGCGCGGCGGCATCACCTCGATCGTGCATTGCCATCTCTCCGCCGAGCCCGCGGCGCTGACGGCGGCCGCCGAAGCGGTGTCCCGTGCCGCGCGCGACGTCGGGGTGCGCGTCGCCTTTGTCGTCCCTTTGCGCGACCGCCATCGGCTCGGCTACGGCGCGGACGAGGCGATCCTGGCCCACATGGAGCCTGGCGACATCGACGCGATCAGGGCGCGCTGGCTCAAGCCGATTCCGCCGATCGAAGCACAGCTCGATGCGGTCGAGGCGATCGCGGCGCGCTGCGAGCGCGATGGATTTACGGTGCAGTACGGCCCGGTCGGCATGGAATGGTGCAGCGACGCGCTGCTTGGCGAGGTCGCAAGGCGCGCCGCGGCATCAGACCGCCGCATCCACATGCACCTGCTGGAAAGCCGCTATCAGCGGGCGTGGACAGACCGGCACTATCCGGAAGGTCCGGTCGCACGGCTGGCGAAGCTCGGATTGCTCTCGCCGCACCTCACGCTCGCGCACGGGACCTGGCTGCGCCCTGACGAAAATCAAATGCTCGCCGGCCACGGCGTCACCGTCTCGGTCAACACCAGCTCCAACCTGCGCCTGAAATCCGGCGTGGCGCCGGTGCCAGCGATGAAGGCCGCAGGCGTGAGGTTCGCGATCGGGCTCGACGCGCTGGCGCTCGACGACGACGACGACATGCTGCGCGAGCTTTGCCTGACGCAGCTCCTGCATGCGGGCCACGGCTTCGACGTCAAGCTGACCTGCGAGGAGATCCTCCACGCCGGCAGCACAACGGGCGCCTGCGCGGTCTGTGGCGACCGCGGCCATGGCCAAATCGCCCCGGGCTCGCCGGCCGATTTCATCGTGCTCGACTATCACGCGCTGGCCTCCGACATTCCGCCCGGACTGGACGATCCGTTCCGCACCTTCTTTGCGCGGGCAAGGAGCAGGCACATCGCAAGCGTCCATGCCGCGGGACAGCAGATCGTTCGCGGCGGCCGCGTGCTCGGCATCGACGAGCCGGCGCTTGAGGCCGCGCTGTTCAAGGAGCTTGAAAAGGCGTCGTCCGAGATCGCGGCCCTCAAACCCCTGCTCGCGCGTTTCCAGCGGGGCCTTGCGCGCTTCTATGCGGCAAGCGACCATTCGTCACAGACCTGAAGCCCGCGCGCCTGCGCACACTATGCGGCGGGCTGGAATTGCACATTCCGTCCGCGGGGCGCGCGGTCATGCCGGCGAACAAAGCCAGCCGTCCAGCGCACAACAATAATTTTGGACGAGTTTGACAACCAGAGCGCATCTCAATAAAAACAAGAAATATTTATGAAACGAGTTGGAGCGCGCGAGTCCGCGAATACGCGTCATGGGGGTGAAGACCGCCGACACCATTCTGACGGGAAACGTGCTGGTGCTGGACCGCGCCGGCAGCGTCGCCGAGGGGATCGCGATCGCCGACGGCCGCATCCTTGGCTGTGGGCGCCGCGCCGATGTCATGGCGCTGCGCGGGCCGACGACGCAGCTGCACGATTTCGGCGCGCGCACGCTGATCCCCGGCTTCAACGACACCCACGCCCATTCCGACAGCCTGGGCTTGAAGACCATCCGCCCGTCGCTGGAAGGCGCGCGATCGATCGCCGACGTGCTTGAGCGCATCGGCAAGCTCGCCGCGCAGAAAAAACCCGGCGAGTGGATCGTCACCATGCCGATCGGCGAGCCGCCCTTCTACTGGGAGGCCGACAAGTTCCTCGCCGAGCGTCGCCTGCCAAACCGGCACGAGCTCGACCGCGTCGCGCCCGACAATCCCGTCTATATTTCCGGCCCGAGCGGCTATTGGGGCGAGCCGCCCTGTTTCATGATCCTCAACAGCCTCGCGCTGAAGCTCAACGGCATCGACCGCAACACGCGCCCGCGCGTCGACGGAGTCGAGATCGTCCATGACGATGCCGGCGAGCCGACCGGCGTGATCATCGAGCACAACTACACGCGAATGGCGGAGCCGGACCTGTTGAAGGCTGTGCCGCGCTTCTCGCTCGACGACCGCATCGAGGGCCTGCGCCGCTCGCTGCCGATCTATCATGAGAAAGGCACGACCAGCGTCTATGAGGGGCACGGCTGCGCGCCCGACGTGGTCGCGAGCTTTCGCCAGCTCTGGGAGCGCAATGAGCTCTCGCTGCGCAGCTCGCTGGTGATGAGCCCGGCCTGGCTCGGCACCGCGGAAGCCGAATACGCCATGCGGCACTGGCTCCCCTTCGCGCGCGGCCGCGGCTTCGGCGACGACACGCTGAAGATATCGGGCGTCTTCGTCGGCTATGGCGGCAATCCGCAATTCAACGACCTCCTGCGCAAGGACATGGGCGACGTCGGCTGGGGCGGCGGCCTGCCGAGCGTCAACACGCCTTCGGATTTCGAAGCGCTGTGCATGCTGGCGGGCCGATACAATCTGCGCCTGCACACGCTCGCTTCCGACAGACTGCACGAGGTGGTCCCGATCCTCGAGCGCGTCGCAAAACACTATCCGATCGGCGCGCGGCGCTGGGTGGTCGAGCACATCAGCAAGGCCAATGAGCGCGACCTGCAGGCGATCAAGACAATGGGGATCGCGGTCACGCTGATCCCCGCGCATTATCTCTGGAAGGTCGGCCACGTCTTCGCCGGCCTCGACGGGCAAGAGCTCGACCTGCTGTCGCCGGCGCGGCGGCTGATCGAGCTCGGCGTGCCGGTGTCGGCGGCGACCGACGCCGTGCCGAACGATCCCCTGTTCTGCATGTGGGTGATGCTGACGCGGCAGGACCGCCGCTCCGGCCGTACCATGGGCGCGCGCGGGGTGCTCTCCAACGAGGCCGCGCTGCGCCTTCTGACCGTGAACGGCGCGTGGCTGACCTTCGAGGAAGATCGCAAGGGCCCCCTCCTGCCGGGATACTTTGCCGACATCGCTGTGCTGTCGGGCAATCCGCTGACCGCGAGCGCGGAAGCCTTGCTCGACATGAGCTGCGAGGCCACCATGGTCGGCGGCCGCTGGCTGCACGGCCCCGTGACTTGATGCATTACACCGCTGGAATTCGGAGGGACCGGATGTCGGGAATGAAGACCGCAAGCCTTGCCATGGCCACCGCCGCTTTCTTGCTGAGCGGCGCCGATCACGCCGCCCATGCCGCGGACAAGATCCTCAAGATCGGCGCGCCGCTGCCGCTGACCGGCGGGCTCGCGCCCGAAGGCCTGCGCATGAAGGCAGGCTATGATCTCTGGGCCAAGACCCAGAACGAGGCCGGCGGCATCAAGGCCGGCAGCGACACCTACAAGGTCGAGATCGACTATTCCGACTACCAGTCCAACACGCCGCGCGCGGTACAGTCCGCCGAGCTGATGATCACCGAGGGCAAGGTCGATGCGATCTTCGCTCCGTTCGGCTCCGGCGCCACCAAGGCGGTGAGCGCGATCACCGAGAAATACGGCGTGCCGATGATCGCGGCGCAAGCCGCCTCCGCCCAGGTCTACGACCAGGGCTTCAAATACCTGTTCGGCATGTACACGCCGAACGACACGGTGACGCGGCCTCTGATCGACCTGCTGATCGCGAAGAACCCGAGCATCAAGCGCGTCGCCGTGCTGGCGCGCAACGACCTGTTCCCGCTCGCGATCGCGGAGGAGCTGATCAAATACGCCAAGGAGAAAGGGCTCGAGATCGTCTCCGACCAGAAATTCCCGATCGGCACCGTCGATTTCAGCTCTGCGCTGACGCAAGTTCGCTCCAGCAATCCGGACCTGATCTATGCGACCGGCTACGTCAACGACAACATCCTGATCCGCAAGCAGATGGAGGAGCTTGGCGTCCGCGCCCAGCTCACCGCGATGCTGGTCGGCCCGACCACGCCGGAATTCATCGCCGGCACCGGCAAGCTTTCGGAGAACGTCGTGACGGCGTCCTGGTGGGACGTCGCGGCCAAGTTCAAGGGCGAAGACGTGTTCGGCTCGGCGGAGAATTTCGAGCAGCTGTTCCGCAAGAACTACAACAACACCTATCCCGACTATTCAGTGGCCGCAGGCGCCGCCTGTGGCGTCGTGCTGGCGATCGCCGTCAACAAGGCCGGCACCGTCGACAAGGCCAGGGTACGCGACCAGCTGGCGACCATGGACGTGCAGACGTTCTTCGGCCGCGTCAAGTTCGGGCCGACCGGCCAGATCAACTCGCTGAAGCCGCCGACGATGCAGGTCCAGGACGGCAAACCCGTGGTCGTCGATCCGCCCGAGATCGCGCAGGCCCCGATCCGTTTCGACAAGAAGTAGCAGGCTTCGCCAAGCGGGGATTGGCGACTTCCATCAACCAGGCACGGGGCGAGGACGGCGGTCGGTCGGCCTCGTCCAGGCGAAACCGAACGTCAGGCATCACAGGCGGATGATCTTCTTCCAATACCTTGCCAACGGGCTGATCCTCGGCGGCCTCTATGCCTGCATAGCCGCCGGCTTTTCGCTGGTCTGGGGCGTGCTCAGCATCATCAACCTGCTGCACGGCTCGTTCATCGTGTTCGGCTTCTATATCGCCTACTTTTCCTACACGGTGCTCGGCATCCACCCGTTCCTGTCCATCATCACCTCCGGCCTCGTGCTCGGCGCGATCGGCTATGTGGTCCAGTTCTTCGTCATCAACCGCGTGGTGGCCCGCTCCGTGCTGGTGACGCTGATCCTGACCTTCGGCCTCGAGCTGATGATGAACAATGCCATGCTGGTTTCGTTCTCGGCCGACTACCGCAAGGTCATCCTGCAGAATTCGCTCGGCATCGCGCAGTTCGGCAACGTGTTCATCCCGCTCGACCGCGCGCTGTCGACACTGATCGCCTTCCTGCTCATCCTGCTGCTCTGGCTCGTGCTGCGGCTGACCTCGATCGGCCGCGCCATCGTCGCGGTGCGTTTCGATCGCGAGGCGGCGCTGTTGATGGGCATCGACGTGACCAGGACCTATGCGGTGACCTTTGCGCTGGGCGCGGCGCTGGCGGGCGCCGCCGGCAGCCTGCTCAGCGTGTCCTTTCCGATCGCCCCGCTCTCGGGCCCGCTGTTTCTCAGCAAGGCCTTCGTCATCTGCGTGCTCGGCGGCGTCGGCAGCGTGCCGGGGGCCGCGGTCGGCGGCCTCGCGTTCGGACTGTTGGAAAGTTTTGGCGCGGTGCTGTTCGGATCCGAATACGCGCTGACGCTGGCCTTCGTGGTGCTGATCATCCTCCTCCTGGTCCGCCCGCACGGCCTTCTGGGCGTCAAGGGGTTTTGATGACAACACCGCAACGCATCTCGCTGTTGATCGCCGTCGTGGCCCTGCTGGCGCTGCCGCTGCTCGGCAACAATTATATCCTCCGGCTCGCGACCATCGCATCGATGTATGCGGTGCTGACGATGGCCTGGAACGTGGTCGGCGGCTTCGCCGGCTACCCGCTGTTCGGCATCGCCGCCTTCTTCGGCCTTGGCGCCTATTCGGGCGCGGTGGTGCAGGCGAACGGCGTTCCGGTTGCGCTGGCCTGGATATTCGCGGTCGCCGTCGGCACGCTGTTTGCGCTCGTGCTCGGATTCGTGCTGCTGCGCCTGCGCGGTCACGCCTTTGCGATCGCAACGCTCGTCATCGCCGAGGTGCTGCGCGAGCTCACCAACGGCTGGACCAGCCTGACCGGCGGCGGCATGGGGCTGAACCTGCCGTTCTTCGGCTGGTCGCCGACCGCGCTTGCCGTGTTCTTCTTCTATGTGATGCTCGCCCTCGCGATGCTGACCCTGGCCACGACCTACGTGATCGCGCATAACCGGCTCGGCTTCGCGCTGAACTGCATCCGCCAGAACGAAGACGCCGCCAACATCGTCGGGATCGACACCACCCGCTACAAGATCATCGCGTTCACGCTGTCGGGCGCCTTTGCCTCCGCGGCCGGCGCGATCTACGCGTCATGGACCGGCTATATCGAGCCGTCCGACGTCTACGACGTGCTGTTCTCGATCAAGCCGATCATCATGGCTCTGCTCGGCGGCATGGGAACGGTATTCGGACCCGTCATCGGGGCGGTCGCCTTCCTCGTGCTCGACGAGATCGTCTGGCGCAACTTCCTCCAGCTCCACACCGGCGTGCTCGGCTTCCTGATCGTGGTGCTGATCCTGTTCCTGCCATCCGGCCTGTCGTCGTTCGGCATCCGCGACCTCTGGCGCAAGGCGGCTGCGGCATGACGGCCTTGCTCGAACTCAGGAACGTCTGCCGCTCCTTCGGCGGCGTGCGCGCCATCCATAATGTCTCGCTCAAGCTCGAGCCCGGCCAGATCGTCGGGCTGATCGGCCCGAACGGCGCCGGAAAGAGCACGCTGGTCAACATCATCACCGGCGTGCATCCGGCAAGCTCCGGCGAAATCCTGCACAAGGGCGAGCCCATTCAGCATCTGAAGCCGTTCCAGATCTCGGCGCGCGGCATCGCCCGCACCTTCCAGGTGGTGCAGCCTTTCCCCGCGATGACTGTGGTCGAAAACGTGATGGCGGGCGCGATGTTTGCCGCCGGCATCAAGTCCATGGAGGAAGCGCGCAAGGTAGCGATGGAGCATCTCGCCTTCACCGGCCTTGCGGTGCTCGCCGACCGCCCCGCCGAGCAACTGACGCTCGCCTTTCGCAAGCGGCTCGAGCTCGCCAAGGGCCTCGCCATGAACCCGCATATCCTGCTGCTCGACGAGGTCAACGCCGGGCTGAACTCGGCCGAGATCGAGCAGGCGCTCGGCCTGATCCGTGCGATTGCCGCGCGCGGCATCTCGATCGTCATCATCGAGCACCTCCTGAAAGTCGTGACCGGCCTGTGCAGCCGCATCATCGTCCTGCATCATGGCGAGCTGATCGCCGACGATCCCGCCGCCGACGTGATCCGCGATCCCCGCGTGATCGAGGCCTATCTCGGCTCCCGCTTCGCCGAACGGCAGATGGTGCGTCAATGACCGCGCCACTGCTCAGCGTCAGCAATCTCACGTCCGGCTACGGCGATGTCCAGGTTCTGTGGGGGATCGACCTTCACGTCGGCGAAGGCGAAGCGGTCTGCCTGGTCGGCTCGAACGGCGCGGGAAAGAGCACGCTGCTGCGCACGCTCTCCGGCCTCCTGCGCGCCCGCGCCGGGCGGATCGAATTCCAGGGCGAGGACATCACCAACCGGACTCCGCGGCAGATCCTGGGCCACGGCATCGTGCATGTGCCGGAGGGACGCCGCCTGTTCGGGCCGATGAACGTGGTCGACAACCTCCTGACCGGCGCCTATCTGCGCAGCGACCGCGCCGCGATCCGGCACGACCTCGACCGCATGCTGACGCTGTTTCCGATCCTGGCCGAGCGCCGCTATCAGGCCGCGGGCACGCTGTCGGGCGGCGAGCAGCAGATGTGCGCGATCGCGCGCGGCATCATGAGCGCTCCCAAACTTCTGATGATCGACGAGCTGTCGCTGGGGCTGGCGCCGAAGATCGTCGATCACCTCGGCGCGGCGTTACGCCAGATCATGGCGGAAGGCCTGTCGCTGCTGCTGGTGGAGCAGGATGTCGCGACCGCCTTCGAGCTGACCAGCCGCGGCGTCGTCGTCGATTCCGGCCGCGTCAGGATCTCTGGGCCGACCGAGGAGCTGTCGGTCAACCCGATGGTCCAGCAGACCTATATGGGGATTGCGTGAGTGCGACTCGGAACCGGCCGCGTTTCGTCATGGCCGGGCTCGTCCCGGCCATCCACGTCTTTTCTGCCGAAAACAACGCGAGGACGTGGATGCCCGGCACAAGGCCGGGCATGACGAGCTCGAAAAATCACTGATCTTATTGGAGGCTTGGCCTTTGGGTGCGGCCGTCGCGTTCCGCCCTCAATCGAACATCGCGATGCAGTCGATCTCGACGTTGACACCCTTGCGGTGCGGGGTGCCGCCGACGCAGGTCCGCGTCACGCGGTCGTTCTCGAAATAGCTGCGGAACACCTCGTTGAAGCGCGGGAAGTCGGCGACGTCGCGCAGGATCACGCGCATGTTGACCACGTTGGCGAGCGTGGCGCCGCCGGCCTCCAGCACGCTGAGCAGATTGTCCAGCGTGCGGCGCGTCTGAACCTCGATGTCGCCTTCCACCACCGTCTTGGTCGCGGGATCGAGCGGCCCCTGCCCCGAGACGAACAGCATGTTGCCGAAGCGGATCGCCTGCGCGATCGGCGGCGGCTTCTGCAGATCGGTAAAGCCCGTGGTCGGTGCGTTGGCCGAGGTGACGAATTTCTTGGGCATTGCCGTTCCTTCTCCTCTCAGGACGCCTTCGGTGCCGGCGCTAGTACCGCCGATTTGAAGTCCGCGCACGGGCTCCCAGACATTAGCAATGCGGACTTCAAATCGAAAGCGGTACTAGAATTATGAATTTGCTAGTACCCTTTGCTTCCCGAAGTTCGTTTGCGAGCAAGCCGAGACGATTTCACGAACTTCGGGAAGCGGGTACTAGCGCATTCGGCATCACCGTGCCGCATTTCTTGCAGGTGCGCGCGTCCTCGTTGTCGAAGAAGCGCTTGTAGGCCTGCGACACCGGGTCGGCGCGATAGTCGCTGACCACGAAGGTTTCCTCGTGCAGGAAGTTGCCGCAGCTCTGGCAGTACCAGTGGAACTTGTCGATTTCGTCGGCGTGGCGCTGGCGCTCGATGATCAGCGCAAAGGCGTCGGGCGGAAAGCGCGGCGAATGCGGCACGCCGGGCGGCATCCAATTGGTCGAGCCTTCCGGGATCACGCAGATCTCTTCCTTCCCCTCCGGGGTGCGGTAATGCAGGTTCATCGTCCCCTTGATCATGTAGGTGACTTCGTCGCTGCCGTTGATGTGGAATTCGCTGCGGTATTCGCGGCCGCGGGCGACGAAGGCGAGCGAACCCGGCTCCTGCCAAAGCACCTTCACGCGCTTGCCGCTCTCGGCGAGTTCTTTGGCGATCTCCTGGAGTTTCACGACCGGAAGCTGCTGCATTGTCATCTCCTCATTTCAAGAACCGGTTCACCCGCAGGCTGCCGCCTGCATCGGGTCAAAGCCGGTTCGTTGCGATATTCAACCTGTTGTCCGCGTCCGATGCCATGCCCTTCACTTCTTCCTGAAAGCGGCGGCAAGCGCGTCCGTGCTTTTCGCGAGCAGCCCGATGTCGGTGCCGACGGCGGCGAAGCGATAGCCCCACTCGATATAGCGCCGCGCATCCGCTTCGACCGGCGTCAGGATGCCGGAAACCTTGCCGGCGTCGTGGATTCGCCGCGCCGCCACTTCGATGGCACGCTGCACGTCCGGATGCAGCGGATTGCCGATGTGGCCCATCGACGCGCTGAGATCGGACGGTCCGACGAAGATGCCGTCGACGCCGTCGACCGCGGCGATCTCCGGGATGCGGTCGATCGCGCCGAGCGTTTCCGCCTGCACGAGAACACAGACCTGCTGGTCCGCTTCCTTCAAATACGAGGTGGCGCGGCCAAAGCGGGCAGCGCGGCCGCCGGTCGTGATGCCGCGGATGCCGGCCGGCGGATAGCGGCAGGCCGCGACCGCGCGCCGCGCCTCCTCGGCGTTCTGCACGAAGGGAATGAGCAGGGTCTGCGCGCCGATGTCGAGCAGCCGCTTGATCAGGACCGCGTCGTTCCAGGCCGGGCGCACCACCACCTGCGCGGTGCCGACCGCGAAGGCCTGGAGCTGGGCCAGCACGTCAGGCGGCTCGTTCGGCGCATGTTCGGTGTCGAGCAGCACCCAGTCGAACCCGGCATCGCCGATGATCTCGGCCGCGATATTGCTGCCGAGGCTGCACCACAGGCCGATCTGCAATTCGCCGGCCAGCAGGCGGCGCTTGAATGTATTCTGCGGGGTCTGCATTCCTCATCCCTTTAGGTGAACTGCACGGCCACGGCGCCCAGCGGCCCGAAGTCGGCGTGCAACGTATCACCTTTATCGGCCCAGACCGGCCTTGTGAATGAGCCGGACAGCATGATGTGGCCCGGTTCGAGCACGGTGCCGAAACGTCCGACCTTGTTGGCAAGCCAGGCGATGCCCATCGCGGGGTGGCCGAGCACACCGGCGGCAAGCCCGGTCTCCTCGATCTCGGAGTTGCGATAAAAGATCGCACCGACCCAGCGCAGGTCGACCTCGGTCGGCTTCACCGGGCGGCCGCCGAGGATGATGCCGGCGGCAGCCCCGTTGTCGGCGACCGTATCCATGATCTTGCGCGGGTTCTGCACCCGCGCGTCGATGATCTCGATCGCGGGCACGACATATTCGGTCGCGCGCAGCACGTCGAGCAGCCCGACGCCGGGCCCCTTCAACGGGCTTCCCAGCACGAAGGCGAGCTCCGGCTCGACGCGCGGCACGCAGTAATTGGCATGCGGCACCTTCGCACCATCAGCCAGCATCATGTCATCGAGCAGATGGCCGTAGTCGGGTTCGTCGATCTGCGAGGACGCCTGCATCGCCTTCGATGTCAGGCCGACCTTGTGACCGATCAGGCGGCGCCCCTGCGCGATCTTGCGCCGGGTCACCTCGCTCTGGATCGCATAGGAATCCTCGACCTCGATATTCGCAAAGGTTTTTGAAAGCTGCAGCGCCGGTTTGCGCGTCCGCTCGGCCTCCATCAGGATATCGGCGGCCTGGGCGCGTTCTTTCTCGGTCAGCATGGGAGTCCTCTTCCTTGATCAGAGCTTGATGCAAACGTTGCGGAGCTCGGTGTAGAACTCCATGGAGTGGACGCCGCCCTCGCGCCCGATGCCGGACTGCTTGGAGCCGCCGAACGGCGTTCTGAGGTCGCGCAGGAACCAGGAATTCACCCAGGTGATGCCGACCTCGATTTGCGCGGCGACGCGGTGCGCCCGCGTCAGATTCTCGGTCCAGATCGAGGTCGCCAGTCCATAGCGGCTGTCGTTGGCGCGCGTGACCGCCTCCTCCTCGCTGTCGAACGGCGCGATATGACAGCAGGGGCCAAAGATCTCGTCGCGGACGACCGACGAGGTTTCCGGCAGTCCGGTCCAGATCGTCGGCTCGATGAAGGAGCCTTCGGCGAACGGCGCATCCAGTTTCGGCGCGCCGCCGCCGATCACGACATTGGCGCCCGCTGCTTTCGCCTTGTCGTAGAACGACAGCACCTTGCGGCGGTGCTCCTGGCTGATCAGCGGCCCCATGGTGGTGGCCTTGTCAAAGGGATCGCCGAGCTTCAGCTTCGCGGCCGCCGCTTTGAGCCTTTCGACAAAGGCATCGAAGATCGGCCGCTCGACATAGACTCGCTCCGTGCCGAGGCAGACCTGGCCGCAATTGGCGAACACCGAGCGCATCGTGCCTTCGATCGCCTTGTCGAGGTTGCAGTCGGCGAACACGACCGCAGCGTTCTTGCCGCCCAATTCGAATGACACCGGGCGCACATGCTCGGCCGCCGCTTTCATGATCGCAGTCCCGGTCGCGGTCTCGCCGGTGAAGGTGATGCCGTCGACGCCGGGATGCCGGGTCAGGAATTCACCGGTGCTGCCGGGCCCAAAACCATGGACGACGTTGTAGACGCCTTGCGGGATGCCGGCCTCGTTCATCACCTCGCCGAGCAGCGTCGCGGTGGTCGGCGTTTCCTCCGACGGCTTCACGACGACGGCGTTGCCGCAGGCGAGCGCCGGCGCAACCTTCCAGGTCATCAGGAGCAGCGGCAGATTCCACGGACAGACCACGGCAATGACGCCGCGCGGCACGCGGATCGCGTAGTTGAGTGCACCCGCGCCATCAGGCGTCGCCATCCGGAACGTCTCGGTCGAGAGCGTCAGGATCTGATCGGCAAAGACGTTGAAATTGGCCGCCCCCCTGGGGATGTCGATATGCGAGGCGAGCGAGGCCGGCTTGCCGGTGTCGCGGACCTCGGCGGCGAGGAATTCGTCGAACCGGCGCATGATGCCGTCGGCGACCTTGCGCAGCAGGACCGCCCGCTCCTGCTCGCTGGTCCGTCCCCACGGTCCTTTCAGCGCGCGGCGCGCGGCAGCCACCGCCGCGTCGACCGCGGACGCATCCGCCTCGCGAACGAGATTGACCAGATCGCCATTGACCGGATTGCGGTTCTCGAAGGTGCGCGTGCCTGCGTCGACAAAGCGCCCGTCGATGAAGTTGGAGAGCAGCGGATGGGCGGTTCCTACCCCGGATATGGCTTGGTTCATGGCTTCCCGGCCTTCAATTCCTGGTGGGATTTCTATAGCCAAATCACGTCATAAAATCTATTGATTTCATAAATCCCATCTGTTTAATAAAGCAAAGATAAGTCGCCGGGCCGGTTTTGCGGCCATGGCCCCCTCGGCCGGCCATGGTCTGTGCATGATCCATCCCGACACCATTCTCCACAACGGCCGCATCCATACCGTCGACGCAAAGGACCGGGTTGCCGAAGCCGTGGCGATCCGCGGCGACACGATTCTGGCCGTCGGCTCATCCAAGGACATGCTCGATCTCGCAGGGCCAGGCACGCGCAAGGTCGATCTCGATGGTCGCGCCGCGGTGCCGGGCTTCTTTGACGGCCATCCGCACATGGATGGCGTCGGCATCCGCTTCCTGAAGCCCTCGTTCGACGGCGCGAAGTCGATCGACGACGTGCTGGCAGTGCTCGAGCGCGAGGTCGCACAGCGCAAGCGCGGGGAATGGATCGTCTGCAATCCGATCGCAAGCGAGCCCGAGGCCTTCGCCTTTCCGGCCGCACTGCGCGAAGGCCGCTGGCCCGATCGCACCGATCTCGACAAGGTCGCGCCGGACAACCCCGTTTATATCGAGCCGCCCGGGCTGATCGCGCCGGGCTTTGCCATCGCCAATTCCGCCGCGATCCGGCTCGCCGGCATCACGGCCGCAACCGAGGTGCCGGCCGGTGTCGAGATCGATCTCGATGACAAGGGCCAGCCGACCGGCATCTTCCGCGACTTCAATTTTCCCAAGGTGATGCCCGACACCTACGGCACCATCCGCGGCAAGCGTGCGCTGTTCCCGATGATCCCCGCGATGGATCAGGCATACATGAACCGCGCCGTCGAAGCCGGCATGCACGCCTTCAACCGCGCCGGCGTCACCGCGATCTATGAAGGCCACGGCATTCCGAAGCCGCAGCAGATCGCCTATGTCGATCTCTGGCAGCGCCGCAAATTGTCAGTGCGCACCTACTTCGTGGTTGCCTTTCCGCAGCCGTTCTTTCTCGATACCGGGAAGGGACAGAGGCTGATCGACGAGACCGCGCTTTATGCCGCGGGCGAAGGTTTCGGCGACGATTTATTGCGCTTCGGCGGGCTCGGCTATTCCTTCGACAGCGCGACCGCGATCGGCGCCTGCCTGATGCGCGAGCCCTATGTCGGCGCCCGCGGCTATGCCTGGACTGGCGTGCAGCATACCCCTGATGAAGCCTTTCTCGACGGCCTGTTCCGCGCGGCGCGCGCCAACCTTCGCGTCCAGGTGCAGTGCGCCGGCGGCGGCGCGATCGACAAGGTGCTGGCGATGTTCGAGACCATCGACCGCGAAATCCCGATTCTCGGCAAGCGCTGGGCGATCGAGCATTGCCAGTTTCCGACCGCCGAGAACATGGCGACCTGCCGCCGCCTCGGCGTGGTCGCAACCACGACCACCAACTTCCTGTGGAACTACGACAGCGTCTATCTGCGCAGCTTCGGCGAGAGGATGGCGGCCGATGCCGTGCCGTTGCGCGACTGGATCGATGGCGGCGTGATGATCTCGCAATCGACCGACGGCCGGCCTTATGACCCGATTTTCACCTTGTGGCAGAGCCTGGCGCGCAAGGGCGGCGTCACCGGCCACACCTTCGGCCTGCCCCGCCAGAAAATCACCCGAAATGAGGCGCTGCGGATGGCAACCTATAACGCCGCCTATGCCGCATTCTGGGAGCACCGCACAGGTTCGATCGAGCCCGGCAAGCTCGCCGACATCGCGATCCTGTCGCAGGACATCATGGTGATCGACGAGGACCGCATCCCCGAGACGAAAGTGCTGACGACCCTGCTCGGCGGCAAGCCTGTCCACGACAGCGGTTTGTTTTGAGGCCGCAACGAGACAAAGCAGATCATGATCGACTGGAGCATCTGGACTTTTCAGTTTGCGGAAGGACGTCTGCCGCTCGACTTCGTGCGCGGCACGCCGGTCGCGAGCAATCAGGGCACCACGGCCGTTCCCATGATCTTCTCGCTGCTGCAATCGTCAGGCGGCGAGCGCATCCTGGTCGACACCGGCTTTGCCTCGGGCGCGTCGATGACCGGCCCTGGCTTCAAGGATTTCGTGCGCAGCGACGAAATCCTTGTCCGTCACGGCCTCGCCGCAAGCGAGATCGACACACTGCTGCTGACGCATCTGCATTTCGACCATGCCGGCAATCTCGACGCCTTTCCCAATGCGCGCATCTTCGTGCAGCGCCATGAATATGAGAGCTGGAAACAGGTGCTGGCCCGTTACGGCTCCGGTGGAGTCACCAAGGACCGCTGGGTCTTCTCCTCGCTCGACGCGGACAACTTTCGCGCGCTGGACGCGGCGATCGCGCAGGGGCGCGTGACCTTCCTCGACGGCGACCATCGGCTTGCCGACGGCATCATTTGCCGCCTCGCGCGCGACACCCATAGTTTCGGCATCCAGTGGCTCGAGGTCGAGACGTCGGCCGGCGCCTTCGCGCTCGCAGGCGACGTCTGCTACTCCTATTTCTGCGCCGAACGGATGTGGCCGCCGGGCTACCTGCAGGGCAACCCCTGGACCATGATCGAGGCCATTGAGCGCATCAAGCAGGTGGCCGGCGACGACCTCGCGCGGCTCCTGCCCGGCCACGACATGGAGATCTTCGCGCGCCATCGCTCCGGCGTCTCGCAGGGCGTGAAGGTCGCCGAGCTGCATCTGGCGTCTGGCCACAGGAGTCTCATCCGATGAGGCAAGGAAACGACGTGCTCACAGCCGATCGGCTGGTCTACGACTACATCCTTCCCGCCAAGACCGGCTGCCTCGCCTTCGTCGCGCCGGGCGAGATCCTGCGCATCACCGACCTCGCGGGACTGCAGGTGGTCGACATGGCCGTGTTCAACCGCGCCAATCCGCGCGACAAGCTCTCGACCTCCTATTCGCGCACGCGCTACAAGCCCGCACCGGGACAAAAGTTCGTGCCACGCGACAAGCTCGTGCCCGGCGACATCCTGTTGTCGACGATCTGCACGCCCTTGATGAAGATCACCGCCGACAGCGCGATGCGCGTCGGCGTGCACGACGTGCACCACCGGATGTGCAACCGCGAGCTTTACGAATACTACGGCCATCCCGGCCGCCGCGGCTGCCACGAGGTGATCGCCGATCTGATGGCCCCGTTCGCCCTGTTGCCCGAAGACATCCCCGACACGATGGACCTGTTCATGAACTACTACCACGACTGCGGGAGAGGTCATTGGGTGATCGAGCCGGGCGTGACGAAGCCCGGCGACTTCATCGAGTTCGAGGCGATCTGCGACTGCATCGTCGCACTGTCGAATTGCCCGATGGACGTGATCGCGCCGGTCAACGGATCGACCTGCAGCCCGGTTCATGTCCAGGTCGCGGAGCGCTGAGCCATGAAGCGGACCGCCTTGAAACATACGGCATCGTTCGTCGGCGCGCCGGTGCTGACGCGCTCCGAACGGGCGAGCGACCGCCTGCTGGTCTGGGTCTGGAGCCCCGGCAACGAAACCGGCGGCGCCGGCCTGATCGATGCCTACGTCTCCGAAGGCTGGAATGTGCTGGAGGCCGGCTGCGGCACCGCGTCGGGCAGCGCGCATGCGGCTGCCGATATCGTCGAGGCGGTCAGGCAGTGCGGATCGGCTTCGCCCGCCGACTGGGGGCCGACGATCTTCATCGCCGATCAGGATACGGCGGCGAGCGTCTGCAAGGCAGTCCTGCTCGCCTGCCGCGAGGGACTAAAGGCTGCGCGCTGTGGCCTCGTGACCGTCGACGCTTTCGCCGACGACGCCGTTCGACCGATCTTGGAACAACTGGCCGCGCTCGATGGTCTCGCCGCGATCTGGGCGGTGCATCGCGAACGCCGCGAGATCAGGCAGCAGGCGCTGGCGCATCATGCGAGCCTGCAGGCGCGCGGACGCGAGACGCATTTTCTGGTGCTGCCGGATACTGCGCGCTCGCCCGTCCAGCGGCTCGCCGACCCCCGCGATCCCCTGGGATGCGAAACGCGCTGGCTGCTCGATCCCGTGCACAGCCGCTCGGTGTGAGCGGCGCGGGAAGGCTCGCTAATCCCTGATCGCCTCCCACTTGCCACCCTTGGCGACCAGCACGGTCGGCAGCAGCTGGGCATCGCCGTCGGCATTGAACGACATCGGGCCGGCAATGCCAGGCACGTTCTTCACCTGCGCAAGGCAATCCTTGATCCGCTCGCGGTCGGCGGCGAGATCGTCCGGCTTGTTGGTCACGCCGGATTTCTCGATGCAGGTTCGCGCCAGCATGATGGTGTCGTACATCAGCGCCGCGGTGTTGCCCGGCGCCACCTTGGCCCGCTTCTCGTATTCGGTCGCCCAGGCGTGCACCTTCGGATCGGGATCGTCGGGCCAGAACGGGTTGACCACCGTGGTGCCGTCGGCCGCCGAGCCCGCGATATCGAGGAAGCGCGGCTCCGACATGCCGAGCGCGCCGACGATCGGCTGCTTCATGCCCTGCTTGCGGATCTCGCGCACGATGTTGCCGCCTTCGTTATAGAGGCCGGCAATCAGCACGCCGTCGGGATTGAGGCCCTTGGCCTTGGTGACCTGCGCCGAATAGTCGATGTCGCCGGTCTGGTAGGAGATGTTGTCGAGCACCTGCACGTTCTTCTGCTTCAGCTCGGCGGGAAACACCACGCTGCCGTCGACTTTGGTGAAGGCGTCCTTGACGTCGGTGAGAACGACGACCGACTTGACCGGGTTGCGTTTGAGCCAGACGTCGAGCAGATAGCCGTTCATCTGGTCCGACGACAGCGCGTTGCGGAACGCCCACGGCCGGTTCTTCGCGGCGATGCCGGGCTTGGCCGACGACGCGGTGATGATCGGCGTCTTGTTCTGTACCGCGATCGGAAACGCGACCTCGCATTCCGCGCTGAAGAACGGGCCGATGATCGCCAGCACCTTGTCGTTGAAGATCAGCTTGCGGGTGAGGTTGATCGCCTCAGCGTTCTCCCCGCGCGTGTCGTAGACGATGGTCTCGATCTTCTCGCCCTTGGCAGCCTTCTGCAAATCCTCCAGCGCCATCTGCATGGCGACTTCCTGGTGCTGGCCGTAGGAGGCGCCCTTGCCGGACAGCGGCATCAGGATGCCGATCTTGTAGTCGGCCCAGGCGGGCAGCGCGGCGACGCACCCGAGCGTTACCGCTGTCGACAGCGCGGCGCCCTGCAACGCGGCGCGCACGAACGATGCTGCGAACGTGCGCATCGAACCTCCTCCATATCAAATGTCCTAAAGTATATTATTCTTCGAATAATTTATTACAACATGATTTTTTGATTACGCGTGCACGGCGACATTCGGGCACACCCGAACGCGCCGGCGGAAACCGCCGGCAGATAATCTCGCGTTCGGGAGGATGAGCTTGCGTCAGGCGACGCGGGCGCGCGTCCGCTTTGCGCCCGACTTCTCCTTGGCGCGCGCGGCGGGCTTTTCCTTCTTCGCCGGCGGCGCGGCCTTGCCGCCTTCCGCCTTTTCCATCATGCCGCCGATCACGCGCGCGGCGTGCTCGAAATGCTGCTTCAGCACCTTGCAGGCATCGAGGTCGCGCGCCAGCGCGAGCTCCTTGATCTGCTTGTGCTCCTCGGCGATCGTCGGATCGATATCGGTATAGACGACGAAGCGGCGGCGATAGCGCTCGAGCTGGTCGTAGAGGATATCGCAGAAGTGCAGCAGCCACGGCGAGCCGCAGCCGGATTCGAGCGCCTGGTGAAAGGCGCGGTTGCGCCGTTCCCATTCGTCGTGGAACGTGTCAGCCTCGCGGTGCGCCTGATTTTCCAGCTTGTTGAGCTGATAGTAGGTCGTGACGACCGCGTTCTCCCACTCGTCGCCGCCGTTGCGGATCGAGCGCTCGAGCGACAGCACAGAAAAATTGATGCGGAGGTCGGCGATGTCGAGCAGCTCCGCGCGGGTCGCCGGGGCGACGAAGAAGCCGCGCTGTCCCTCGGCCACTGCCAGCCCTTCCAGCGCCACCCGCGACAGCGCCTCGCGCACCGGGCTGAGGCCGATATTGTAGCGCTCGCGCAGCGCGTCCGGCTGCAGCTTGTCGTTGGGGGCGAACTCGCCGCGAATGATGTCGTCGTGGATACGCTGATAGGCCTCGTCGGCCAGCGTCTTCGGCGCGTCGATCTGGCGGCGGGGAGCCGGTCCCCAGAGAAGGTGCGTCTTGGTCATCATCTGTTCTCGGCACGAAAGCCTTGGTTCAACTCTAATATAGCAGCCACCGATTCTTGTCGCCTTCAATTTAGCCGGAAGGCCTTGAAATACACCACCTTTTCGGTCCCTCGGCCGACCCTTCTCACGACGCCTTCGCCCGCGCGGCGGCCGACCAGACTGTCGTGATCGCGCGGCGATCGAGCACGTCGCCGAACAGAAACTGGACATTTTTCACGGTGGCCTCGTGCAGCGGCAGGGTGTGGGAGGCGACGCAATCGCTGGCGAGCACCGCGTAGAAGCCGCGGCAGACCGCGTCGCGCAGGCTGCTCTCGACGCAGACATTGGTCTGTACGCCGGCAAAGACCAGCGTGCGGATACCGCGCTCGCGCAGCAGTCGCTCGACCTCGGTACCGACGAAGGCGCTGTAGCAGCTCTTCTCGATCACGGCCTCGCCGGCGGCCGCGATCACGCCATGGAATTCGCTGCCCCAGCTCCCCGTGCCGCAGCAGATTTCCGCGCTCTTCTCGCGCTGCTTGGCGAGCATCCCTTCCGGCAGGCGATCCGGATCGTAATTGGCCTTGATCCAGAACACCGGCACGCTGCTATCGCGCGCGGCGACGACAAGCTCCATGATCGGCGCCACCACCGCGCGGCAGGCCGAGACATCCTTGCCAACGACGCGCTCGACGTAGCCGCCCTCGGCGCAGAAATCGTTCTGCATGTCGATCACCATCACCGCCGTATGGGCCGGATCGAGCCGCTGCTCGACCGTATCGAGTATTGCCTTCGTCATCGTCGCCTCCGCCGCTTTCGGTCTTATCCAAACAATCCGGTATCGTGGACCACGTCGCCGCCGAGCAGCGTGGCCAGCACCCGCGCTTCACGAATACCGTCCTCCGGCATCGTCATGATGTCGTCCGAGAGCACGACGAGATCGGCAAGCTTGCCGGCTCCGAGCGAGCCGATGCGATGCTCCCAGAACGCCGCGCGCGCGGCGTTATACGTGTAGAGCCGCAGCGCCTCGTTGCGGGTCAGCTTCTGCCCGGGCAGGCCGAACGCGTGACCTGTGACGCCGTCGCGCCGCGCCAGCATCTGCCAGAACGAGAAGATCGGATCGTACGGGCGTCCGTCGGTCGATTGCGCCACCAGCACGCCGGCATCGAGCCAGGTGCGGAACGGGATCGCATCCGCCGCCATCTTCTCGCCGAAGCTGCGCAGATAGACCGAGCCGTAATTCCAGAGGAAGTTGGTGGTGCTGGTCGGGATGATTCCAAGCTCGCGGCACAGCGCCATGTTCTCCGCGCTCGGAAACTGGCAATGCTCGATGACGAAGCGCCGATCGCGGATCGGCGTCTCGTGATCGATCTCGCTGAACATGCCGAGCACCTTGTCGATCGCACCACCGCCCGCGCATTGCACCTGCAGCCGCAAGCCTGCGCGCGCGGCGCGAAACAGGATGTCGCGAAAGTTCTCGTCGCTGGTGAGCTGGATGCCGGTCCAGGGATAGCCGCGCGCGCCGAGATAAGGCTGACGCATCAGCGAGGCGCCGATCGCGGTTGCGCTGTCGAAGGAGAAGCCGAGGCCGCCGAATTTCAGGAGATCGTCGCCAAAGCCATCGCCGCCGGCATAGAGCGCGGTCTCAGCGATCAGGCGGTCGCGCGCCGCGGCATCGTTATAGATCGCAACCGGATAGGAGATCACGAAATAGGTGCGAACCGTCAGCTTCCTGCGCGCCCACAGATCAAGATAGACGCGCTGCGGTCCCTTGGGGATGCCGTGGCCTTCATAGATCGCGGTGACGCCGGCACGGTTGAAGGCGGCCATCGCGGTCTCGATGCCGCGATAGACGGTCTCCTCGCTGATCGCCGGGATCATCGGAAAGAAGGCGCGCCCCGGGTGGAAGCCGCCGAATGTGTCGGGCATCACCTTCGGGAAATTGTAGTCGAGGAAGACGCCGGTCAGCTCGCCATCGGCATCCCTGCCGATGACGACGCCTTCGGGCGCGGTCGCACCGCGGTCGAGTCCCGCCGCACGCAGCGCCGCCGAATTGGCGATCGCCGCACCCGGCGCCAGCATCAATTGCGGCTGGATATAGACAGGGTTGTCGGGCGAGACCTTGTCGAGATCGTGCCGCGTCGGCCAGCCGCCCTCGCCGAACACCTTCGGATACGAAAACGCCTCGGGCTCGCCGGCAAGCGGATTGAACACGATCCATTCGCCCGCCTTGCGCCTGGCGACCTCGGCCTTGATGACACCGAGAACCTCATCGATCGATTTCGGGTTGTCGAAGGACGGCAGCACCATGCGCAGGCCGACATCGTCGAGATGCGGATGGGCGTCGACGAAGCCGGGCACCACCGCGCGACCTCGGAGGTCGGTCACGCGGGTGCTTCGCCCGCACATCTCGAGAATATCGCGCGAGCGGCCAACCGCCAGAATTTCGTCGCCGCGGATCGCAAGCGCCTCGGCGACGCTGTCGGCGGCATCAACCGTGTAGATGCGGCCATTGTGAAGCACGAGATTCGGGTCGAGGGCGCTCATGGCGCGGCCCTCACCTTGTCGGCGATCGCAGCCGCCACGAGCGCGGCGTGATCAGCCATGACCTGCTCGCCGAAGCCGCGGTCAGAGGCCGCGGGATCGCCGAGATAGCCTTGCGGCGTCTTGCGCAGCGCATGCTCGCCGCCCTTGCGCCATTCGGCGATGTCATCGAGCACGAAATCGGTCGACTTCAAGCCTGGCAGCAATTCGTCCTTCACCAGACCCGGATAGACGGCCCACATCGAGGAGGTCTCGTATTTGCCCGCGTGCACGTCGAAATATTTTCCGGGACGCTCGACCTCGCCGTCGGTCGGCAGGACGTGGGGATCGCCGGCCTCGATCCCGATCCGCTTGAAGAAGGACGGCGCGCCGACGAAATACGCCTGCACGCCGGACTCCTCCGCACCGCGCTTGATGCCGGCATGGACGGTGCGGTTGTGGAGCGCATCGCCGTGGCCCGAGACGCAGAACAATCTTGCAAAGCTGTCCTTCTTCAGGCTCTTGATCAGATCGACCATCAGCTCGACCATGATCTCGGGCCGGACCACGAAGCTGCCGGGAAACAGGCCGCTGACATGGTTCACGCCCCAGTAGAACGGCGGCATGATCACGCTGTTCACGCCTTTCTCGGCGAGCAGCCTGCGCACGCGCCGCAGCAATTCGCTGGGCATGTAGACGTCGGTCGCGAGCGGCAAATGCGGGCCGTGCTGCTCGATCACGCCCAACCCCCAGAGCACGACAGCACGCCTGGCCGCCGCATCTGCAAGCTCCGGAAACGTCATGTCGGCCATGGTTTCGCGGAAGATCGAATAGCCGGCCGAATGCTTGTCGGTGCTCATCGTTCATACTCCAAGATAAGCCTCGCGGACGCGGGGATCGTTCGCCAGGTCCTTGCCCGCGAGCGCAACGACCCCATTTTCCAGCACGTAGGCGCGATCGGCGAGTTGCAGCGCCTGGTTGGCGTTCTGCTCGACCAGGAGCACCGTCACCTTGTCCACCGATTTCAGCGCGTGAATCAGCTCGAAGATTTTTGCGGTCACGAGCGGCGCGAGCCCCAGCGAAGGCTCGTCCAGCATCAAAAGGCGCGGCCGCGACATCAGGGCGCGCGCGATCACCAGCATCTGCTGCTCGCCGCCCGAGAGCGTGCCGGCGCGCTGCTTCAGCCGATCGCGCAGCACCGGGAAGCGGGTCAGCATCTGGTCAAGATCCTCGGCGATCGCCGCGTGGTCGCCCCTCGCATAGGCGCCAAGAACGAGGTTCTCTCGGACCGTCATGTGCTTGAGCGTCGAGCGCCCCTCAAGCACCAGAGCAAGCCCCCGTCGCATCACCTCGGCCGCCGGGCGACCCGCGAGCTCGGCGCCATCGAAGACGATGCTGCCGCGCCGGACCGGCAACAGGCCGGCGATGGCCTTCAGCAGCGTGCTCTTGCCGGCGCCGTTGGGACCGATCAGCGCAACGATCTCGCCGTGCCCGATCTCGACCGAAACGCCCTTCACGGCATTGATCTTGCCGTAGCTGACATGAATATCGGAAGCGGCCAGCATCATGCGGCGGCCTCCGTGCCGAGATAGGCGGTCAGCACGTCAGGATCACGCCTGACCTCTTCGGGCGACCCCTCGGCGATCTTGCGACCATAGTTCATGACGGTGATGACGTCGGAGATCGCCATGACCAGGCTCATGTGATGCTCGGTGATCAGGATCGTCGTGCCTTCCCGGCAGAGCGACCTGAACAACTCGGCGGCCTCGTGCACCTCGACCGGGTTCATGCCAGCGACCGGCTCATCGAGCAGCAGAAGCTTCGGATCGGCCGCGAGCGCGCGCGCGATTTCGAGCCGCCGCTGGTCGGCGAGCGCGAGCTCGCCGGCGAGCATGTGGCGCTGCTTCGACAGCCCGACACGATCCAAGAGTTCTTCGGCGCGCTTGCGGGTGGCCGTCTCGGTACGCGTCGCGACGCCGGGTATTCGCGCGAGCGCTGCCAAAAAACCGCCATGGGTGCGGCAGAACCGACCGACCTCGACATTTTCGAGCGCGGTCATGGTCGAAAACAGCCGCACGCCCTGGAATGTCCTGATCACGCCGAGTCGTGCGATGCGATCCGGCCGCGACCCCGAGACGTCCGCGCCCTCGATCAGGACCTCGCCCTCGCTCGGCGGCAAGACCCCCGTGATCAGGTTGAACAGCGTGGTCTTGCCGGCACCGTTGGGACCGATCACGGCGTGAATGGTGCCGCGCCTGATCGCAAGGTCGACGTTCGCGACGGCCGCATAGCCGCCGAAGCGCCGGCTCAGGTTGCGCGTTTGCAGCAGGGGGCCGGCCGTCATCGGCGCACCCCGAGCAGGCCCCAGGGCCTGACGATCATGATCGCGATCAGGAGCGCACCGAACACGGTCATGCGCCACTCCTGCGCATTGCCGAGCCGCAGCAGTTCGGGAAGGACGGTCACCACCACCGCGCCCAGGGCCGCGCCGGCGAAATTGCCCATGCCGCCCAGCACCACCATGATGAAGATTTCCGCCGAGCGCTGAAACGCGAACTGGGCCGGATCGATGAACGTGGCGTAGTGGGCGAACAGGCCGCCGCCGATGCCGGCGACGAAGGCGCCGAGCCCAAACACCGCAACCTTGATGCGCGTCAGGTTGATGCCGATCACTTCGGCCGCAAGCTCGTCCTCGCGCACCGCTTCGATGGCGCGGCCGATGCGCGAGCCACGAAGCTGAAAGCACAGCAGCAGGGTGAGTGCCACGACGATCGCGACCACCGGCAGCGTCGTATAGGTCGGGATGCCGCCGAGGCCTGATGCAGCGCCGGTCGGCTCGAAATTCAGGAAGAAGACGCGCACGATCTCGCCAAAACCCAGCGTCATGATGACGAGATAGACGCCCTTGATGCGCAGCGAGGGGATGCCGACAAGAAGCCCGACGATGCCTGCCACGAGACCGCCACTCACCAGCGCGCCGGCGAACGGCCAGTGCAATTCGGTCGTCAGATAGGCCGAGGCATAGGCGCCGATCGCCATGAAGCCGCCCTGCCCCAGCGACAGCAATCCCGCCGAGACCGGCAGATAAAGGCTGAGCGCCAGGATGATGTTGATCCCGGTGAAGATGAGGACCGACTCGATATAGGGGTCGAGCACCATATGGGGGGCCTACGCCTCGACGTGGTCGGTTGAGCCGAAGATGCCGCGCGGACGCAACAGCAGCACGGCGATGATGACGAAGAAAGCGAAGGCGTCGCGATAGGAGGAAGCGAGATAGGCGACGCTGATGACCTCGACGACACCGATCACGAGTCCGCCCAGCATCGCGCCATAGACGTTGCCGAGGCCGCCGAGCAGCATCGCGGCGAGTCCCTTGATGCCCATGTCGACGCCCATATAGGGTGAGATCGAATTGAACGACATGCCGACCAGCACGCCGGCGACGCCAGCGAGCGCCGACGCGATCGCGAAGGTGAGGACGATGATCCGCTCGCTGCGGATGCCGAGCGTGTGCGAGATCGTCATGCTCTCGGCAGTCGCCCGCATCGCCATGCCGACGCGGGACATCGTCACGAACAGGTGGAGCGCCAGCATCAGGCCGAGCGAGACTGCGAGAATCACGAGTTGAACCGAGGTGAGCGTGATGCCGCCGAGATGCCAGATGTGGCTCTCCATCTGCACGGGGAAACCGACCTGCTCGCCGCCGAAGAAGCGCGTGGCCAGTTCCTGCAGCACGATGCCCGCACCGATCGTGCTGATCATGGGCGCGAGGAAATGGCCCTTGCGGGCCTTGATCGGCTTGATCGCAAGGAGATAGACGAGGACGCCGACCAGCGCCGCTGAAACAGCCGCCGCCGCAATCGCCGCCGTGACGCCGCCACCGGCCAACAGCACGACCTGAAGACCGACGAAGGCCCCGATCATGAAGACCTCGCCGTGCGCGAGATGCACCAGGTGCAGAACGCCGAACACCAGCGTGTAACCGATCGCGATCAGGGAATAGGTGCTGCCGAGCATCACCCCGTTCACAATCTGCTGGATCAAGACCATGGACAAGGACCTCGCCGCCGCTTCGCGCCACTTCGTAGGAATTTATGCAATTAAGACGATTGCATAATCTTGGTCAATGTATATAAAACGAACCTGGAAATACCTCAGGAGGCCGCATGGCACAGATCGTTTTCGCCGCGGGTGCGCCCCATGCGCCGGCGATCGTCGGCTTGTTCGACAAGGCGCCGGACGATTCCAGGAAGGTCGTCACCGACACCTACGCCGCGATCACAAAGGAATTGCGCGCGGCGAAGCCGGATGTCCTGATCGTGTTCGCCAACGATCACCTCGCCAACAGCCGCATCACCTTCTATCCCGACTTCCTGATCGGCACGGCGCCCGAGCATAGCGGGCCGCATGAATGGTTCCAGGAATGGATCGGCTGCCGCAACTATACCGCAAAGGGCAATCCCGCCGTCGCCAAAGCGCTGTTCCAGGGCATGACGCGCCGCGGCGTGAAGATGTCGGTGCGCGACGAGAACCTGAAATTCGACGACAACATCTCCGTGCCGGTCACCATGACCAACCTGGACCAGACCGACATCACGCTGGTGCCGGTGCTGCAGAACTGCACGGTGCCGCCTTTTCCGAACGCCGAGCGCTGCTTCGAGGTCGGCCACGCCTTGCGCGATTTCATCGAGAAGGACCTCCCCGCCGAGATGCGGGTCGCCCTGTTCGGATCCGGCGGCTTGAGCCACGAGCCCGGCGGGGTGAAATACTACAAGATCGACGAGGAGTTTGACCGCCGCTTCCTCGAGCTCTGCGCCGCGGGCAACCACAAGGCGCTGTTGAAGGAGATCACCGTCGACCGCATGGAAGAGGCCGGCACCGGCGGCACGGCCGAGGTGCTCTCCTGGTTTCCCGTCATGGCCGCGATCGGCGAGCGGCGCGGCCGCTCATTCGGTTATACCGGCTGGCCGAGCTTCCGCTGCGGCGTCGGCGGCGTGATCTGGGACCTCGACACCAAGCACTGAGGACGCCATGGCCTGGGAAAAATTCAATCCGAACCTCGCCGCGCACGATCTCGTGCAGGACATGAAGTGGGATCCCGAACTGCGCAGGCAGTTCAAGGAGAACGAGGCCGCCGTGCTCGACCGCTACCCGCTGCTGCCCGAAGAACGCAAGGCGATCGAGGAGCGCGACTTCCGCACGCTGTACGATCTCGGCATGCATCCCTATCTCGGCGGACAGTTATCACGCTTCATCTGGGGCAACGACGCCGGCAAGGGCGCGGTCGAAGCCTCGAACAAACTGGTTGCTTCCCTGCAAGGGCACAGCCGCGACATTCCCAAAAGCTGACGTCGCAGCTCGTCCCGGGCCAATGAAAGCCTGCACTGAAATCAGACGATTTCAACTTCCACCTTAAATTTCCGGCCCGGACCATTTCAGCCCATGCATGCGCACCGCATTGACGTTCACCATCATATTCTGCCCCCGGGCTATGTGAGGACGGTCGGCGACGACCGCATCGGGCCGCTGATCGTGGCCGGCAAGACGCCGGACTGGACGCCGCAACGGTCGATCGAAGCGATGGACCGCAACGGCATCGAGAAGTCGATCACCTCGATCTCGGCGCCCGGCCTGTGGTTCGGCGACGTCGAGACCACACGACGCCTGACGCGCGAATGCAACGACTATGCCGCCAAGATGCGGCAGGACCATCCCGGCCGCTTCGGCCTGTTCGCGAGCCTGCCGCTGCCCGACGTCGAGGGCAGCCTGCGCGAGATCGCCTATGCGCTCGACGAGCTGAAGGCCGACGGCATCGGCCTGCTGACCAATTATGATGGAAAATATCCCGGCGACACCTTGTTTGCGCCTGTGTTCGACGAACTCAACCGCCGCAAGGCGGTCGTCTATTTTCACCCGACCGAGGCGCCCTGCTGCGCGATGCACGGCATCGGTGTTCCCGCCGCCACGCTCGAATTTCCGTTCGACACGACCAAGGCTGTCACCAGCCTCTTGTTCGGCGGCACGTTCGCGCGCTGCCGCGACATCCGCTTCATCTTCTCCCATGCCGGCGGCACGATCCCGTTCCTGGCCGAGCGGATCGCACGCCTCGAGGTGCGTCCCGAATTCCGCGCCGCCGTGCCCGATGGCGTCATGTTCGAGCTGAAGCGGCTGTTCTTCGACACGGCCCTGTCAGCCAACGCGCTGGCGTTCAGCGCGCTGCTCAAGCTGGTCGCGCCCGAACAGGTGCTGTTCGGCAGCGACTACCCCTTTGCGCCGGAAACCACCATGACCGCGACGGTCAAGGGCCTGGCCGAGCTCGGCCTGCCCACCGACGTGCTGCGCGCCATCGAACGCACCAACGCGCTGCGGCTGCTCGCGCGATAGCGGCCGATGACGCCGCGATGCCATGCCTTGAGAGGATGACCGACATCTTCGATACTTGAAACCGCCTTAGCTGGAGACGCCTCATGCGACGTTCGGTTCTTGCCTTGCTGTTGTCACTGTCGTCGGTCCTTCCAGCCATGGCGCAGGACAAGCCGGTCAACCTGAAAATCTCGCTGTGGATCCCGGCGTCGCTGCCGCTGGTGCCGGCCTACACGGCATGGGGGCAGTCGATGCAGAAGGCCTCCGGCGGCACCATCACCTCGACGGTGTTTCCCTCCGAGCAGCTCGGCAAGGCGTTCGATCATTACGACATGGCGCGCGACGGCATCGTCGACGTCGCCTATGTCAATCCCGGCTATCAGCCTGGCCGGTTTCCGATCATCGCACTCGGCCAGATCCCCTTCACCTTCCGCGACGGACACAGCGGCACGCAGGCGATCGATGCGTTCTACCGCAAATATGCCGAGAAGGAGATGAAGGACGTGCATTTCTGCTTCGCCTTCATTCACGATCCCGGCACGCTGCATTCGCGCGTCAAGATCACCACGCCGTCCGACCTGAAGGGCGTCAAGGTGCGGCCGGCGCAGAGCACCGTCGGCCAGATGGTCACGCTGCTCGGCGGCACCAACGTGCAGGCCTCCGCGCCGGAATCGCGCGACGCCATCGAGCGCGGCGTGGCGGACGCGATCTTCTTTCCCTGGAATTCGATGTTCAATTTCGGGATCGACAAGGTGGTCAAATATCATCTCGACGTTCCGCTCTATACCAGCGTGTTCGTCACCGTGATGAACAAGGCGAAATATGACGCGATGTCGCCGGCGCAGAAAAAGGTGGTCGACGACCACTGCACCACCGAATGGGCCGAGAAGGTCGCGGGCCCCTGGACCGATTTCGAGGCGGCCGGGCACGAGCGCATGCGCCAGCAGCCGGGTCACGAATTCGTCGAGCTTTCGGAGGCGCAGATTGCGGAATGGCGCGCATCGGTCGCGCCGCTGTTTGATCGATGGGCGGCGTCGGTGAAAGAGGCCGGCGCCGATCCCGCCCAGGTCGCGGCCGAGCTGAAGGTCGCGATCGGAAAATACGAGGCCGCGAAATAGACCGGCCGTTCAGCCGCCCGATCGCGGCGGCACGAACTGTACGCCGAAGGCGCCCGCGGCGTGCGTGATGCGCGCGACATGGGGCGCGGCAAAATGCGTCGGAAACAGCAGCGCGCCGTGCTCGGCGCAGTGCTCGAGCGCCTGCCTGCGCGTCGCACGGGCCTGCTCCGGAATTTCGCAGAAGCGCGTATTCCAGTCGGGCTCATGCACCTGGATCGGATGGTGGCAGACGTCGCCGCAGAACAGCGCCCTGCCCTCGCCGTCAGCCAGATGCAGCACGACATGGCCGGGCGTGTGACCCGGCGCCGGCTCGACCAGCAGACGGTCGTCGATCGCATGCTCGCCGTCGAGCAGCACCGACTGACCGCTTGCGATCACCGGCAGCACGCTGTCGTCATACATTTCAGCGCGGGCCGGATTCTTCGCGCGACGGTCGCCGATTTCAGGGTCCCAATGCTGCTGCTCGATCCGGGAAAACAGATAGCGTGCCCGGGGGAAGGTCGGAACCCAGCGCCCGTTCTCCAGCCGCGTATTCCAGCCGACGTGATCGGCATGCAAATGAGTGCACAGCACGATGTCGATATCCTCGGGCGCGGCCCCGGCTGCGCGCAGCCGCTCGAGAAATGGCACGTTGAGCTGATGAAAGCGCGGCAGCCACGGCCGGTTCTTGTGATTGCCGGCGCAGCTGTCGAGCAGGATGGTGTGGCTGTTGGTGCGGATCAGCCAGGAATGGTTGCTGGTGATCAGCTTGTCGGTCGCGGGATCGTAATGAACCGGCACCAGCCAGGGCAGATGCGGCGCGAACTTCTCGCGCTTCAGGTCCGGCAGGAACGCGCCGGCCGGCAGGTCGTTCGGCCCCACCTGCTCCTCGATGCGGGTCACCGACGTATTGCCGATCATCCAGGTCTGCATGCCCACGCCATCACCCCTGTGAAAGCCGCGCGCGCAGCGCATCGCTTCGATCGAGCAGCCCATAGGCCGTGGACACCAGCGGCAGGAACCAGGCGTTACCCCGATAAAGCGGCAGGCCCGGGAAGATCGGCTGGTCGAACACGCATGTCGGGCCACTGCGTTCGATCATCTTCCGCGCGAGCTGGTAGCCGAGATAGTTCATCATGGCGACGCCGTTGCCGTTGCACCCCATGACGTAGTACAGCCCGTCGCTCTCGCCGAGATGCGGCAGCCCATCGAAGGTGAAACCGACCTTGCAGCCCCAAGCGTGCCGGATGCGGAATCCGTCGAGCTGCGGAAAGCTTGCGACCATCCGCCGGTACAGCACGGCAGCTGCCTGCTCAGGCGAAACATCGAAAGGGGACGCGCGGCTGCCATAGAGAAAGCGATTGCCGTCGGGCGTGCGCCGGAAATAGGCCAGCAGGCGCCGGCCATCGGCGCCGGTGCGGCGGTTCGGCAGCAGCGCGTTCGCGACCTCTTCCGGCAGAGGCTCGGTGACGATGATGTGGCTCGCCACCGGCACGATGCGGCTCGCAAGCCCCGCCGCCGACAGCCGCGCGGCCTGCGCATTCACGGCGACCACGACGGAATCGGCCTGGATCGCGCCGCGCGCGGTGGTCAGCATGAAGCCGCCGGCACGCCGCTCGATGCCTGTCACGAGCGTGTCGCTGAATAATTGCGCGCCGCTCGAGCGGCAAAGCGCGACAAGCGCCTTGAGCAGCTTCGCTGGATTGAGCTGGCCCGAGCGCTTGACCACCATCGCGCCGAAGAAGCGGTCGGAGCCGATTTCGCTCCGCTGCTCCGATCGCGGCACCATGTGGGCGTCGGCGTCGAACAGCCGGTTCAAGGCATCGAGCCGGCGGGAGAGGATTTCATAGTGGCGCGGGCTCGGCGCACAGGAGAGCCGGCCACGGCGATGATAGTCGCAATCGATCGCGTTCTCGGCGATGAATTTTTCCATGTAGGAAACGGATTCGGCCGCGCCGCGCGCAAGCTCGGGCACGGGCGGCGCCTTGCCGCCCGACCAGTGATGCCAGCTTGCCGCCTTGTTGAGATCGAGCCCGAAACTGATGCCGCCGCTGTTGCGCGCGCTGGCGTTGAATCCGAAGCTGTCGGCCTCCAGCACCACGACGCGGCTGCCGCTGCGCGCCAGCTCGCGTGCCGTCGACAGGCCGGCGAAGCCGCCGCCGACAACGACCACATCGCAACGATGCGGCAGGGGACCCTCGCCGGCCGGGAACGGCGGATCATCGTCCCACCACAGCGGCTGGCTCTTGAATTCGTGATCGGGCAGCCGCCCCGTCGGTCGCATCACGGCATCACTCCCCGGCCCCGCGCTCAGTCGTGCTTCGCCGCGATCACCTCGACTTCAAGGCGAAGCGTCGGATGCGCGAGCTGGGCGACGCTAAGCAGCGTCATCGCCGGCCGCGCGTTGCCGAGATAGGGCGCCCGCGCCTTGGCATAGGCCGGCTGCTCCGCCACATCGACGAGATAGCTGATGATCTTCACGACATGGCTCATGTCCATGTCGGCTTCGCGCAACAGGATGTTGATGTTCTCGAAGATGCGCACGGCCTGCGCCGCGATGCCGTCTTCCATCGTTCCGTCCTGCCGCACGCCGACGAGGCCGCAGGTGAAGAGATAGCGCGCGCCGGGACGCACCTCGATCGCGTTGCTCCAGGGTCCGGGCGGCGTTCGCAGCAAAGGCGAGGTGATCGGACGATGCATGATGTCAGGCATGGGGCTGTTCCTGCTCTTTTGTTGGCGATATGCCGCGCTCTCATTTGGCCGCGTCGATCGCCTTGGCCGCCTCTTCCGCGTAGGATGCATCGACGAGCTTTTCGACCGGCACGCTCTGCTTCATGCGGCCGGCCGCAACCCACCATTCGACGTCGGCCTTCATGCCGGCGACGTTCAGCCGGCCGTTGCGATCGAGTCCCGGAAATACCATGTCGCGATACACCTCCGGATTCCTGACGGAGGTGTTCTTGGTCAGGATCGAAACCAGTTCGTCCCGCGACGCCTTGCCTTCGAGCGCATCATTGTAGAAGCGCACCGCCTTCAGGTAGGCGATCATGAACCGCTTGGCGACATCTGGCCGCTTCATGATGCCGGGCCCATACATCAGCGCGCCATACTGCTGGTTGGGATAGACGGTGTCGACGCGCTTCCAGGCGACCGCGATCCCCTTGTTCACCACCTGGCTAACCAGCGGCTCGATCAGGACGCCGATGTCGACCTTGCCGGTGCCGAGGGCTGCGGCAATGTCGGCGAACTGCATGTTGACCTGGTTGATCTCGCTTTCCTTGAGGCCGCCGGATTCCAGCAGCTTGTGGATCGTGACCTCGCTGGGCGCGCCGGCGCCGTAGCCGGTGACGGCAAGCAGATGGCCGCGCATGTCGGCGGGCTGTTTGATCTTGTCGGCGAGTTCCTTGCGCACGACGAAGGCGAAATAGCCGTGGCCGGCAAGCGAAGAACCCTTGTCGGCGACGATCTTGAGCTCGATGCCCTGCCGCACCGCGTTATAGAGCCCCGCGCCCGGCGCGCCGCCGGATGCGTCGAGATCGCCATTGGCGAGCTGCGAGGTCATCTCGGTGCCGGTGTTGACCTGCACGATCTCGACGCTCAAGCCCTGCTCGGCGAAATAGCCCTTGTCCTTTGCGATATAGAGACCGGCGTCGGAGATCGAGGCATAGGCGCCGACGCGCACCTTGTCCTGCGCCTGCGCAGCGGGCGCCGAAAACGCGAACAGCAGCAGCCAGACGCAGGCCGCATATGCGGATTTCACAATATGCGAACGGCAGCTTCTCATATCTTGTCTGGATTTTCGAAATTATCCGTATTTTATGTCATCATGCCTGCCCCCCGCCGGCTTGTCAAACAAGCCGGAGCGACGTTGCGCATCCGCGCGTTCGAAAAAAATGGCGTTGCGGTCGCGCCGCGCGGCCGTTGCTATTCGCCAAGCGCCGCGATGACAGCCTTGGCGGTCTCCCCGCCGGAAAAATTCTGCTGCCCGGTCACCAGATTGCCGTCGCGCACGGCGAAGGCCCGCCACATGCCGGCCTGGACATAGTTGGCGCCGATCGCCTTCATCTCGTTCTCGATGCGCCAGGGCATCACATGCTTGTCCCGCGACAGCATGTTCATGTCCCAGACCGCGGTGTCGGCGAACTCCTCCTCGACATTCGCAAAGCCGGTCACCGTCTTGCCCTTGGCAAGGTACTCGCCGCTGGACAGCCTGACGTAGCGGAGAATGGCGACGCCGTGGCACAGGGCGCAGGTCAGCTTTCCGCTTTCGTAGAATTCAACGAACTTGCGCTGCAAATCCTTGGCGTCCTGGTAGGTGAACATCGGGGCCTGACCGCCGGCCACGATGAGGGCGTCAAAACTGTTGACGTCGATATCGGCAACCTTCCTGGTGTCGTCGACCAGCGCTGCAAGCCGCGGGGTCGCGATAAAGCCCATGCTGATCAGGTCGCTCGCCGAATAGCCCGATGAATCGCGCGGATCGCTCATCGCGTCGGCTTCGCACCTGCCGCCCTGCTCCGAGAATATCTCGATCTCGTAACCCTTCTCGGCAAACATGAAATAGGGATGCGTCAGCTCACTCCACCAGAAGCCCACGGGCCAGCCGCTCGTGCTTGAGGTCGCGGGATTGGAGATGACGATGGCGATACGCTTGGGCCGCCTGGCATTGACGGGATTCGGATCCAGCAGACTCATGTTCGAACTTGCTCCGACCAATTGATTGCGTTGATCGGCGCCCTACTTATAGTTCCGGCGATATCGCAGCTAATGAAATTTATTCAGCTCTCATATGAACAAGATCGATATCAGAAGAATAGACGTCACGCTCCTCCTGGTGTTTCAGGAGCTGATGCGCGCGCGCAAGATGACGGTCGTGGCCGAACGGCTGAAACTGACGCAATCCTCGATCAGTCACGCCTTGAAGCGGCTGCGCGAGATCTTCGACGACGACCTGTTCGTGCGGCTGCCGCACGGGCTGCAGCCGACCGCGCGGGCGGAAGAGCTGGAAGCAACCGTCGGTGCGATCCTGGACGCCCTGCGCGAAGCGGTTTCAGGCGCGAAGGATCTCGACCCGCTGCGCGCACGCGCCACCATCCGCATCGCGATGCCGGACCATCATTGCGCGCTGATCTCCGCCGCCCTGTTTGACGAGATCAGGACGTCCGCCCCCGGGATTCAGGTATCGATCCGGCCGATGGTGCGCCGCGCCGCGCTGGACGCGCTGCTCGGCAACGACATCGACCTGGCGTTCGGCTATTTCTGGCGGATTCCCGAAGGGCTGGAATCGTGCGTCCTGTTCACGGACAGCCACCGCGTGATCTCGCGCAAGGGGCATCCTGTCATCGGAGGACGCAAGCTGACGCTCGAGAGCTACCTCAAGCCGGCGCATATCCTGGTGTCGCTCGGCGGCGGGCTCGAAGGCATCGTGGACCGCGCGCTGGCCCGGCGCGGCCTGGCGCGAAATCTTGTCGCGTCGATCCCTTATTTCCTGCCGGCGATCGCAACGGTTGCGACGACCGACCTGATCTCGACCATTCCCGCACGACATGCCCAGGTATTCTCGAAGCGGTTCGACCTGAATGTCCATGAGGTCCCCGTCGAGATACCGCCCTATCGCGCCGTCCTCGTCTGGCACAAGCGGCACGCTCACAACCAGTTGATCAACTGGTTCATCGAAAAGCTGCAGCACGTGCTCGATCTTCCCGAATGCGGGGGCGACCGGCCGACCAATACGATTGCGAAGCGTTCGGGGCGCTGAAGGTCAGGGCCGAGATGGCCGCGGCTGCCATGGAAGGAGACGGAACGATGAAGATCGCATTTGTCGGTTATGGAAATGTCGGCGCGCCGCTCGCCGATCATCTGCAAAAGCTTGGACATGACGTCACGCTTGCCGTGAACGACGCCGGCTCGGCGTCACTGCGGAAGCTTCTCGCCACCAACCCGCATCTCGGATCGGCCGATCCGAAGCACGCGGTTGAGGGCGCCGACGTGGTTTTCCTCGCCACGCCCTTTCAGGCCAATGAAACCGCGCTGAAGAATGTCGCCGGTGAACTGACGGGCAAGATCCTGGTCGATTGCACCAATCCCGTCGGCCCGGGACTGACGCATGGGCTGAACAATGCGCAATCCGGCACCGAGATGATCCAGAGGCTCGTGCCGGGCGCGAAGGTCGTGAAGGCGTTCACGATCTACGGCTTTGAGAATTTCGAGGACAACAATTACGCCGGCTACAACGTCGAGCCGGTGATGCTGTTTTTGCGGCAATGATGCCGGCGCGAAGTCGACCGTGGCCGGCTTGATCGAGCAGCTCGGCTGGCGTCCGTACGATGTCGGCGGCCTCGAGCAGGCGCTGCATCTGGAGCACATGACCATGCTCTGGGTGCGCATGGTCCGCGTCAACGGCCATTCGCCGGACTTCGTGTGGGCCGTGCTCGAGCGTTGACATCGATGCGCCACTTAGCGAGGCCGAGCCGCGCTGATCTAGAGCAGACCGGTCGATAGCCACGGAAACAGCGCGACGATAATCACCGCGAGCAGCAGGACGCCGAGATAGGGCCAGATGCGGCGGCTCGCATCATCCGCCGCCACCCCGCCGATCGCACAGGCTGAATAGAATCCGATGCCGAATGGTGGCGCAAACAGCCCGAGGCCCATCGACAGGATGGCCACGACGGCATAGTGCACGTCGTGGATTCCGAGCGCGCGCGCTGCCGGAAACAGCAGCGGGCCGAACAGCACCACCGCGGGAATTCCTTCCAGCACAGCGCCCAGAATCGCGAACGCCACGATCGAGACGGCGAGGAAGCCATAGCGCCCGCCGGGAACGGCCGCCATCGCTTCCGCAAGCTGCTGCGAGAAGCCGGATTGCGTCAGCGCCCAGGCCATCGCGGTTGCCATGCCGATAATGAGCAGGATGGCACCAGACAGCGATGCGGTCGCGACCAACATCGGAAATACCCGGCGGACGTCGAAGCTGCGGTAGACGAGATAGCCGACCACGAGTGTGTAGACGACGCCGACCGAGGATACCTCGGTTGCGGTCGCAACGCCCTCGACAACGGTGGCACGGATAATGAAGGGTAGCGCCAGTGCTGGCAGCGCGGCGAAGAACAGCTTGACGATCGCAGCCCGCGGCGCCCGCGCGCCGACCGGCGCCTCGGTGCGTGAGCGGATATAGACCATGATCACCAGGGCGAGCGTGGCTACCGCTGCCGGAAGCAGTCCGCCCGTGAACAAGGCAGCAATGGAAATGCCGGTGACCGACCCCATCGTCAGGAGGACGAAGCTCGGCGGAATGGTCTCCGACATCGCCCCGGTCGCTGACAAGAGCGCAACCAGTTCGCCCGGGCGCGATCCTCGCCGTTTCATCTCCGGAAACAGCACCGGCGCCACCGCCGCCATGTCGGCAGTCTTCGAGCCGGAGATCCCCGACACCAGGAACATGCCGCCGATCAGCACATAGGACAGCCCGCCCCTGATATGGCCCAGAACCGAAACCATGAAATCGATCAGCGCCCGCGCCAGCCCCATCATCTCGGTCAACAGGCCAAGCACCACGAACAGCGGGATCGACAAAAGGATGAGCTCGGACACGCCCTCATCCATCCGGCTGACGATGATGGTCATCGGCGCCGTCGTCGCGATCGACAGATAGGCCAGCGTCGCAAGACCAAAGCTGAATGCGATCGGCGTCCCGATCGCGACGCAGACGGTGACGAGCCCGGCGAAGAACACGATCAGGTTTAAGTTGCCGATCGCAAGCAAAAGCGGGCGCGCCGCAACGAGCGCACCCGCGACAAGGAAGATGACGACTACCGCAGCCAGGACCTGGCGCGCGGACGAGTTCTGAAACAGCCGCAGGACCGCGACCGCCAGCATCAGGACGACACCGACCGCGATCGCCGCGACCCGGAACGTGTCATGAATCCGCAGTGCCGACGTCAGGATCGCCCACTGGTCGGCGAGATACTCGCTGGTCGGCGAGATGATGGCGACCAGGAACACGATGATGTTGATGAATGCGACGGTCTCGAGCCAGCTACGCCAGCGCGGCGACACGAGGCTGAGCACGGTCGTCAGCCGCATGTGCTCGCCGCGCCGCAGCGCGATCACCGCGCCGAACATCGTGAGCCAGATGAAGAGGATGACGGCAAGCTCGTCCGACCATATCAGCGGCCTGTTGAAGACGTAGCGCGCCACGACGCTCGCAAACATCACGACGATTTCGGCCACGACGAGGATGGCCGCCGGGATCTCGGTGATCCATCCCAAGATTCGCTCGGCCCATTGCAGTGAGACGGCCATCCGCGCCGTGCCGCTCGGCGCGGCCATGGCGACATCCGACGACGCCGACCCTGACGCCCGCAGCGGCTGGACCGACATCAGGCGAGTTTCCCGGTGTATTTCTCGAGCACCTGCCAGGCCTCGTCGCCGAACTTCTCCCGCCACTCCTTATAAAAGCCGGAGGCGCGCAGCTTCGCCCGGAACGGCTCGACGTCAGGTCTGTTGAACACCATGCCCTTGCTGCTGAGGATCGCCTGCAGCGACTTGTCGAGCTTCTCGCTGTCCTCGCGCTGCAACAGCGCGGCTTCGTTCCAGTTGCGGCTGATGATCTCCTGCGCCTCCTTCGGCAGGCGGTTCCAGCTCTTGCCGCTCGCCAGCATCCAGAACCCGTCCCACATGTGACCAGTCAGCGAGCAGTATTTCTGCACTTCGTAGAACTTGAAGACCTCGATCAGGACCAGCGCGTTCTCCTGGCCGTCCGCCAGGCGGGTCTGCAGGGCAGAATAGACCTCCTTGATCGGCAGGCTGGTTGGCGCGGCGCCGAGCGAGCGGAACAGCGATACCTGGATAGGACTGACCGGCACGCGGATCTTGAATCCGGTGAGATCGTCCGGCGTGTTGATCGGCTTCGTTCCAGTCGTGATCTGGCGGAAGCCATTGTCCCAGATCCTCTCGAAGCAATGCAGATTGGCCTTGGCAAAGGCCGCCCGGACCAGCGCACCAAGATCGCCGTCCATCGCCTTCCACACCGACGGATAGTCCGGGAAAGCGAAGCCGACCCCGTTGATCGAGCCCGTCGGCACCAGATTCTCCGTCAGCGCGCCGGTTTCCGTCATGAAGTCGATCGCACCGCTACGGAGCTGCGAAATCATGTCGGTGTCGCTGCCGAGCTGGTTGTTCGGAAAGATCTGGATCTCGACGCTGCCGTTGGTCTGTTGCCTGATCTTCTCCACCGCCTCCTTGGCGCGGAGGTTGATCGGGTTCGTCACCGGCTGCTGGTTGGCGTATTTGAGGACGAATTCCGCGCCTCGCGCGCGCGAGCTCAGGATGTTGATCGCAAACAGCGACCCCGCTCCCGTCGCGGCAAGTTTCCTGACAAAGCGGCGGCGCGTCAGAGCTGCCATGAACATCCCTCCCCTTGTGCCGCGCTATTTTTCGGCCTCGCGGCGGCGGCTGCCGCTTCGGCCTCGGTCAAAGCCAGCCGGTGCTCCGCATGCGCGGCGCAACCGATGGCGTCGAACCGAGAACCTACTGATCTATCGATCAGTAGTCAATCCACCCAAGCCATATTGCAGATATGGATTGTTTTGCTATGATTGTTCAATCGAACAATAAGGTTTCACAGAGCCAGAAGCCGTGATGATTTGCATGACGTATGCGCGGCAATGTGGCGCACGCCCAAGGAAAAGAGGCATTCGGTGAGGATATTCGTCACAGGCGCTACGGGGTATATCGGCGGCTCGCTCGCGGCGCGGCTTGTCGCCAGCGGCCATCAGGTTTTCGGTCTCGTCAGACAGGAAGACAAGGCGACGCAACTGCGCGCGCGGGGCATCGAACCGGTTCTGGGCTCGCTCGCCGACCTCACAACGATTACGGACGCCGCGCGACAAGTCGATGCCGTCGTCAACACCGCGAATTCCGACGACTGGTTTGTGGCCAACGCCATCGTCGAGGCCCTGGCGGGCTCCGGCAAGCGGTTCATTCATACCAGCGGCTCCAGCGTGGTCGCCGATCGTGCGGCGGGAGAACGTAGCGATTGCGTCTTCAGTGAGGATACGCCGTTCGAGCCCTTGCCCGAGCGCATGCTTCGCGTCGCGGTCGACCGCACCGTGCTGCTCGCGGCGCAACGCAACGTGGCCAGCGTCGTGATCCGCCCTACGCTGATCTATGGGCGCGGCCACGGCCTCAATCCGCACAGCATGCAGATCCCGCATTTGATCGAGCTCGCGCAAAAATTTCGCATCGCGCACCATGTCGGCCGTGGGCTTAACATCTGGTCTCACGTCCATATCGACGATGTCGTCACGCTGTACATGCTCGCGCTTGCAAAAGCGCCGCCGGGCTCGCTGTTCTACGCCGAGAATGGCGAATCGTCCTGGAAGGACATGGCATCTGCGATCGGCAGGACGCTCGGTTTCGGCGCAACAACAAAGGATTGGCCGGTCGAGGACGCCCTGCGCGCCTGGGGTTCGAGCGCCATCACCAGCTACGGCTCCAACAGCCGCGTCAGCGCCGCGAAAGCGCGCATGATGCTGGGATGGAAACCTGCGGGGCCCGCCTTGACCGAGGAGATCGAGCACGGCTGCTATGCCGGGGATTTTGCCCACGGATGAGCGGACGGCAGCGCCGCCCCACCGACGCGTGCGGCGCGCGTCAATACATCACCATTCCGCCGTCGATCACGATCGTCGCACCGTTGATGAAGCCGGCCCGCGGCGACAACAGCCACGCGACGGCTTCCGCCGCTTCCTCCGGTGTTCCGGCGCGGCCGAGCGGAATCGCGTCTTCGATCTTTTGCCGCCGTTCGGCAAAATGCGGCTGCAGCATCGGCGTGAGCGTCGGTCCCGGCGCGACACAATTGACCCGGATGCCTTGCGGCGCGAGTGCACGCGCCGCCGTCTTGCTCAAAGCCAGCACCGCGCCCTTGGTGGCCGCATAGGCAGCCGTTCCCACCGTGCCTCCGCCGCGCAGGCCAGCGATGCTCGACAGGGTGCAGATCGCGGCGCCGCGCGGCATCGATCTCGTGGCCTCGCGGATAGCGAGAAACGTCCCGACCACGTTGACATCATGCAGGCGGCGAAAGCTGTCCGTTTTCGTTTCGAGGAACGGCGTGGTGTCGAGCAGCGCGGCGCAGGTGGCGAGCGCATCGATCTGGCCGAACTGCGCGGCGATCTCGGCGAACGCGGCAACGACCTCGCTTTCGCTTGATATGTTGGCGCCGACGGCGAGATGCTGCGGCCCGTGAGCCCGGGCGACGCGGCTCGCCGCATCGCGATCGACATCGATAATCGCCACCCGCCAGCCTTCGCGCGCCAGCGCTGCTGCGGTCGCAGCACCAATGCCGCTGCCCCCGCCTGTGACAACCGCCCGAGCCTGTTGCACCACTACACTCGCCCCTTCGCGGACGCGTCGACGGCCAATTCGGTGTGCTCGACGGCAGGCGTTCCCTCCAGGCAATGGCCGACGAGCTGCCGCCATTGCTTGAAATCCTCGGACCCACGGAAATCGACCGTATGATTTTCCAGCGTCTGCCATTTGACGAGCAGCAGGTAGCCGTTTTTGCGCTCGATCGAGCGCTGCAGCTCGATGCCGTGGCAGCCCCTGGCGCGCAGGAACAGCGGCACGGCCTTCCCGACGTTCGATTCGAATTCTCCGGTCATGCCGGCCTTCACGTTGATACGTGCAACTTCGAGGATCATTATCCCAACCTTGCTTCTCTCACGAACGAAATCAGATCACGGGGCGGCCGCCATCCACCATGATCTCTGTACCGGTGATATAGGAGGCCTCGTCCGAGGCAAGCCAGAGAACGGGATAGGCGATTTCCTTTGGATCGGCCCAGCGCCGCATCAGGCAGAACTCGATCGGCTGCGCCTTCAGCTTGGCCTCTGACGTCGCGAACCGGCGCGTGTGAAACGGCGTGACGATGTAGCCCGGGCAAATCGAATTGACCCGGATGCCGTGGGCGACCTCCTCGAAGGCGAGCGTTCGGGTGAAGGAGAGCAGCGCTGCCTTGGTGCAGTCGTACTGGCCCATGCCGGCGCGGCCATTGACGCCGTAGGTCGAAGAGATGTTGACGATGCTGGCCCCGCCGGCCCGTCGCATGTTCGGTAGCGCCGCCTTGGCGAAATAGGCGGCACCGAGCAGGTTCACGCCGATGATGCGCTGCCAGGATTCCGGCGTGGCGGCGTCGAGAGCCAGATATTCGCGGACGCCAGCATTGTTGACCAGCACGTGCAGTGCGCCCCAGGCGCTGACGACCTTTTTGACTGTGGCTATCGCCTCGGCCTCGCTGGAGACATCCGCCGTCAGGGCTAGGAGATCTGCATCCGGCACGTCATCATGTATCGCTCTCGCCGCCGCCTCGCAGGCCTCGCCGTCATGGTCGACAAGCGCGACGCGAGCGCCCTGTTCGGCAAACAGGCGCGCGGTGGCGGAGCCGATCCCGCCTGCCCCGCCAGTGATGATCGCCGATTTTCCGGCCAGCCTCCCGGTCATGTCTCCCCCCTTTTTCGATCGTCGGCGCAGTTCGGCTAAGGCTAAGCGTTGTTGACCGACCGTATCGCAGCCGGCAGCGCGATCGGGAGGTTCTCGCTTTCGAGAAATTCGACGGTCGAGAACACGAGCTCGGTATCGCCGATATTCTCGAGGTCGTGGACCTTGAACTCGCCGGCGGCGTAGTGCGAATGCCGGGTCTCGCCCGGGAAATAGGACACTTCGGCGACCGAGCCGTCGTCGCGGTACGAGCGCGCCTTACCGGCCGTAACGGCGGTCCAGAAATAGTCGAGCACATGGCGGTGGAAGCCGAGCCGCGCCCCCGGCGGCAGGCGAATCTCCCACACCCGCACACGATCAGTCTCGGACAACAGCCGCGTTCCAACGCAGCCGCTCAGTTGTCTGGTCGCGAAATCAGCCGCAATCGCGACCGGCCAGCCAAAAAACTCCTTTTTTATCAATGGATTTTGAGAATTCATGGTATATCCCCGTGTTCGAAAGTTATCACGCAATGCTATTGATCAACTGATCAATGTCAAGAAGCGGGTCGCGCTATGCCGCCGGAAGGTTGCGAAAGCGGGGCATGGCTTCGGATTGGTTGCCCCGCAAAGGTCCATCCTCTATAGAATCGCCTGTCACGGAGGCCGGCCTGCCCAAGAAATCTCCCAAGCGCTCAGCGCCGCTCGTCAAGAAGGGCACCAAACGCACGCAGCGTCCGCGGGCGCGGCGGTACTCGCCCGAAGAACGACGCCAGCAGATCATCGACGGCGCGGTGAGCTTCTTCTCCGAGGTCGGCTTCGACGGCGGCACGCGGTCACTGGCGAAGCGCCTCGGCATTACGCAATCGCTGATCTATTACTTCTTCCCGAAAAAGAGCGATCTGCTGCACGAGGTCTACAAGACCGTGTTCCTCAACCACTGGCGCGACGAGTGGGAAGACCAGATCAGCGACCGCAGCAAGCCGCTGCGCCAGCGCCTAGTCGATTTCTACATGCACTATTCGGAGACGCTGTTCACGCCACAGTGGATCCGCATCTGCCTGTTTGCTGCGCTGCGCGGCTGCGAGATCGATCGCTGGTGGATGAACTTCTTCGAGGAGAAACTCGTCCGCAAGATCTGCATCGAGATCCGGCATGAGGCCGGTCTTGTCCGGCCGGACGAAATCCCGATCACCGCGGCGGAAACCGAGACGTACTGGAACTTCCACGGCGGGATCTTCAACTACGGTGTTCGGCGCGAGGTGCACCAAGTGACGCCGCAGATCGACCTGCAGTCGTTCATCGAGCTTTCGGTCGACAGCCTGCTGAAAGGCTTTCCGATGACCGTGCAATCCGTGCTGTTCGTCCGCGACGGCAACGCATGAACGCACCACTGATCGATCAAACGACGCGTCCGATCAGATCGGGCTCTTCTGGTCGAACTGCGGCTTGCGCTTGTCGAGATGCGCCTGCAGGCCCTCGCGCACCTCATTGCCGGTGAAGCCGAGGAACTCCAGCGCGAGCGACGTATCGAAGATCGGCCCTGCCATGCGCATCCAGTTGTTCATGGCATATTTGGTCCAGCGGATGGCGGTCGGAGCGGCGGTCGCCAGCCTCTCGGCGACTTCGAGCGAGCGCTGCTCCAGCTCGGCATCCTCGACCGACATCGACACCAGGCCAAGCTCGTCGGCCTGCGCGCCCGTCAGCGGCTCGCAGAGCATCAGGAGATATTTCGCCTTGGCCATGCCACACAAAAGCGGCCAGACGATCGCGGCGTGATCGCCGGCGGCGACCCCGAGCCGTGTGTGGCCGTCGACGATCTTCGCCGTCTTGCCTGCGATCGAGATGTCGGCAAGCAGCGCCACCGCCAGGCCCGCGCCGGCCGCAGGTCCGCGGATCGCGCTGACGATCGGCTTTGCGCTGTTGATCATGTTGTAGACGAGATCGCGCGCGCCCTTCCAGTGCTCGGCCCGCTTCTCGAAATCGTTGATGTTCTCCTTGATGATCTCGAAATCGCCGCCGGCGGAGAACGCCTTGCCGACACCCGTGATCAGCGACACCGAGACATCAGGATCGTCGTCGACGTCCTTCCAGACGCGGACCAGTTCGTGATGCATCGCATTGTCGGTCGCGTTGTAGCGATCGGGGCGGTTCATCTCGATCTTGAGCACGCCCGGCGCGGGCCTGGAGAAGAGAAGGCGGGTATAGCCCGCATAGCGATCCGTCACGGTTTGCTCCCTGTTGCCGTTCGAGGCGAAACTAGCTCCTTCGAGCTTCCAGTCAAGATACTTTCCCATCAAGAAAGTTACTTGCAGGGAAATTCAAAAGGTCGGGGGCGTGCAGACCCACAGCACCCTGGTCATGACCTTGCCGGGGTTGCGATAGCCGTGGCTCAAATCCGACTTGAAGAAGAAGCAGTCGCCTTCGGCAACATGGTAGGTTTCGCCGGCGACATGCAGCTCCAGCTCGCCGGTCAGAACGTAGCCGATCTCCTCGCCGTCGTGGATGATCTCGCCGTCGGTATGCCCGCCCGGCGACACGCAGTGGATATTGGCCTCGATCAGCGCCCCCTTGGCGGTCGCGATCAGCCGTTCCAGCGCGATGCCAGGCCCCTGCAGCAGGGGATCGGTCCGGATCACCGGCCTGTTGTCCGATCGCATGATCAGCACCGGCGCATCCGTCAGGGGATCGGCGAAAAGCGCCGCGATGTTGATGTCCAGCGTGCCGACGATCTGGTGCAGCATCGAGAGCGACGGACGCACCTTGTCGTTCTCGAGCTTGGACAGGAAACTCTCGGAGCATCCCAGCCGGTCGGCAAGCTCGCGAAGCTTCAGATGCTTCGCGAGCCGCGCATGCTTCAACCGCAGGCCGATCTTGATCTCGTCCGCGGCACTGCCGCTATCGGCAGCGATCTTTCGCAATTCCTGGCCCTTGCCGGTCCTGCGCCGTGTCTTTGCTACCGCCATCGAGGAATCATCCTTTCATTACGGCAATGCCTTGTCACAACCATTGGTCGAACAGCAACAGATAACGCAAATGGCGACCATCGGCGCAAGCGGGCGATGGACCCGATGTCGGGAGCCCCGTCCTCATACCTTGCGCGCCCTTCCTTCCCAGTACGGATTGCGGAGCTGGGCCTTCAGCACCTTGCCCGACGCATTTCGCGGCAGGTTGTCGACGAAGTCGACCGATTTCGGCACCTTGAAGCCGCCGAGATGGTTCCGGCAATGCTCGAGCAGCTCGTCGGCGGACGGATTCGATCCCGCCCTGCGCACGACGATCGCCTTCACCGCCTCGCCCCAGCGCTCGTCGGGCACGCCGATCACGGCGACATCGAGCACCGACGGATGACCGGACAGCGCGCCCTCGACCTCCGCGGAGGCGATGTTCTCGCCGCCCGAGATGATCATGTCCTTCTTGCGGTCGACGATGTAGAAGCGGCCTTCACCATCCCTGCGCGCCACGTCGCCGGTATGTAGCTGTCCTTCGACGAGCGTCGCGGCGGTGGCGGCTTCCTTCTTCCAGTAGCCCTGCATCAGGCTCGGGCCGCGCACGCACAGCTCGCCGAGCTCGCCGTCCGGCACCGCGCGGCCTGCGTCATCGACGATTCTGATGTCGTAGCCAAGCATCGCGCGGCCGCACGAGCGCAGCAATTGCGGCGCGCCGCTGGCGCCGGCGCGGTGGTCCTGCGCGTCGAGCACGGAGACCAGCACGCCGGCCTCGGTCTGGCCATAGGTCTGCAGGAACGCGGCGTTGGTCAGCTCCAGGGCCTGCGCCAGGCGGTCCTCGGGGATCGAGGAGCCGCCATACATCACCCGCGTCAGCCGGCTGAGGTCGGTCTTGCGGATCGCCGGCGCCTCCAGCATCGCAACCAGCATCGAGGGCACAAGGCCCACCGCGGTTGCGCCCTCGTCGGTCAGCAGGCGCAGCACCAGATCCGGATCGAAGCGGGGGCAGACCACAATGGTCGATCCCATCGCGAGATGACAAAGCTGATAGATCTGTCCGCCGGCATGAAACTGCGGAATGACCTGGAGCTTGACGTCTTCGGGGCGGGCGTTCAGCGCGATCGAGCTCAAGAGCGTTCCGAGCGAGAACGCCTCATGCGAGAGCATCGCGCCTTTCGGCCGGCCGGTCGTGCCGCTCGTATACATGATGGTGAAGAGATCGGCGGACGATGCCATTGTGGACGGAGCGCTGGCTTTGGCGCGCGACAGCATGTCGTCATAGGCGACCGCAGCACCACCCGCCGCCCCGCCGCCGATCCGTATCCACGTCCGCACCGCCGGCAGGCGATCCCTGATCGCGTCCACCGCGGACACCATGTCATGGGTGTAGACGACGGCAGCGGCTTCCGAGTCGGCAATGATGAATTCAAGCTCTTCGGCGGCAAGCCGGAAATTGAGCGGTACCCAGACCGCGCCGGCCGCGGCGATGCCGAACACGACCTCGACATATTCAGCCGTGTTGGTGGCAAGCACCGCGACCCGCTCGCCGCGCTGCACGCCGAGGCCGGCGAGCGCATTGGCAACCTTGCGCGAGCGCTCGGCGAGCTGTGCGAAGCTCAGCCTGACCGCACCGCAGGCGACCGCGAGCTTGTCGGCCCGCGCCCGCGCATTGTGCCAGATGATGTCGTCGATCCTCATGTCGCACCAGGGATATCGCCGCAGTCGTGGACCACGTGCCCACCGACCATGGTCATCAGCGCGCGCGCCTTGCCGATCTCCGCTTCCGGACATGCCGCGAGGTCCCTGTCCACCACGACGACGTCGCCGTAGCAGCCGACCGCGAGCGATCCGATCTCGGGCCATTCCATCACCGACGCAGCTCCGGTCGTCCACATCGACAGCGCCTCGGCGCGGTCGATCTTCTGGTTGGGCCCGAGGTTGCGATGGCCCGAGCAACCGAATTCATGGGTCAGCGCCAGCTCAATCTGCTCGAAGGAGTTTTTCGGGCCCCAGTCGCTGCCGCCCGCGATATCGAAGCCGGAGTCGAAGAACAGCCGCAGCGGCTGCAATTCGTCGAGCTTGACGTGCTTCATGCGCTGTCGGAACAGGTCGCCCTTGCCCCAGCAGAACGACATCGAGGTCGTCAGCGCCATGTTGAGCTTCGCGTAGCGCTTGATCTGCTGCGGTTCGATGAAGACAGCATGGACCAGCACCCAGCGCAGCGAGCGAATATCGAATTCCCGCGCCACGCGCTCCAGCATCGCGAGATTTTCCTCGTTCGCCTGCGCGCCCATGCACATCGTGTTCAGCCGGATCCTGCGCTCGGCGCAGAACCGCATGACGATTTCCGCCTTTTCCGGCGTGATGTGATAGAACCCCTTGGTCTTTTCGCCGTAAGGCCCCTCGTATTCCTCCTTCATCATCATGCCGCCGGGGAAGCAGGTGCCGTCCCACATGATGGTCACGCCGTTGAAGCGGAAGCGATCGTGGCTCAGCTCGATCGACGAGGCGGCGTTTTCCAGCCTGCGCATGAAATCGGGCATCGGCCGTGGCTTGCTCCAGGGCATGCCGTAGGCTTCCGCCTCCTGCGAGGCGAGCACGCGAAGCTCCAGCTCGCCCTTGTCGCGCAGCGACCGGTAGGCGTCGATCAAGCTGCGGTCCATCATGTGATTTTCATAGACCGCGGTGACGCCGACCTTGTGATAGGCCGCGATCGCATCCCTGGTGCCGGGCTCGAGATGCTCGTATTTGAGGAATGGGATCTTGAGCCACAGATCGTTCGCGAAGGTGTCGTTGTTGTAGTAGTTGGTGACGGAGCCGCGCAGCCGGCCGGTCGGCACGCCTTCCGCATCCTTCTCGATCCAGACGTTGGCCACCCGCTCCGGCGTCTCGCGCGTGATGCCGAGCTTTTCAAGCGCGAGCGAATTGAAGGCGATCGCGTTGGGCAGCCGAGGCGCCCAGGCCTGGATCACGACCGGATGGACCGATGTCGCCTGGTCGAGCACCTGACGGGTCGGCAGGTCCCCTTCGGCCAGATCCTTGAAGCTTCGCTTGATGAAGTAGTGCGCATCGCCGACCGGCGTGGTCATGATCCACTCGCCTTCGGGCGTGGTCGCGGCGCGCGCCGCGATCCGGCGGCAAATATCGGCATGATCGACCGCATCGGCGATGTCCACCAGCGGCCGCTGCAGCGAGCCATAATGCAGGAGGTGCGGATGGGTATCGATCAGGCCCGGCATGATGGTCGCATCACCAACATCGATCCGGCGCGTGCCGGTGGGAATGTTGGCCAGCACGTCCTTCTTCCGGCCCAGCGCAGCGACGCGGCCGCCGGAGATGAGCACGGCGTCGGCGCCGTCGCGTCCGTCGAAAGCATGGACGCGGGCGCCGAACAGGACCACCGGCTGGTGCGGATGAGTAGCCATTACGCTTCCCCTACAACATTCTGCGAGAGATGATCGCCCTTGCGACCGAGATAGGAGGCAATCACGGTCGGGTCCGACCTGACCTGGTCATAGGAGCCCTCGGCGATTTTCTTGCCAAAGTTCAGAACCGCGATGCGCGAGGCGAGCGAGGCGACGAACTTCATCTTGTGCTCGATGACGAGGATCGACAGGCCGCGCTCCGCGATCTTGCGGATGTCGTCGCCGATCTCCTCGGTCTCGCGCGGGTTCATGCCGGCGGTAGGCTCGTCCAGCAGGAGCAGATCGGGACCGGACACCAGCGCGCGCGCAAATTCGACACGGCGGCGATCGGCGTAGGACAGTTCACCCGCGAGCCGGTTCGGCGTTGCCGCGAGATCGCGCGCCACGAATTCCAGCGCATCGATGGCGCGCTGGCGCGCACTTTCGTCGTGCCGCTTCACCTGCGGCAGCCCGCACAGCACGCTCCACCAGCCGGTGCGCGCCACCAGATGACAGCCGACCAGCACGTTCTCGAGGATGGACTGGCCGGGCGACAGGCGGATGTTCTGGAAGGTGCGCGCGATGCCGGCCGCGAAGATCTCCCACGGCCTGAGCTTGAGAAGGTCGACATCCCTCTGCTTCCACCGGGCGCTGCCACCGTCGGCGGCGACGATGCCGGTGATCGCGTTGAACAGCGTCGTCTTGCCGGAACCGTTCGGACCGATCACGCCGACGGTCTCGCCGGCGCCGACCTTGAGGTCGACGCCGGCGAGCGCCTGTACCCCGCCGAAGGACTTCGTGAGATTGCTGATCTCCAGCTCGCCTGAGGTCATTGCTCGTCTCACGCCTTGTCGAAAATGCGCCGCGGATCGGGAAACAGCCCCTTCGGCCGATAGATCAAGAGCACCACCAGCATCGCGCCATAGATCATCAACCGGTAGTCGCCGAGGGCCCTCAGCTTCTCCGGCATGATCATGAGGATGGCGCTGCCGACAAGGATGCCGCCGATATTCCCCATGCCGCCGAGGATCACGATCGCGAGCACCTCGATCGACTGCAGCAGCGTGAAATCATCCGGCGATATGAAGCCGATCAGGTGCGCAAACAGGCTGCCGGCTGGACCTGCGAATGCGCTGCCGAACGCGATCGTCAGCACCCGGAAAACGGGCACGTTGACGCCGAAGCACGAGACACCGACGGCATCCTGGCGGACCGCGCCCCAGGTCCGCCCGATCCAGGAATGCCTGAAGCGCAGCGCCACGAACACCAGCACCGCCAGGACTGCGAGGCACAGATAGTAGCCGTTGGCCTGCGGCGGCAGCACGAGGCCGCCGATGTTCAATGGCGACTTGGCGCTGTGGCCGAACACGGTGATCGCCGGGATGTTGGTGATCCCGTCGGATCCGCGGGTGAGGCCGCGCAGGTTGACGACGAGCTGGTAGACGATCAGCCCGAAGCCGAGCGTGACCAGCGCGAAATAGTCGCCGGTGGTCCGCAGCGAACACAGTCCCAGCAGCGCTCCCGTCACCCAGCACAAGGCGGTGGCGCCGAGCATCGCAAGCCAGAACGGCACGCCCTGGATGGTGAGCAGCGTGCTTGCGTAGGCGGCGAGCGCGAACAGGCCGGCAAAGCCGAGATTGACCACGCCGATCTCGCCAAGCTGGATGTTGAGCCCCAGCGCCATCATGGCGAAGATCATCGTCAGCGAGAGGACAAAGAACCAGTAGCCGTCCGAGCCGAGCACGAAGGGCACGAGCGCGGCGCCGAGCAGGGACGCGAGCCAGGGGGACGGGCCCGCCGCGCCCCGTCCGAGCAGGCCGGTGGCGATCCGACGCGTGGCAGGGACAAACAGGAAGATCGCCAGCGCGGCGATGACGAACCCAAGCTCGGTCGCCGAGAGCAGGCGAATGGAAGCGGCCGCAAGCGGGCACGCCACAAGCAGCAGGAGGCTTTTCGCCCATGGCTGCAATCCCGGCACGGCTGGATGGACGATCGCTGGCGTCATCGTCAGACCCTGTCTCCGCTGGCGCGGCCCAGCAGGCCCACCGGCCGGACGATCAGCACGGCGATCAGGACGGCGAAAACCGCGACGTCCTTGTAGGCCGAGCCATCCGGCAGATAGCCGCTCGCCATCGACTCGATCAACCCGATCAGGAGCGCGCCCAGCACGGCGCCATAGATATTACCAAGCCCGCCGACCACGGCGGCGGTGAACCCTTTCACCGTGAGCAGCACGCCCATGTCGGACTGCACGACATTATAGTAGACCGCATTGAGCAATCCGGCGATGCCGGCGAGCGTGGCACCGATCACGAACATCGCCAGCGTGACCTTGAGCACCGGCACCCCCAGCGACAGCGCGACCTCGCGGTTGTTCAGGATGCTCCGCGTCGCCCGCCCGAGCCGCGTCCTTTCGACAATGAACGAGAGCACGACCACGAGGATCGCCGTGGTGACGACCAGCACGATCTGCTTGAGATCGATGAATACGGAGCCGAGATCATAGGAGCGCGGCGGGACGAAGGACGGAAACGGCTGGGGGTTGCGGCCGTTCGGATAGAAGTTGAGGATCGCCTCCCGGATCACGAAGCCAGCGCCGACCGAAGACAGCAGCCCGATGATCGGCGGCGCGCCGGCGACCGGCCGCAGCGCCACGAGATAGAAGACGACTCCGACGATCACGGCGGCGAGCACGCCGGCCGCGATCGCCGCGACCGAGAGCATCAGGCCGGGCGTCTCGGTGCCCGCCGTACCCAGCACGCCCTGGAACACCGCGAGCGCGGCAAACACACCCACGGCGGCGATGTCGCCGTGGGCGAGATTGACGACCCCGATGATGCCGAAGAACAGGCTGATGCCGATGGCGATCAAGGCATAGATCGCCGACAGCGCCAGTGCGTTCACCAGATACTGGAGGAACAGCTCCATCTTACCTTCCCGATGCCATCACTTGCGCAGCGGCACCCAGTCGCGGTTCTTCAGCACCGCCATGTCGACATATTTCGGCTGCAGTTCGCCACTGGCGTCGAACTTGCCCTTGCCGAAGATGGTCTCGAAATCGTGCGGCTCCCGCACGCCCTTCACGATCGCCTTGCGGTCGGCCCCATATCGCTTCAGCAGGTCAACCATCACCTGTCCGGCGGCGTAGCCGAACGGACCATAGGCTTCGGCCGGCTCCTTGAAATTGGCTTCAGCGTAGCGCTTGGCGAAACCTTCGCCGCCGGGGAGATCCTTCAGAAACGGCAGCGAGGTGACGACGATCGCGCCCTCGCCGGCTTCACCCGCCGCTTCGATGAAGGTCGAGGTCTGCCAGCCGGCATGCCCGATCAGCGGCATCTGCATCCCGAGCTGCCGCATCTGGCGCGCGACCAGCGCGGCCTCCGTGGTCAGGCCCGAGAGATAGACGGCATCCGGCCGCAGCGAGCGCACCTTGGTCAGGAGCGCGGTGAAGTCGCGGTCGCCGACATTGTAGCCTTCTTCCGCGACCACCTTGCCGCCGAGCTTCTGATATTCGGGAATGAAGCCGGCCGATCCGGCCTCGCCAAAGGCGTCGCGCGATTTCACGATCGCGATCGTCATGATCTTGAGGTCTGCCGTCAGGCTTTTGGCGAGGTGCGGCAGCAGATACGCAAAGGGCGTATTGACGCGCGCGATCTCGGCCACGCCCTGGCGCGTGAGGTCATCGACGGAAGCGCCGGACACCAGGTTAAGCAGCCCGCATTGCTGGAAATAGGGAATCGTCGCGAGCGCGACCGGGCTGTTCCAGTGTGCGGAGGCGGCCACAACGTCCGGATCGTTGCACAGCTTCTGGACGGCGGCGACGCCGGTCGAAGGCTTGGAATCATCGGTCTCCGAAACCAGCTCGAGCTTGAATGGCAGCGCATTGCTCGCATTGGCCTCGCGGATCGCAAGCTCCAGCGAATTGCGCGTGCCGATCCCCATCGCGGTATTGGGTCCGGTCAGCGGCCCGACATAGGCGATCTTCACGGTCTTCTTTTCCTGCGCGCCGATCATGCCGGCGCCGCCAAGGAGCGTGATCGCCACGAGCGCCACACCAGCCGTCAATCTTCCAGATATTTTCATGTCACCCTCCCAGATAAGCCGTTTCCAAATCCGCTTCGGCGAGGCGCCGCCCGTCATCGGAGACGAGCACGCCGGCATTGATGCTGCCGGTCAACTCCATCCGCCCCTTTCCCAGCACGTAAAACCGCGCGCAGTTCTCGATCGCCATGTGCACGTTCTGCTCGACCAGCAGAAGCGCGATGCCTTGCCGGACGAAACCTGCGACGATCTCGAAAACCTGTTCGACCACGACCGGCGCGAGCCCCATGGAAGGCTCGTCCATCAGCACGATCTTGGGGCGCGCCATCAGCGCGCGGCCGATCGCGACCATCTGCTGTTCGCCGCCCGAAAGCGTGCCGGCAAGCTGGTGCTGCCGTTCGGCAAGGCGCGGGAACTGCGCGAACACCTGCTCGATGTCGTGCGCAAGCTCCGATTGCCTGCGCAGATAACCGCCCATCAGGAGATTCTCGCGGACAGTCATGGCGGACAGCATGCCACGGCCCTCGAACACCACCGCGATACCGGCGTTGGCGCGAAACTCCGGCGGCTTGCTGTCGAGCGGAACGTCCTCGAACGATATGCGCCCGCCGCTTGGCTGCACGAGCCCGGCAAGCGTGCGGATCAGCGTTGTCTTGCCGGCGCCGTTGCTGCCGAGCAGGCAAACCGCCTCGCCCCGGCCCACGGTCAGGCTCACGTCGGAAAGCGCCTCCACGGGACCGTAGCGGACGCTCAGACCATCCACGCGCAACACGTCGTTTCCCCCTCAACGGGCGAAGACTTGACGGTCGCCTGACTTCTTGTCAAGTGACTTGATTTATAGGCATAAAGTTCAAGGACGGGAAACCGGCGCGCCGAGACCCTTTTTCTGAACGGCTTGGCTCAAGCACGCGGCGCGTTGCGCCTGAGAATATAGGTGTCCATGATCCAGCCGTGGCTGGCGCGCGCCTCTTGCCGCGCGGCCACGATCGCTGGCCCCACCTCGGCAAGTGGACCGGCCATGATGAGCTGATCAGGCATCCCGAGACAAGCGCCCCACCAGATGTGCACGCCTTTCGAATCGAGCGACTGGAACGCCGCACCGCCATCCAGCATCACCACGACCGTATCGATGCCGACCGGCCAGCCGGCGTCGCGCAAGCGGCGGCCCGTGGTGACCAGAAACGGCTCGGCAATTTCGTTCAGCGGGATGCGGTGCGCGGCGCAGAGCGCCTGGATCGCCGTGACGCCGGGAACCACCTCGATCGTCGGCGCCGGCTGCAACCGCCGTGCGATCCGCAAGCTCGAATCATAGAGCGAGGGATCGCCCCAGATCAGAAGCGCAACCTTGCCGCGGTCGCCGAGATGCCGCGCGATCTCGCCCGACCAGGCCTGGGCTACCGCATCATGCCAATCGTCGACGCCCTTGCGATAATCCTCGCCTTCCGCATCGCGCACCGGCAGGTCGAACTCGGCGAGACGCGCACGCTGATTGTCGAGAACCTGTTCGCAGATGGTGCGGCGCAAGTCGGCAAGATCGGCCTTCGCCGCGCCCTTGCGCGGAATCAGGATCAGGTCGGCGGCATTGATCGCCCTGACGGCCGCGAGCGTCAGCTGCCCGGGATCGCCGCAGCCGATTCCTATCAAAGAGAGTGTCAGCATCGCGCAGCCTTACGGGGACGGCCGCATGACGCAGCCGTCCCGCGCATCCTAGACGGCATTGTGCAGACGATAGGTGACGAGGCCGCGCGCCGTCACGCTGCGCAGCGACTTCGCGAACGCCAGCACCGCGAGATCGGCGAGCGGCTCGATGACGATGACCAGCGCATAGGAGACCGCAAAGGATGCGATCGCTGCCAGGTTCTGGGCGCCAAAGCCTGCGCCATAAAGCGCCCAGAACGCGACCCAGGCGACGATGCCGGACTGATAGGCCGTCGAGAGCGCCAGCGCCTGGCGGTACTGCAAATCGACATAGGCTGACTTCGCGGGAATGATGCGCGCGGCAAGCGCATTGATCGCAAACAGCGGCACCAGCAGCGTCGTGACGTTCATGCCGTACTGCGGCAGGTCGACCGGCACGAAGAACAATCCCTGCAGCAGAAGGCCGAGCGCAAGCCCGAACGCGGCCGGCGCCGCGCCGAACAGCAGGAACAGCGTTGAGCCGAGGATGAAGTGCACCTCGGAGACGCCGACCCGGAAATGCGGCAGCACCTCGAAGAACGAGAACACCAGCGCGGTGGTGATCACCGTCCGCAGCGCGAACGAGGCGATGCCCTGCTCGCGCACCGCCGTTGCCGCGAGCTTGACCGCATAACCGCCGGCGGCCGCAGCCGTCGCATAGCTCAGCACGATCTTGGTGCCGTCAACGATACCCGGTTCGATATGCATGGTTCATTCTCCTGCTGTGAGACGGGTTCCTGTCATTCGCCGTGAGCCACCGCGCCATAGAGGATCACGGCGGTTGCAGCGACTTCGTCCCTGCCGAGTTGCTCGGCGAGCGCTGCGATCGTGGTACGGACAAGGCGCTGGTCGTGATGGCCGATGGATTCGGCAAGCAGCGCCGGCGTGTCGGGCGCCATGCCGCACGCGGTCAGCCTGGCCGCAAGCGCCGGAAAGGTCCGCTTGCCCATATAGACCACGGTGGTCGCCTCGGGATCCGCAAGCGCGGTCCAGTTGAGATTGGCGGGCAACTCCCCGGTCACATCGGCGCCGGTGACGAACTGGACACGGCGCGAGGTATGACGGCGCGTGAGCGGAATTTTGGAGGCCGCGGCAGCCGCGCAGGCGGTGGTGACACCGGGGATGATCTCGTAAGCAATGCCGGCCGCGCGCAGCGCCTCGAGCTCCTCCTCGAGCCGACCGAAGATCCCGGCATCGCCCGACTTCAGCCGCACCACCTTTGCACCCGCCGCCGCGTAGTCGATCAGGAGCCGGCTGACATGCTCCTGCTTGGGCGAAAGGCGGCCGGCCCGCTTGCCGACCGAAACGAGATTGGCGCCGGCCTTCGCGTGATCGAGGATCGCGCCCGAGGCAAGATCGTCATAGAGCACGACATCGGCAGCACCAAGCCGCGCCGCCGCTTTCAGCGTCAGCAGTTCCGGATCGCCGGGGCCGGCCGAGACAAAGGAGACGAAGCCGCTCATTTGTCCTCCGCGATGATGTGGAAGAAGGTGCCGCTGGCGCGGCCGCGGCGCGAGCCGGTTTCCGTAACGACCGCGCCCGTCGCGTCACGCACGACGGCGAGCGGCTCGTCGGGCTGGGCGAGAATCGTCGCATAGTGAAACTCGTGACCGCGCAGGCGGCTACCCGCGACCTGTCCGGGCATCGGCACGGCCAGTTCGGCCAGCCGATAGCCGAGATGCATGCGCCGCGTGGCAAAGGAGGTTTCGAGACCGAGCAACCCCGTCATTTGATGTCGCGCACCTGTTTGATCGATCAGGCCTTCGCCCAGCACCATATAGCCGCCGCACTCGCCATGCACCGGCCGCGTTTGCGCAAACGCGTTCAATCCCTGTCGGAACCGATGGTTTCCGGCGAGCCGTCCTGCATGCAGTTCCGGGTAGCCGCCGGGCAGCCAGCAGACGTCGGCGTTTTGGGATGGCGCTTCATCTGAAAGCGGCGAGAAGGTCGTGATCTCGGCTCCGGCCGCGCGCCAGCCTTCCAGCATGTGTGGATAGATAAAGGAGAAAGCGGCATCGCGCGCCAGCGCGATCCGCTGCCCGGGCGGCGTGGCGACGGCAGCCGCGGCGCGACGATGCGGCCCGGAGGCGTATTCCGCCGCCTGCAACAATCCGTCGAGATCGATCCGCTCGGCAACCAGCCGCGCCGCCTCGCCAATCAATTCGCTGAGCGCCGTGTGTTCTTCCGCCTGCACCAGGCCAAGGTGTCGCTCCGGCAGCTTGATCGGCGCATGCCGCGGCAGCACGCCGAACACTTCAATGCCGACACTCGCCATCGCGCCGCGCACCAGGTCTTCGTGGCGCGGGCTGGCAACGCGATTGAGCACCACGCCGGCCATGCGCACGCCGGGGCGGAAGTCGCGCAGCCCCGCCGCCACGGCCGCCGCCGTCTGCGCCTGGCCGGACGGATCGAGCACGAGTAGTACCGGCCAGCCCATCATCTCGGCAACGTCGGCGGTGGCGCCGCTGCCCGAGGCTCCTTTCCTGGCGACGCCATCGAACAGACCCATCGAACCTTCGGCCAGAACCAGATCCGCATCCGCGCCGCGCGCGGTCAGTGCCTCGATCGTCGCGCGATCCATCGCCCAGCTATCGAGGTTGACCGACGTCTTGCCCGTCGCCACTGCGTGGAATGCGGGATCGATGTAGTCAGGGCCGCTCTTGAAACACTGCACGGCAAGCCCGCGATCGCTATAGGCGCGCGCCAACGCCAGCATCAGCGTGGTCTTGCCGGTGCCCGACGCGGGTGCCGAGATCAGCAGCGCGCGGCTCATGACGGGGTCTCCGGAAAGCGCGGCGCCGCGCCGACGGGGCGATAGCGGCGGTCATAATCTGCCGCATAGAGGCGGCTCTCACCAAAATCCTCCGAGCCGAGCGTGCGGCCGACGAGAATGAGCGCGGTACGCTCGAGCTCGGGACCAATCGCTGCATCGAGCGTGGCGAGCGTCGCGCGCACGATGCGCTGGTCAGGCCAGCTCGCGCGCCAGACGATCGCGACCGGGCAGTCCGCGCCGTAATGCGGGATCAACTCCGCGACCACCTTGTCGAGCAAGTGGATCGAGAGATGGATCGCAAGCACGGCGCCGGTCGCGGCAAAGGCAGCCAGCCGCTCGCCCTCCGGCATGGCGCTCGCCCGGCCCGGGGTCCGCGTCAGCACGACGGATTGCGCGAGCTCCGGCAGCGTGAGCTCGGCTTCGAGCGCAGCCGCCGCGGCGGAAAAGGCCGGCACGCCCGGAGTGACGGAAAAGGGAATGCGAAGCGCGCGCAAGCGCCGCAACTGCTCGCCCATCGCCGACCAGATCGACAGATCGCCGGAGTGCAGCCGCGCGACGTCCTTGCCGTCCGCATGGGCTGCGACGATTTCGGCGATGATGTCGTCGAGCGAGAGCGGCGCGGTGTTGACGATCCGCGCGCCGGGCGGGCAATGCGCGAGGATTTCCGCCGGCACCAGCGAGCCGGCATAGAGGCAGACCGGGCATGCGGCGATGAGATCGCGGCCGCGCAGGGTGAGAAGATCAGGCGCGCCCGGCCCGGCGCCGATGAAATGCACCGTCATTCGCCCTCTCCTTCCGCGATCGCCGCGGTCGCCATGCCGTCCTTCGAGACCACGCGCGTCGCGACAAGGCGCGCATCGCGGCCAGCAGCTGCCAGCGCGGCAGCTTCGGCAACAGACCCCGTACCGAATTTCTCTTCGACGCGCGCCGATCGCGTCGCTGTCTTCATGCCTGCCAAAGCCTCGGGCCGAACGGACCTGACCGGCAGGCCGAGCTCGCGGGCAAGCGACGCAAGCGCGTCGGCGTCCGCCTTCTCGCTCAGGGTTGCGAGCGCGACGAGGCCCTCCGCGCCGCCGGCGGCCGCGAGCGCGCCGCGAAGCGACTCGATGGTCGCACCTTGCCTGAAGCCAAGACCGAGCACCCTCATTTGACCGTGCTCCATTGTACCACCGGGCGCACCGCCTCCCAGGATCGCTTCCGGCCCAGCGGGCTCGCATGCGCGATCTCGATCCGCATCAGCTCGCCGCCATGCCGGACCTGCAACTCCGCGAGGAGCGCCTCGGTCTCGAGCGTGACGCCATGCGCCACCAGCCGCGTCCCGGCCGGAACAAGCGGCCAGATGGCGTCGAACATCGGCGCATCAAGCCCGCCACCGACGAAGACGGCCTGCGGCGCGTCGAGGCCCGCAAGAGCGGCGGGTGCCCTTCCCTCGACAACGGCGATACGATGCGTGAGCCCGAAGGCCGCCGCGTTGGCGCGGATGTTTGCCGCGCGATCGCTGCGCTCCTCGAGCGCGATCGCCATTCCCCCGCACAGGGCCCATTCGACGGATATCGAGCCGGAGCCGCTGCCGATATCCCACAATCTCTCGCCAGGCCTCGGCGCGAGCGCCGACAGCGCCAGCGCCCGCATCGGTCGCTTGGTGATCTGGCCATCATGCGCGAACAGATTATCGGCAAGACCGGTCGCGCGCGGCAGCCCGCTTGTTCCTTCGGCTTGCAGGGCGACGGCGACCGGACCAGGGTCAGACCCTGCCGCGCAGGTTTCGGCGCGATGCTGCGTGATCTTTTCGCGCTGGCCCCCGAGCGCTGCGAGCGTCCACATTCGCGAGGCGCCCCAGCCGCGCGCCGTTAGCCATCGCGCAAGATCATCGGCCGCGGCGGTGTCGCGGACGAGGCAAATCACGCGCGCACCTTGCGCGAGATGCGGGACCAGGCGTTCGAACGGCGCGGCGTGCAGCCCGAGGCAAGCAACCTGCTCGAGCCGCCATCCGAGCCGCGACGCCGCGAGCGAGAAGGTCGACGGCGACGGAAAAGCAATCCATTCGCTTTCGTCCAGGCGCTCGGCGAGAACGCCGCCGACGCCGTGGCAGAACGGATCACCCGACGCGAGCACCGCGGTGGGCCGGCCACGGCAGGCGAGCACGCAATTCGCATCGAACGGAACCGGCCAGGCACGGCCGCGTGGGCCGACCGCGGCCAGCGCGAGGTGCCGCTCGCCACCGAATACCGTTTCGGCCTTTGCCAGCGCCTTTCGGCTTGCTTCCGAGAGCCCGGCAAGGCCATCTTCGCCGATGCCGATGATGGTCAGCCAGGGATCAGCCACGATGCGCGCCCTCATCCTGGGTGGAACGAGCGATGCCAGCCGCCTTGCGGATGCGCTGGCGCGGGCGCGGATTGACGCGGTCTATTCCTATGGCGGACGCACGCAGGCGCCGAGCGGCCAGCCATTGCCGACGCGGATCGGCGGTTTCGGCGGCGCGGGCGGCCTTGCCGACTATCTCAGGCACGAACGCATCACCCATGTCGTGGACGCCACCCATCCGTTCGCGGCCGAGATGAGCCGCAACGCGGTCGCGGCCTGCGCTGCGACGGCAACGCCGCTGATCGCGCTCGAACGCGCGCCGTGGCGCAAAGCGCCCGGCGACCGCTGGATCGAGGTGCCTGACGCCACCGCCGCGGTCGCGGCGCTGCCGGAGGCGCGTAGCAGCATATTCCTGGCGATCGGACGGCAACATCTCGCGCCATTCGCCGCCAGGCCACAGCATGCCTATACGGTGCGCTTCGTCGATCCACCCGACGGGCCGCTGCCGCTGCCCGATGCGCACGTCATCGTCTCGCGCGGGCCGTTCACGCTCGAAGGGGATGTCGCGCTGATGCGCGCGCGCAGCATCGGTCATGTCGTCGCGCGCAACGCCGGCGGCGACGGCGCCCGCGCCAAGATCGACGCGGCCCGCGAACTCGGCCTGCCCGTCATCATGATCGCGCGGCCGGAATTGCCGGAGCGCCCGCGCGTCGTGCGTATCGAGGAGGTGCTGGCGTGGCTCGGTCATGACGCCCGCCTCGGAGCATAGACCCAGCGGCCGGTCCGCCGGGTCGCCGAATTACAGACGATGACGAGCGTCGCCATGTCGGCCATCTCGGGCCGCGCATCCCTGAGCGCGAGTGTCTCGATCCGCTCCTTTGGCGTGGTGACGCCGTGAGCAAAGATGATGATGCGCTCGCCGCAGCCTGCCTCCTTGAGCACGTCGAGCGCGCGGGCAAAGCCCTCGGGGCGGCTTGCCGAGCGCGGATTATAGAGTGCGATCGAAAAATCGGCTTCAGCGGCGAGACGCAGGCGTTTCTCGATCAGCGGCCAGGGTTTTAGATTGTCGGAAAGATTGATGGCGCAGAAATCATGGCCGAGCGGTGCGCCGGCGCGCGCCGCGGCAGCCAGCATCGCGGTCACGCCGGGCAGCACGCGGATCGAAAGCCCCTGCCACTCGGGCGCCGCCTCCAGCGCCTCGAACACGGCCGACGCCATCGCGAACACGCCGGGATCCCCGGAGGAAACGACAACGACATGGCCGCCTTCCGCCGCAAGGCGCAGTGCCTCGGAGGCGCGCTGCACCTCGACGCGGTTATCGGACGGATGCAGCGTAAGTCCTGCGCGCGGCGGCACGCGCGCGACATAGGGCGCGTAGCCGACGACGTCGGTCGCGGCGGCAAGCGCAGCCGACACCTCCGGCGTGATCAGCGCCTCGTCGCCGGGACCGAGGCCTGCGATGGTCAGCGTCCCCGTCATTCGGCGCGCTCCGCCGGCCTGCCGCGGCCATGGACGAGAACAATCGCGAAATACGGACAGTCGGACGCTTCCGCATTCGCAAGCCGCGCGACGCGCTCGCCCCGCATGGTTCCGCGCTCGACCAGCCACGCGGCGTCGAGCCGGCCCGCGGCTTCGAGCGCGCGGCGGATCTTGTCCAGGTTGCGTCCGGTCTTCATGATCACGAGCGCGTCGGACGAACGCGCGCGCCGCTCCAGTTCCTCCTCAGGCAGCGTGCCCATCAGCACGGTGGTGACGTCGTCGCCGAGCGCAATCGGCTGCCCCACCGCATTCCAGCAGCCGACCATGCCGGGAATCCCGGCGATCACCTCGATCGCGGCGCGGTTCTGCAGGCGCGCGTGGAGATGCATGAAGGAGCCGTAGAAATAAGGATCGCCCTCACAAAGCACGACGACATCCGCCTCGCGCGCGAGCCGCGCCAGGCGTTCGGCCCATTGATCGTAGAAGGCGGCGAGCACCCGCGCATATTCCGGGTCGTCGAACGGCATCTCCGTGGTGAGCGGATATTCCATCGGATATTCGCTGACATCGGTGGCCAGCATTCCCTCGACGATAGTTCGAGCCTGGCCGGGATGCCCCTTCTTGCGGAAATAGGCCACATGCTTCGCCGCGCGGATCTCGCGATCGGCCCGCACGCTGATCAGGTCGGGATCGCCGGGACCGAGCCCGCAGCAGACGATGCGCCCCATCTACTCGCTCCTCGACGCCAGCGCGTTGACGGCGGCGACCGTGATGGCCGAGCCGCCAAGGCGGCCTTCGACGGTGAGCGCTGGCGCCGGAGGATTGCCGATCAGCGCGGCCTTGGACTCGGCGGCGCCGACGAAGCCGACCGGACAGCCGATGATCGCGGCCGGCCGTGGACAATCGCAATGCTCCAGCATGTTGAGCAGATGGAACAGCGCGGTCGGCGCGTTGCCGATCGCCACCACCGCGCCATCGAGATGAGGCCGCCACAATTCCAGCGCCGCGGCCGAGCGCGTGTTACGCATGGATTTCGCAAGCGACGGCACCGCCGGATCAGCGAGCGTGCAGATAACGGCATTCGCCGCCGGCAGACGCGCGCGTGTGACGCCTTCCGAGACCATGCGCGCGTCGCACAGGATCGGCGCGCCATTTTGCAAGGCGCGGCGTGCCGCGCCGGCCATCCCCGGCGTGAAACGAATGTGTTGTTCGAGGCCGACCAGGCCGGCGGCGTGGATCATGCGCACCACCACGGGCTCCTCATCGGCATCAAAGCGGTCGAGCGCCGCTTCGCTCCGGATGGTGGCAAAGGACTGGCGATAGATCGCAGCACCATCGGTCTCGTAGACATGGGGCATCAGCGCGCTCCCATCAGCAGCGAGGGTTCGTGCAGCATTCGCTCGATGCTCAATCCGCGCAAGACAGGGGCCGCCTGCGGTGACCCGTCGCGAATGAGATCAAATCCCTGGCTCGTCGCGACCAGCGTGACCGACTGCGCCCCGCGATGCGCGCAGCCCTTGGCGCAGCCGGAAACATGAAGCCGCGCGCCGGGAGCCAGTTGCGGCGCAAGCCGCGCCGCGAGCGACCGCGTGTCGGCATGCGCCGACTGGCAGGCCGGCGCGCCGCTGCAGGCGACGACACGCAGGATCGGATCGCGCGCGTCCGTCACGAGCCCTGCATGGTGCGGCATCTCCGTCATCGCCTCCGCCAGGATCATCCGCCACGGCGTGACCCGCAAGCCATTCGCGGATTCAGCGAGACATCTCAGCGCCGCATGGTCGAGCTGCCCAAACGCCGCGCCGACAATCGCGCCAGCCTCGCAAAGTGCCGGACCGGGCAATGGCGCCACGCCGGCAGGCTTGATCGCGCCGGCAAGGCCTCCCGGCAACTTCGCGCCACTGCCGAGATGGGCCGCCATCCGCCCTCGCCCGCCTGCGGCGCCGCCGTCCGCGGCGAACCACTCCGCCAGTTTCAGCGCACCCTCGACCGCCTCCTGCCGCGCCACCGGCAACCCAAGCGGCGCGCCGTCGGCGCGCACGATCAGCCCGCCCGTCGCGGCGCGTTCGATGCGGATGTCGGCGGAGCTACCCGCCAGCAGGCGTTGCGCCCCGCAATCGACCGCGAAGCCGAATTTGGCCGGCAGGTCAAATGATGCTGCTGTCAGCGCCTGCTCAAGCTCGCAAGCGAGCGGATAGATGCCGTCGCCTGCGCGCCAGAACGGCGTCACCAGCACGTTGCGTCGCGCTTCCGACTCCGGATCCGGATCAAGCAAGCCAAGCTCGGCCAGTCCCTCGATCAACGCTGGATGGCTTTGCTCGCTCACGCCCCTGACCTGCAAATTGGCCCGGATCGTGACATCGATCAGCCCGTTGCCGTGACGCGCGGCCAGCTCGGCAAGCCCTGCGGCCTGTCGCGGATCGAGCCTGCCGCCACGCGGCCGGATGCGCACCAGCAGGCCATCGCCCGATTGCATCGGCCGCCACGCGCCGGGACACCAGCCCTTGACCAAAGCGGCCGTCATGAGGCCTCCTTCAGCGCGACTGCGATCGAGTTGCGCCGCGTCGTCCAGAGTTGTGCCTCGCAAAGCCGTTGGAAGCAGCTTTCCAGCGCGGCGAGTGCCGCCGGATTCTCGCGCTGCATGAAAGCGCGGACGTCGTCATGGCCGAGCGTCGCGTCGAAATAAAGATCAAAGAGATGCGCCGGCACCGCACCGGCGAGATGCGCGAAGGCCGCCATGTGCTCGAGCGTTGCCGTGATTTCGGCAGCGCCACGAAAGCCGTGCCGCATCATCCCGGCGATCCAGGCGGGGTTGGCGGCGCGCGACCGCACGACGCGCGCGATTTCTTCGGTCAGCGACCGCGCCTGCGGCGCATCCGCGCGCGTGGCATCGACGTGATAGAGCGATAGCGCACCCGCGCCGAGTTTCCGCGCCGCCGCCGCGATCCCCGCTTCATGCGCGGCATAATCGGCGGCCAGCAGCAAATCCGTCTCTGGCAGGTCCTGCACATGAATGAAAGCATCGGCCGCAGTAAGCCGTGCCTCGATGCCGGCGCGGTCGGGCGCGATCCCGCCGTCGGCCGTGAGCGCCCAGGACGAAGCCGCAAGCCAGGCCTCGCCGGCCGCCTCGCGCGATTCCGGAGTGAACACATCGAGCATGCCGGCCATGCCAACGCCATAGTGACCAGGCTCGGGACCGAATACGCGCGCGATGCGGCAGGAATAGGGATTGTCCCCGCCTTCCCAGTCGCGCTCGGACAGCGCTTCGGCGGCCGCCTCGAAGAGTTGGGCAAGGCCGATGAAGACATCGCGGAACAGGCCGGAGACGCGCAACGTCACGTCGATGCGGGGCCGTCCGAGCTCGGCGAGCGGAATGATCTCGAACCCGGTCGAGCGGCCGGACGCCTCGTCCCAGCGTGGGGTGACGCCGGCGAGCTGCAAGGCCATCGCAAAATCCTCGCCGGCGGTGCGCATCGTCGCGGAGCCCCAGAGATCGACGACAAGGCCCTTCGGCCAGTCGCCATGATCCTGCAGATGGCGGCGCAGCAGTTCCTCGGCGAGCTTGATGCCCTGCCCGTGCGCCGAGCGCGTCGGCACTGCGCGCGGATCGACCGCGAAGAGATTGCGTCCGGTCGGCAGCACGTCGCGCCGCCCACGATGCGGCGAGCCGGCGGGGCCCGGCGCCACGCGCCTGCCAGCCAGCGCCGCAAGCAGCGCATCCCGCTCCGCCTCACCGCACTCGCCGCGACCGAAAATATGTAGGCCGTCGCCGAACTGGCTTTCCTTGAGATCGCAGACGAAGCGGTCGATGCGCGGGATGGCTTCGGCGGGCGCCGCCGCGGCGGCAAGGCCAAGATCATGGTCGAGACCCGCGGCGCGCGCTTCATCACGGATCGCGTCGATCAAGCGCGTGCGCCGCGCCGGGTCGAGACCATCAGCCGTGGAATATTCATCGAGCAGCCGCTCGAGCCGGTGCAGGCCCTCCGGCAGCACTGCCTTGACCAGCGGCGGCGGCAGGTGGCCGATCGTGACCGCGCCGATGCGCCGCTTGGCCTGCGCCGCCTCGCCGGGATCGTTGACGATGAAGGGATAGATCACCGGCAGATCGCCGATCAGCGCGTCCGGCCAGCATGAGGCCGACAGCGCCACCGACTTACCCGGCAGCCATTCGAGCGTGCCATGCGCGCCCATATGGACGACGGCATCAACACCCTGCTGCCGGAGCCACAGATAGAACGCGACATAGGCGTGGCGCGGCGTGCGCGACAGATCATGATACTCAGCGGTGCGATCGCCGATCGCGCCGCGTTCCGGTTGCAGCGCGATGATGATCCGGCCGCTGCGGATCGCGGCGAAATGAAACTGGCCGCCGCGGCAGTCAGGATCATCCCCGGGCGCGCCCCAAGCGGCGGCAAGTTCGTCCTGCAGCGATTGCGGCAGCGTCGCCAGCGCCGACTGATAGTCGGCAAGACGCCACGTCAGCGTCTCCTTCTGCAAGGCTTCATCCAACTGCGCGCGCAGCCCGACATCGAAACCGGCGGCGTCGAGATCGGAGATCAGGGCTTCGACGGAAGCCAGCGCGTCGAGCCCGACCGCGTGCGCGATCTGATGCGGCCGTCCCGGATAGGTCGACAGCACGATCGCGACGGTCTTGTCGCACGCGGGCTTGTCCGCCAACCGATGCCACGTCGCGATCCGTTCGACGGCGGCCTGGACACGTTCCTCGTCAGGCTGATGCGCCAGCCGGGCGAATTGCAGGTCCGCGTCACGCGCTTCGGCCGATTTGAAGCTGACGACACCGGCGAGCAGCCGCCCATCGACTTCAGGCAACACCACATGCATAGCGAGGTCGGCCGGCGAGAGCCCGCGCAGAGACTCTTCCCAATCCGTGCGCCGGGCCGTCGACAGCGCCACCTGGAACACCGGACAGGCGGTGAAGTCGAAGGGCGTCGTCCCATCGTCGCCGGTCGCTGAAAATGCCGTGGCATTGACAATCAGTGCAGGCGGACGATGTGCGAGATGGTCCTCAAGCCATGCCGGGACGCCGGGCGCCTTGAGTGACGGCACGAAGGCGCCATGGCTGGCAAAGCCCCTTTGCCGCAAGGCCCTGATCAGCGCGTCGACCGGACCGGTGTCGGCGGCGGCGAGATACGACCTGTAGAAGGTGACGAGCGCGAACGGGCGTTCGCCGCAATCGGGTAATGCGGCGAGCACGCCCCGCTGCGGATCGTAGAAACCCGTTTGGGGAATATCGATTTCGCCGATCACCGGTCCCGCATAAAGGCCCGCCGCCAGCGCGAGCTGCGCGATCGCGGCCTGCGCGGCCGTGGCACCGCCCTTGTCGCACAGCGCTTTCAGCCGGCGCAGCGTCGAGACCGGAAGCGTCGAGAGTGCGTCGAGGCGAAAATCGTCGCGGCCGTCGGCAGGGAGCACGGCCAGCGCGATGTTGCGTTGTTTCGCGAGCTCATGCAGCGCGGCCAGACCATACTGCCAGTAGGACTCGCCGCCGATCAGGCGCACCAGCACGCCGCGCGCATGCGACAACGTCCGCTCGATATAGGTGTCGACCGACAGCGGATGGCGGAGGTCCGCGAGGTTGGCGAGCCGCAGCGAGGGCAGACTGGCTCGGCCGCGCCGCCAGCCGGCGGCAAAGACGGCGAGATCGCTGTCGGAAAACGAGAGCGCCACGAGCTCGGCCGGGTCCTGGCCGAGATCCCTTGGCGTCGCGGTCTCCTCAAGCCCGCGGCTCTCGCGAAAGACGACATGCATCAGGTGGCAAATCCCGCAATCGCAAATCCAGACGTCTCGAGCGCCCTCCTGATTTCCGGCGCATCGATATCGGCACGCTCGCCGATCAGAACCAGCCTTGAGCGCCGCGACCGCGCGCCCCAGGGCTTGTCGAACTGATGCCGCACGCGCTCGCCGACCGCCTGCACCAGCAGCCGCATCGGCTTGCCCGCGATAGCGATATAGCCTTTGGCGCGCAGCACGTTCTGCTCGCGCGCCAGGCGCTGAATGGCACCGACCAACGCATCGACATCGCCGACCTCGCCAAGCTCGACGACCACGGAATTGAAATCGTCGTGCTCATGCTCCTCCTCGCCGTCGTGATGCGAGGGGCGTGCGGCGAGATCATCCTCCGCCGCGGCTTCAAGGCCGAGGATCACCCGCGTGTCGATCGCGCCGTCGACGATGGGCAGCATCGGAACCGCGCGCGGCATCTCCGCTGAGATCGCCGCTCTCGCCGCTTCGAGCCCGGCTTCGTCCGTCAGATCGGTCTTGGTGAGCAGCACGATATCAGCGCATGCGATCTGATCCTCGAACACTTCGGACAGCGGCGTCTCGTGATCGAGATTGTCGTCGGCCGCGCGCTGCGCTTCGACCGCATCGGGATCGGGCGCAAAGCGTCCCGCCGCCACGGCCTCCGCGTCGGCCAGCGCGATCACGCCGTCGACCGTGATGCGTGAGCGGATGTCCGGCCAGTCGAACGCCTTCAACAACGGCTTGGGCAGCGCAAGGCCCGAGGTCTCGATCAGGATGTGATCGGGCTTCACGCGGCGCGAGAGGAGCTGCTCGATCGCCGGAATGAAATCGTCGGCCACCGTGCAGCAGATGCAGCCATTGGCGAGCTCGATGATGTTCTCGGCCGGGCAATCGGCATCGGCGCAGGATTTCAGAATCTCGCCGTCGACGCCGACGCTGCCGAACTCGTTGACGAGCACCGCGAGCTTGCGGCCGTTGGCATTGGCGATCAGATGACGGATCAGCGTGGTCTTGCCCGACCCGAGAAAGCCGGTGATGACGGTCACTGGAACCTTGGCAAGGGAATTCACTCGGCGGCCTCCGGCAGGGCAGGTATGGGCGGGATGCGGGCAAGCGATTGCTTGCGGAAGATTTCGGGGCGCGTGCGCCAGGGCACGATGCCGTCGGGCGCGGCCGCATAGGCCGCCGCACCCGCGACGACGTCAGGCGCGTTGACGGCAGACAAGCGGCCATAGACATAGGACCAGCGGCCCGGCGCGCTGAGCGCGACCGAGCAGCCCTGGCTGCAGGCGGACAGGCATTCGACCGGCACCAGGTGAACGCCGGATGGCACGCCGGCCTCGACAATGGCGTCGCGCAGGCGCGCGCCCGGCGTGGGCTGTCCTTCGGGAATCGTTTCGCCGGCGCGGCAAGTGATGCAGACGTGAAGCGTGACGGTCATCGCCCTTCCTTTGACAACAGGCGGAGGCGATGAGGCACGCGGACCCAAAGGAATCCGCTTCCCCGTCGCGGAACACCCCGTCCGCCGGTCTCGATCGTTGCGCTGGCAGGTCTCCCGGCTTGCGGAGCAGGGTTTCCCCTTCGACACCCGCCTTCCCGACCCCATGGGGTCAGTGGCTTCAAGGGCATCTCTCCGGTCACGGTCGCGGGGGCGGCTGCTTTTCGGGCTTGAGATTGAAGGACTCAACCCCTATCGCATTCCCTCTTCGCCTGTCGTAGGACAGGAACCAACGTCGGCCCACCATTTGCCCTGGGCCGGAACTTGTCAAGCCAAAGGAGCGTCAATGGTCTCCGAATCGGATACCGCCGGGAACGAAGGAACGCTCGTCTCCGACACGTCGCTCGACGCGCATCACGCCGAACGGATGGCGAAGAAAAAGGCCGCCCGCGACCGCATGATGGCGACCAAGAGCGGCGAAAAGGGACTGATCATCGTTCACACCGGCGCGGGAAAGGGAAAATCCTCCTCAGCCTTCGGCATGATCCTGCGCTGCGTGGCGCACGGCTTCCCGTGCGCGGTCGTGCAGTTCATCAAGGGAGCATGGGATACCGGCGAGCGGCGCCTCTTGACCGGACATTTCGCCGACCTGTGTCAGTTCCACGCCATGGGCGAAGGTTTTACCTGGGAAACGCAGGACCGCGCCCGCGACATCGCGGCCGCCCGAGCCGGTTGGGAAAAGGCCAAGCAATTGATCGCCGATCCCACCTTGCGCATGGTCGTGCTCGACGAGATCAACATTGCGCTCCGCTACGATTACCTCGATGTCAGCGAAGTGGTTGAATTCCTGAAGAACGAAAAGCCGGCGATGACGCATGTCGTCCTCACCGGCCGCAACGCCAAGCAGGAACTGATCGACGCGGCCGATCTCGTCACCGAGATGACGCTGGTGAAGCATCCGTTCCGCTCCGGCATCAAGGCGCAGCCCGGCGTCGAATTCTGAACAGGAAGGCGACGCTCGCGATGGCGCGCGCATTGATGATCCAGGGCGCAGGCTCCGATGTCGGCAAGTCGCTGGTCGTCGCCGGCCTTGCCCGCGCCGCGACGCGCCGGGGCAAAAGCGTGCTTCCGTTCAAGCCGCAGAACATGTCGAACAACGCGGCGGTCACGGTCGACGGCGGCGAGATCGGGCGCGCCCAGGCGCTGCAGGCGCTCGCCGCAGGCGCCGAGCCGCACACCGACATGAATCCGGTGCTGCTGAAGCCCGAAACCGATGTCGGCTCGCAGGTCATCGTGCAGGGACGCCGCGTCGCGACACTGCGCGCGCGCGACTATGCGGCCATGAAGCCGTCGCTGATGGCGCCTGTCCTGGAAAGCTTCCAGCGCCTGAAGGATCGCGCCGACCTGGTGCTCGTCGAAGGCGCCGGCAGCGCCGCGGAAATCAACCTGCGCAAGGCCGATATCGCCAATATGGGCTTTGCGCGCAAGGCGGATGTGCCTGTCATCCTGGTCGGCGACATCGATCGCGGCGGCGTCATCGCGCAGCTCGTCGGCATCAAGGCTGTGATCGACCCCGATGACGCCGCGATGATCGAAGGCTTCATCATCAACAAGTTCCGCGGCGATCCGGCGCTGTTCGACGACGGCTATCGGGCGATCGAAGCGCGCACCGGCTGGCGCGGATTTGGCGTGCTGCCGTATTTCGCCCGTGCCGCCGAGCTGCCGGCCGAGGACGCGCTGGGGCTGTCAGGCGCGACCAAGCCCGGCAAATGCAGGATTGCTTTTCTGGCGCTGTCGCGGATCGCGAATTTCGACGACCTCGATCCGCTCAAGCTCGAACCCGAGGTCGACCTCGTGATGGTGCGGCCGGGCGAAGCGATCCCGGGTGATGCGAAACTGGTCATCCTGCCGGGCACGAAGTCGACGCGCGGCGATCTCGCCTTCCTGCGCAAACAAGGCTGGGACATCGATCTCATTGCCCATCATCGCCGCGGCGGCCATGTGCTCGGCCTGTGCGGCGGCTACCAGATGCTGGGACACAGCGTCGCCGATCCCGAAGGGATCGAAGGGCCGGCGGGCGAAACGCAAGGCCTCGGCCTGCTCGATGTGACGACTGTCATGACGCCGCAGAAGACGCTGACCCGTGTTGCGGCCGTTCACGCCCCGACCCGGCTGCCAATCGAAGCCTATGAAATCCATATCGGACGCACCGACGGGGCGGATCGCGCCCGGCCCTTTGCCATTCTCGACGGCACGCCGGAAGGCGCGATGTCGGGCGATAGCCGCGTGCATGGCAGCTACCTGCACGGGCTGTTTGGTTCGGATGCGTTCCGCAAGGCCTTTCTGGCGCAGCTCGGGATTCCTGCATCCGACCTGCACTTTCGCGACAAGGTCGAAGGCGCGCTCGATGCGCTCGCCGATCACGTCGAGGCGCATCTCGACGTCGAAGGCCTCCTGGCCCTCGCCCGCTAACCCATCAGGCTGCGAGCGCCGCGGCAACGCGCTCCCACTCGGTCTCGTTGCCCGGCAAGCCAAGCCGCAGCCAGGCCGGATTTTTCTCGAAGATCCGCGACCAGATATGTGCGCGTGCAAGCTGAGCCTGCGCGGCGGCCGCATCACCGGTGTGATAGAGGCGGAACAGCGACGTGCCGCCGACCAGCGCCCACCCTCGCGACAGCGCGATCGTATCGAGCCTGACGCATTCGCGTTGCAGGCGAGCGGTCGTTGCCGCGGCCCAGCCGCGATCAAGCAGCGCGCGACAGCCGACCTCGATCGCCGGCCCCGACACCGGCCACGGGCCGGCCATGGCCGAGAGCGACGCGATATCGGCTGCGCTGCCGAGCACGAAGCCAAGCCGCAAACCAGCGAGCCCATAGAACTTGCCGAACGAACGCAGGACGAGGAGGCCGGGCCGTCCGGCTTCGCGCGCCAGCGACAAGTCCGGCGTCGGGTCCGCAAAGCTCTCATCGACCACGAGCCGGCCGACGCGTGAAGCCAGCGCCAGCAATTCATCCGGCGCATGGCGCCGCCCATCGGGATTGTTGGGATTGACGACAACGGCAAGATCGGCGCCCGCGAGCGCGGCGAGATCGGAAACCTCGTCTACGTCCCAGCCGGCGACCGAGAACGCGTGCGAGAACTCGCCATAGGTCGGCGACAGCACCCGCGCGCGGCCGCGCGGCGCGATCCCCGGCAGCAACTGGATCGCGCTCTGTGCGCCGCTCACCGCCAGAACCGGCGCCTGCGTTCCATAGGCTTCTCGCGCAGCGCGATGCAGCCGCGCGATGTCGGATCGCAAGGGCAGCGCGGTCCAGGCGTGCGTGCTCAAGCCCGGCAGCGGATAAGCCCGCCGGTTGATGCCGGTCGACAGATCGATCCAGTCGTCGGCGTGGCCGCCGAAGCGCTGCAAGGCCAGATCGAGATTTCCACCATGCCCGGGCATGGCCTTGTTTTTCACGCGAGAGCGAAAACCGCAAGGGCGGCGGCCAGCGCGATCATGGCGCGGACATAGAGCTTCAGCCCCTGCTCGATATCGCCGGCCACCGGATCGCGGGCCGCCGCGTTGAGCCAGGGCTCATCGGCAATGCGGCCTTGGTAGATCCGCGGCCCGCTGAGGCGGATGCCGAGCGCGCCGGCCATCGCCGCTTCGGGCCAGCCGGCATTCGGCGAGCGGTGATGCCGCGCGTCCCGCACCATGCAGGCCATCGCGACGGACGGATTTGACCCCAGCAGCGCGAACAGCGCGCCGGTCAGGCGCGCCGGGACGAAATTCGCGACGTCGTCGATTCCAGCCGCGGCCCAGCCGAAGGCCTCGTGACGCGGCGAGCGGTGGCCGATCATGGAATCGAGCGTGTTGATGGCCTTATAGCCGATGATCCCCGGCAAGCCGAACAGCGCGCCCCAGAACAGCGGCGCGACGATGCCATCCGACGCATTCTCGGCCAGGCTCTCGATCGCGGCCCGCGCGATGCCGGCTTCATCGAGCATCGCCGGGTCGCGCCCGACGATCCGCCCGACCGCCGCACGCGCAGCCGCCAGATCGCCCATTCGCAACGGCTCCGCAACGGCGGCGACATGATCGTAAAGCGAGCGCAGTGCGACGAACGGCCACGCGAGAATGCCGAGCGCGATCATCCCGCTCCATTCCGGAACAAGCATGGTCTGGATGATCCATCCGAGGCCGGCTGCTGCGACGATGACAAACAGGGCCACTGCTGCGCCCGCGATCCGCCGCATGGCCGGCGTGTCGGCGGGCCGGTTGCAACTTTCGTCGAGAAGGCCGATCAGCCGCCCGAGCCAGGTGACGGGATGGCCGATGCGCGCAAACAGGGGCGCGGGCCAGCCCATGAGGGCATCCACCGCCATTGCCACCAGCATCGCGCCCGCAAAGCCCACGCCATCGCCTCCCACATGTCCTGATGCGCGAGAACGCCCCCCGCGCGCAAGCCCCCGTCGCTTCGATTTGGGCTTTGTCTTCGCCGCATTTGATGGTTAGTGCTGGCGGACGTGGAGAGCAGCATGGCCGTCATCCTCATCACTGGTGGCGCCCGATCGGGCAAGAGCCTGCGCGCGGAGATGCGCGCGCGCGGCTTTCCCGGCAAGCCCATCTATATCGCGACCGCCGAGGCGCTCGATGCGGAGATGAGTGCGCGCATTGCCGCCCATCGCGAGCGGCGCGGCCACGACTGGATCGAACGCGAAGCGCCCCTCGATCTCGTCGAGGCGATCAGCGACAGCGACGGCGGCGGCGCGCGGCTGGTCGATTGCCTGACGCTGTGGCTGTCCAACCTGCTGCATGCGGAGCGCGACTGGAAAGCCGAAGCCGGACATTTGGCGGATGCACTGGCGCGGCAGCGCAGCCCGGTCATCCTGGTCAGCAACGAGGTCGGCCTCGGTATCGTGCCCGACAACGCGCTGGCGCGGGTCTTTCGCGACGCCGCCGGCATTGTGAACCAGAAGATCGCCGGCGTCGCGGACGAAGTCGAATTCATGGTGGCCGGACTGCCCATGAAGGTGAAATAGTGTCGCGAACCGAATGGCGGTCCCGATGACAACCTTCGATGAGACGTTTCGCCGGCAATTGCACGACCTGTTCGTGTGGCGCCGCGATGTCCGGCGGTTTCGCGCCGATCCACTGCCGTCTGGCGCGCTGGAGCGCCTGATCGACATCGCCTGCCTGTCGCCTTCGGTGGGGCTGAGCCAGCCCTGGCGCTTCGTCATCGTCGAGCAGGCAGCGAAACGCCAGGCCGTGCTGGATGATTTCAAGGCGTGCAACGCGGATGCGCTTGCCAACTATTCCGGCGAGAGGGCCGCGCGCTACGCATCGCTCAAACTCGCTGGCCTCACGGAGGCGCCGGCCCACCTGGCCGTGTTCGCGGAGAAGGCGGGCGACATCGGCCACGGGCTGGGGCGCGCGACGATGCCGGAGATGGTCGAGTATTCCGTGGCGGGCGCGATCTGTTCGATGTGGCTCGCGGCACGCGCCGAAGGAATCGGGCTCGGCTGGGTATCGATCCTGAGCCCCTTGCGCATTCACGAAATCCTGGAGGTGCCGGCCTCCTGGAAGTTCATCGGCTATCTCTGCATCGGCTATCCCGAAGCCGAATTCGACCGGCCTGAGCTCGAACGCTGCGACTGGGAGCACCGGCGCGCGCCGGACGCGTTCATCGTGCGGCGCTAGCGCCGTCGTGCGCGGCGAGCGTCTCGAGATCGTCAGGCGTGTCGATATCGAGGCCGATCCCCTCGAGCCGCAGCACGCAAGGCTCGATCCCGAGCGCTCGCGCCGCCGCGACATGCCGGACAAAGCTGTCGGCCCCGAACGCGGGGTTCAGAAGCTCCGGCGGACGGATCAGCATCAGATTGGTGCCGCCGTCGCGCGACGCCGGCACCAGCACGAGCGGGCAATCGCGCCCGCGCGCCAACACCTCGCCAAGCTCGGCGGGCGTCATCAGCGGAATATCGCCGGGCACCACGACGGCCGCCGACCGCCGCTGCGCCACCAGCGCGTTCAGCCCTTGCATCACCGCGGTATTGGTGCCGCTGCCAAAACGATCCCGGATCACCTCCGCGCCGAACTGGCGCGCCACGTCCGCGGCGACGGCATCTTCGGTGACGGCAACAATGCCTGAGATGCCGGGCGTCGCGACGAGCGTTTGCAGCACGCGCCGCAGCATGACTTCGGCAAGATCTGCGCGCTCGGCGTCGGACAACATCGCGGCCAGCCGCCGCTTCGCGTCACGAAATCCCTTGACCGGAACCACGGCCCAGGGGCCCAGTTCGGCGCACGATCGTCCCTCGCCCGCATCCGACGGCTGCGCCATGATCGAACCGGCACTGCGCGGATCCAATGCGATCGGCGTCTTCATCGAGCCCTGTCCTGCTGTCCCGCCGCCTGGAACGGCGCGTCACCACCACACGAGCTTGCGGCCGATCCAGTTGACGACGGCATAGATGGCCAGGCTGACGATGACCGAGGCCCCGACCGCGACCCAAGCCTCGACAAAATACATCATCTGCGTGGACTTGTAGACGCTCCAGCCCAGGCCCGCGCGCGCGCCCAGCATCTCGAGCACGACGGCAAGGATCATGGCATGGACGACGGCAACCCGCAGCCCGAACATGATCGCGGGCATCGCGCCGGGCAGGCGCAGCTTCAGCAGGATCGTCCGGTTATTCGCTCCGAAGGTGCGCAGCAAGGCGATCGAGCCGGGGTCGCAGCTTCGCAAGCCCGCCAGCGCATTGATCAGCACCTGATAGCTCACCGCAACCGTGATCAGCAGGATCTTGGACGACGATCCGATCCCGAGCAGGATGATCGCGAGCGGGCCATAAGCCACCATCGGAACCGAGTTGATCGTGACATAGATCGGCAGCAGAAAGCGCTCGATCCGGGCAAAGGTGACGAACAGGATCGCCAGCGCAAGCCCAACCAGCGACCCCGCGACATAGCCGACCAGCGCTTCCGCGACCGTGGTGCCTGTGTCGACCAGCACGCGATGCGGGTCCTGGACGGCGGTTGCGACGATTTCGCCGGGCGCCGGCAAGACGAAATTGGGCAGCTTGAACCACCAGACGGCGAACTCCCAGGCGCCCAGGAAGATGATTGCCGCAAGCAGCGGCGGCCAGACGACAGCGTACCATCGGCGCCAAACCGTATCAGTGCCGCGAGGCAACGACGCGCTGACCATTTCGCCCGCCACGCTCAAACCTCCGTCTGCCACCAGGCGATCTTTTTCTGCAGGCCGACCACGACCCAGAACAGCACCGTTCCCGTCAGGCCGGTGAGCAGGATCGCCGCCCAGAGCTGCTGGACCTGGTTGTCGAACATCGCGGTCAGCAGCACGACGCCAAGACCGCGGCTTGCGCCGAACCATTCGCCGACGATCGCGCCGACCAACGCCAGTCCCACGCCGATGCGGATCGCGGTAAAGATCGGCGGCAGCGCGGTCGGCAGCAGCAGCTTCCAGAGGATGGTCAGGCGGCTCGCGCCGAACGTGCGCAGGAGACCGATTTCATCCGGACTGACGCGGCGGATGCCGCCGAGCGTGTTCACCGCGACGGGAAAGAAACTCAGATAGAAGGCGATCACCGCCTTCGACACGATGCCATTGCCGAACCAGATGATGATGATGGCGCCGAACGCGATGATCGGCACTGCCTGGGAGGCGATGAAATACGGCAACAGCATGCGCTCGAGCAGGCGGAAGGACGAGAACGCGATCCCGCTTGCGATGCCGAAAGCGATACCGGCAACCAGCCCCAGCAGGGCTTCGAGCACGGTGGTCCACACGGCATCGGCCAGTGCGACGCGGCCCGACCACGCCGTCGAGAGCACGGAAGACAGCGAAGGCAGCTTGTCCGGCGAGATCTGGAACAGATGCGTCGCCGCCTCCCAGGCGAGGAGGAGCGCAAGCAGCGCAATGAGCTGCGTTGCAACCTTGTCCAGGGCTTTCATCGCCATCATCGCGAGCAGCTCACGTCGGGTCGGCCTGGAGCTGCTGCGCGTTGATCGCGGCAAAGGCCTTGCGGCTCTCGTCCTCGACCGCGGCGAGCAACGTCCGCTTCAGGTCGACAAAGACCGGGCTCGTCACCACGTCCGGCAGCCGCGGACGCGGCAGCGGCACCTGCAGCTCGGTCTTGATGTGACCCGGCCGCGCCGACATCACCAGCACGCGGTCGCCGAGGTAGATCGCCTCGTCGATATCGTGCGTGATGAACAGAACCGTCCGCTTGGCGCCTTCCCAGACCTCGAGCAGCCAGCGCTGCATCAAGGCCCGCGTCAGCGCGTCGAGCGCGCCGAACGGCTCGTCGAGCAGCATGATGTCGCGGTCGAACATGAAGGTGCGCATCAGCGCCACGCGCTGGCGCATGCCGCCCGAAAGCTGGCTCGGATAGTGGTTTTCGAAGCCGCGGAGCCCGAACCGGTCGAGCGAGGCGAAGGCGCGCTTGCGCGCTTCGGCGCGCGGCACACCGTCGATCTCGGCGGCAAGGATCGCGTTGTCGAGCACCGTGCGCCACGGCATCAGCATGTCGCGCTGCGGCATGAACGCGACGCGACCGAGCAGATGATCGGCCGGCTGCAGCTCGCCGTCGATGAAGAGCTCCCCGCCCGGATCGGGCGCCGTGAGCCCGACCAGGATGTTGAACAGGGTGCTCTTGCCGCAGCCGCTCGGACCGACCAGCGTGACGAAGTCTCCGCTGTTCAGGCTGAGATTGACCTTGTCGAGCGTCTGGATCGCACGCGATCCCACAGCGAAGCTCTTCGAGACGTTATGAAGACGGATCTTCGGCGTCATGGTGTTCCGGCTGTGATCCTCACTGGGGCGCGATGACGGCGCGGACAGCGTTACTGTTGCTTTCAAGACGGTACTCGCCTAGCGGGGGATGACCTTGTCGCTCGCCGGGACCTTGTCCCAGAAAGTGGTGTTGATCGAACTGTCGAGATCGACGGCCTTCTTCAGCGCGCCGTTGTCGAGCAGGAACTTCTGCGCGAACGCGAGATTGTCGCGGTCGATATAGCCGATGCCCTTGCTGCCGCCGGCGCCGTAGGTCAACAGCGGCTGCAACGCTTCCAGCGTTTCCATCTGCTCGGTGCGGTTGAGCGTCGGCACCTCCTTGAGCAGGATATCCAGCGCCTCGTCCTTGTGCGTCATGGCATAGACCCATCCCTTCAGGCTCGCGCGCAGGAAGCCCTGCACCAGCTTGGGATTGTCCTTGATCGTGCTTTCGTTGACGATGATCGCCTCATTGGCGAGGTTGATGCCCATGTCGGCCGGATTGAACATCACCGCGGGCGTCACGTTGCGCCGCTTCAGGATCAAGAGCTCGTTGTAGACGGTCACGGTCGCGACATCGACCTTGCCGTCGATGAACGGCACCATGCTGTTGGCCTGCGCCTCGAGATTGACGTCACGATCGATGCCGTTGGCCTTCAGCATGGCCTGCACCATGAACTGCGGGCCGGTGAACCAGGTCGAGACCGTCTTGCCTTTCAGGTCGGTGAACTTCTTGATCCCGGCCTTCTCGAGCGCCACCAGTCTGTAGGGCGTCTCCTGGAACAGCATGCCGATGCCGACGATCGGCAACCCCTTCTCGCGCGCCTGCAGCAGCGAGGCCATGCCGCCGCCGTGGCCGAAGGTATCGGTGTTGGAGCCCACCATGTTCTCGGCGATGATGTTGGGACCGCCCGGATTGATGGTCAGCGCGATGCCCTCATCCGAATAGAAGCCCTTGGCCTTGGCGACGTAGTAACCGGCGAACTGCGCCTGCGGCAGCCACTTCAGCCGCAACGACGCGGGCGTGAGGTCGGCCGCGTCAGCATTGCCGGCAAGGCCGGAAAACATCAGCGCCGTTGTCAATGCGAAACCGGAAGCGAAAAGGGACCGTCGGGCAGTTCTGTACATGATGTTTTCCTTCAACGTGTGCAGTGAAGTGAAATGGAGCACGAATCGTGCCAACACCTAAGCCGTGGCCTGGCGCGCAGCGAACGGGGCAAGCTTCGCGCGGATCGAGGCCGCCGTGCCGCCGTCGAGCTCAATGGTCACGACATCGGGCATCGGCGTCTTCAGTTCGCGGAACGCCGCCTCGAACGCGTTCAGCCAGACGCCGCCCTGGGCGAGCCCCGCGGCAGCGAGAATGACGACCGCGTGGTTATAGCGCAGGTAGTCTGCGGCATCGCCCGCCAAGGTGGCGACAGCCGAACGCGCGACGCTCTCGTTCAGCACATGCGGCGGTGCCTTCATCAACCCCCAGCCGTCCTCGACCAGCACGTCGAGCACAGGGCCGGGCCGCGTCTTGATCGACTGGTAGAAGGCGGCGTCCGGGTTGATCAGGAAGTCCGCCACGATGGCGACGCGCCGGCTGCGATTGTCGTCGCGTCTCATCGGGCTTTCTCCTCGCCGGCGAGGAATTCGTCCATCTCCGCCATGGCCGCGGCCATGTCGAAATCCTGCGCGTCCATCGCGATGCCGGTCGCGCGCGGCCATGCGAGGCCACGCGACTCGAACTCCTCCTTGAGCTCGGTCATCCAGACGCCCATGCCGGCGATGCGGTCGCTGCCGCCCGCCACCGCGCCTTCGGGGCGTCCGCCCCAGGAGGTCTTCGTGCTGGTGAGCCGCACGCCGCTGGAGGGGCTGCCGTCGAGCCCGATGATCACGACGTCATAGCCGTGCTCGGTATGCAGGCTGACGGTATCCACGACCGTGCGCGCAAGCGCGCGGCAGTGCCGGCGATAGCCCGGCGTGTCGTATTGCTCGCGGGACTGCCACCAGCGTGCGACCCCGAGGAAGCTCATCTCGGGGCACGGCAGCTGCTGGATTTCATAGCCGTTCGCGCGCAGCCGGTCGACCAGCGGCGTCACCATGCCGGGGCATTTGGCGAACTCGCTCACCTTCGCGTTCTGGTTCGCGAGGCAATGGGCGACGTAAGCAACCTTTCGCTTGTTCCCCGACACCACGGGCCTCCTCCCTCGTTGCCGCCAATCAATGGCGTTTCGGTCCACGACAGGGCGCGCCGCTGACTGCCGTTTGAACCAGCACTACGATGCGCTTCCTTGCAATCGTCATCGCCGCGCCTTTCCGTCGCACCGCCTGATCAGGCAAAGATCTCGCCAAGCGAGGAGATCGTGCGCAGCACCTTGGCATGCTCCAGGCCGGGCCACTGCACCCGCATCAGGAAGTGGTTGACGCCGAGCAGCTCGTTGTAGCGCTGCACCTCCTCCTTCACATACGCCTTGTCGCCGATGATGAAGCGGTCCTTCACGAAATCCTCGAACGGCTGGTTGAACGATTCCGCGCCTTCCGACTGCTTGTCCAGCCCCCAGGACGAATAGGCGCCGTATTTATATTCCAGCGCCGCCTTGCACTCCTCCAGCGCCTTGGCGCGCGTCGGCCCGACATAGCATTCGCGGGTGATCGGCACCTCCGCCGGGAACGACTTGTTCACGCTCTTGAGCGTCTCGCGGTAGAGCTTCATCTGCGGCACGAGCTCCCGCAGATGCGCGAAATTCGTGATCAGCCAGGCATCGCCGATCTTGGCCGCGCGCTTCACCGCCGCGTCCACCACGCCGCCGATCCAGATCGGAGGGCCGCCGGGCCGTACCGGCTTCAGGCCGATGCCGAGATTCTCGAGCTTGAATATCTTGCCGTTATAGGTGACCCGATCTTCGGTCCAGAGACGGCGCATGATCTCCACGCTCTCGGTCAGGCGCTGCGCGCGCTCCGACAGCGGAACCTGGAACGTGTTGAACTCGGCCTCGCGATAGCCGACGCCCATGCCGAGCACGTAATTGCCGCCGGTCAAAAGGTCGAGCGTCACGGCATCTTCCGCGACATGCGCCGGATTGAGCAGGGGCATGACGAGGATGTTCGGCCCCATCAGCATGCCTTCCGCCTCGCGCGCCAGGTAGGCCATCATCGGAATCGGCGCTAGCATCTGCATCGGCTGCGTCAGATAATGATGCGGCACCCAGAGCGAGCCGAAGCCGCTCTTGCGGGCGAGCCGCACCTGCTCGATCATCTCGCTTCGCGCGTTCAGCACATTGGTCTCGGGCGTGAACTGCGTCGTGAGATAAAGTCCGACTTTCATCTGTGTTGTCTCCCTTGATCGATTACGCCGGCGCCTGTTGCAGCGAAGGCGGTGGTAGAGCTGAGGATTCGCCGGCTATGCCGTCGATCGCCGCAACGGCGCCTCGGCCCGCTTGTCCCTTGCGAACAGCGCCGCGAGGTTGTCCAGATTGCGCGCCTCCGCCAGGCCGCCGACGGCGGCCTTCAGCGGCTCCACGCGGTCCGAGAAGCCGGTCTCGCCGAGCAGCGCGGTGACCTTGCGCTCGACCTCCTCGTCGAGCAGGCTCGGCCGGTCGCGATAGCGCGCCGCTGCCGGGTCGCCGCTCGGACAATCGCTGAACAGGGTGCGCCGTTCGCCATTCTTCAGCCGAAGCTCGAGCTCGATGCAATATTCCTCCGGATAGCGCCGGCTGAAATCCGGATCTTCCTTCACATGCACCCGGTCGCAAAGCGCCAGCACCTCGCGATCCTGGATCGCCTGATCGGTGAAATCAGAAAGCTCAAGCCGCCCGCGCAGAAGCGCAATCGCGATCGCGTAGGGCACGTTGAATTGCGCATCCACCGCGCTCTTCGGCCGGTGGTGATAGGTGAGGACGCCGGTCGCGTAGATGCGGATGTGGACGGCTTCGACATCGCCGGCCGCGATCCCGCTGTCATGCGCCTCGATCGCGAGATCGATCGCGCCGTGCTCGAAGCGGCAGCAGGGATAGGGCTTGATTGCCGTTCCCAGCGCGTGGTGATCCTTGCCGAGGCCGCGCGTCATGCAGGCGGGATCGATCGGCTCGCCAAACGAGAATGCGTTGAAGAAGCCGCCCGCTCCCTCAAAGATCGTGGCGGGCCCGGTGAAGCCTTCCCGCGCCAGCCGCGCAGCCAGCACGCCGCTATGCGCGGCGCGCCCCGGATGCAGCCGCTTGATCCAGGAGCCATCGGCTCGCCACTCGGTGAGGCCCGAGGCCTGGGTGCCGGCGATGCCGAGCGCGCGCACGAAAGCATCGCGATCGAGGTCCATCGTCACGGCGGCGGCCGCCGCCGCGCCGAACACGCCGCACAGCGCGGTCGGATGCACGCCGTGGTGAAACTGGCTGCCGCGAAACACCTCGCCGAGCCGACACATCACCTCGTAGCCGACATAGAGCGCGCGCAGGAAGGTCTCACCCGAGCACCCCTCCGCTTCGGCCGCGGCGAACGCGGCCGGCACCACGACGGCGCCGGGATGCAGCACCGCGACGCGGTGATCGTCATCCAGCTCGAGCGCATGCGCGAAGGCGCCATTGGCGAGTGCCGCGTCCCATGCCGAGGTCGCCCGGCCCACCCCCATCACGGTGGCCTCGGCCTTGCCGCTCGCCGCGAGGATCGCGCGCGTCACCGGCCCGCTCGACGGCGCAACAGTGCCGGCAAGCGTGACGGCCAGCGTATCCAGCGCATAGATGCGCATGGCGCTTGCCAGAGCCTTGTCGCCCTTCAGGGCGCTGCCGACGGAATATTCCGCAAGACTCTCTGCGATCGTCGCCACTCTGCTCACTCCTGACCTTCGCCGCCTGCCCTGATACCGTAATCTCTTGCAACCGCCGCGGCGGACTAGCGCCGCGCGCCGGGCGCCTGCGCGATCAATTCGCCGCGGCCGCCGTTTGCGGTGAATTGGCCATCGTCCCAGACCACCTCGCCGCGGGAAATCGTCGTCTTCGGCCATCCGGCAAGCGAAGCGCCCGCCAGCGGATTGGGACAGACGCCCGGCCAGATCTTCTCCGCATCGACCGCCTGCCGCGCCGCGGGATCGACCAGGATGATGTCGGCATCCATGCCGGGAGCCAGCGAGCCCTTGCGCGCAGCGAGCCCGAACAGGCGCGCCGGGGTCTCCGCCATCGCGCGCACGAGCGTCGGCAGCGCGACATCGTTTTCGAGCGCCCAGGTGAACATCGACGGGAAATGCGTCGGCGCTCCCGGCATGCCGAACGGCGCCTCGAAGATGTTGTCGCGGCCCTTCGCCTTGGCGGCCGGGCTATAGCTCGCGTGATCGCTGCCGACAGTGTTGATGGCGCCGGTCGCAAGCGCGGTGCCGAGCGCGCGCCGATCGCGCGTGTTGCGCAAGGGCGGCGCGATCCGTGCCGGCGCGCCGTGGCGGCGCATCGCATCGTCGCCCATCAGGATGTATTGCGGACAGGTCTCCGCCCACAGCGGAACGCCGCGCCGCCGCGCCCGTTCGACCGCGGCGAGCCCTTCTTCGGACGAGACATGAACGATATAGGCCGGGCATCCCGTCGCCTGCGCGGCAAGTCCGACCATGTCGATCGCGGCGGCCTCGGCCTCGGGAGGCCGGGTCGGCGCGTAGTCCTCGGGCGCCGTGCGTCCGGCCGCGATCGCCGCCTGCTCCAGGCGGTCGACCAATTCGCCGTCCTCGGAATGCACCAGAACGATGCCGCCGTGGCGGCGCGCCTCCTCCATGGCAGCGAACAGGAACGGCTCGCTGACCATCATGCCGCGGCGCTTGTAGGCCAGGAACATCTTGTAGGAGCGGAAGCCGCGCGCGGCGATTTCGGCAAGCTGGGCAATCGTGTCCGCGCGATCGTAGAGCACGACATGGAAGGAGAAATCGACGAGCGAGTTCGCGACGCCGTCGACGCGATGGCGTTCGACGAGATGGGGAAGCGGCTCCTCCGGCTCGCCGCGGATCATGCCGATATAGGTCGTGACGCCGCCCATCGCCGCGAGCCTGGAATAGTCGCCCATGCCTTCGCCGTAGAAATGCACATGGGGATCGACGATGCCGGGCATCACCAGAAGCGAGTCCGCATCGATGATCCGTCGCGCCGCCGGCAATTCCGCGCCTTCAGCGTAGCGAGCAACGAGACGGGATCCGGCAACGCCGACAGTGCCGCGCGATTGGCCCTGGCCATCGACGAGCGTGCCGTTTCGGATCAGGAGGTCGAGCATTCAGTGGCCCGCGCTAGCAAGACAATTGGATTGTCCGCATTAGAATGTCGTCCTAAATGAGTGTCAACGGCGAATCGAGTGAGGCTGAACGGACGCCAACCAGTTCAGCCGGCCAGTAAACCGTTCGGCGTGGCGCGTCGATATCAGGCAGGCAACCTGTTGTAGAAATTAACCTATTTTCGCGAGCGCAGGTTGGCCGGACTCCCTGTTCCCTTGCATCGGGACCACGCTCCATTGTTTAGAAAAAATTGTAGCAATACATTATTGTCACGTTCGCTGGTTCTTGTTAGTAGCAAGGGTGATCAACGCGTGAGCACGCTGCAACGGACCATGACAATTGACGCGCGCGCACACATGATGTGCAATATTGTAGTGGTCCGCTCACACCCATGGCTTTCGGGAAACAACAAAACAACTGATACGGGCACGAAGGAATGTGGGAACCGACGCTACCGAAGACGCGACCGCTCTACAGGGCCATTGTCGCAGCGCTGCAGCGGGACATCAGCAGGGGCGACCTGACGAGCGGCGAGCGGCTACCGACACATCGGCAGCTCGCCCAGCAGCTCAACGTCACGGTCGGGACGGTGACCAAGGCCTTCACCGAAGCCGAGCGGATCGGCCTGATCGTGAGCCGCGTCGGCCGCGGCTCCTACGTCATGCAGTTTCCGGAAAGCGCGGTCGCCGCCGACAGCGAACCGAAAGGCCTGATCGATCTGTCCGTCAACACAGTCACGATCGAGCCGTTCAACAACGCGCTCAACAAGGTGCTCGGCGCCCTGTCGCGGCGCAAGTCGCTTTACGGCCTGCTCGAATATCATCCGGTGCCCGGACTGCTGCGTCACCGCGCCGCCGGCGTGAAGTGGCTGCGGCTGCGCGGCATCGAAACGCACCCCGACAATGTGATCCTGTGCAACGGCTCGCAGGAAGGCTTGATGGCAGCGCTCGCCACCGTGACCAAGCCGGGCGATGCCGTTCTGACCGAAAGCCTGAACTACGCCGGGATCAAGCGGCTCGCCGACCTGTTCCGGCTGGACATTCGCGGCGTGCCGACCGACGAATTCGGCCTGCGGCCCGACCTGTTGCAGCAGGCGGCAAAAGGCATCCGGGTCGGCGCCATCCTGTGCTCGCCGACCCTGCACAACCCGACCAACGCCACGATGCCCGTCGAGCGGCGGCGCGAGATCCTGACCATCGCGGCCAAGCTCGACACCTATGTGATCGAGGACGACTCGAGCGGCCATCTTTCCGGCGACGAACGGCCGACCATGGCCACGATCAATCCGGACCGCTGCATCTATCTCTGCGGCACGTCAAAGAGCATGGCCCCGGGCCTTCGCATCGGCTACATGATCGCGCCGACCAGCATCCTGCCGCGCCTGAGCGACGGCGTGCACGCCACCTCCTGGACCTCGCCGAGCCTGATGGGCGAGATCACCTCGGTCCTGATCGAGGAGCGCATCGCCGAAAGCTTCGTCGCCTGGCACCGCAGGGAAGCGCTCGAGCGGATGAAGATGGCCGAGGACCTTTTGGGGCTCTCGAACATCTTCCCGAAATGCCCTACCTATCATCTGTGGCTGCAGCTGCCGCCGCCCTGGCGCGCCAACGAGTTCGCCGCCCATCTTCGCCTCGGCAACACGCTGGTTTCGCCGGCCGACGCGTTTGCGGTCGACCGCAGCCCGACCCCTCATGCGATCCGGGTCAGCCTCGGCGGCGTCGCCGAGCGGTCGCGCCTTGCGGAAGGGCTGCGCGTCATCGCCGAGGCGCTCACCGCGCGGCCAACCTCGTTCTCCGTGGCAGTCTGAGGGTGAAATGTTTTTCCATGATTGTACCAGAACATCATTCACATTGCGAACATTGATTGTGTTTGATTGATTGCTCTGCGACGCCGCCTCGAATGGAGAATTTGATGTTTCTGAGCAATCCGACGTTGGGAACCAAGGAAGCCTATGTTCCGGGCCTGACCCAGGAATATGTCGCGAAGACCTACGGAATTCCGGTGGGGGATGTCGCCAAGCTTGGTTCCGCCGAAAACCCGTTCGGCCCCTCGCCCAAGGCGCTCGCCGCGGTGAAGGAAGCGCTGAAGGTCGAGTCCTATCCGGAATGGACCGCGCGCGCGCTGCGCGAAAAGATCGCGGCGAAATACGGCTATAAGCCCGAGCAGGTGATCTGCGGCGCCGGCGAGACCGAGATCATGTCGTGGATCATCCGGACCTTCGCAGCGCCCGGCGACAAGGTGCTGATGTTCGTCCCCGCCTTCCCGATCTATCACATGGCGGCCGAGAACGAGGGCCGCGTGCCGGTCTTCATCAAGATGACCGACGATCTCGATTTCAACTGGGACGCCTATCTCGCTGCGATCAAGGACGTGCGGATCGTCTTCCTCACCAATCCGCACAGCCCGACCGGCCGCCTCCTCAAGCTTTCCGACATTCGCCGCGTCTGCGAGGCCGCCAAGGACCAGCTCGTCGTGCTCGACGAAGCCTATATCCATTTCTCCAACACCAATGGCGGCATGGACCTGGTCAAGGAGTACAAGAACCTGATCGTGCTGCGTACCTTCTCCAAGGTGTTTGGCCTGGCAGGCCTGCGCGTCGGCTTCGGCATCGCCGACGAGAGCGTCATCACCCCGATGATGCACCTCAAGCCGACCTGGAACATGGGCGCACTGCAGGTGGCGGGCGCTTGCGCGGCTCTCGATGACGACGAATACATCAAGATGACGATCGAGACGATCGCGAAGATGCGCAAATACATCCTGGACAAGATCGCCTCGCTCAACCGCTTCTCCGTGGTCGGCGAACCCTGCTCGAACTTCTTCCTGCTGCGGATCGAGGATCCGGCGCTGGACTCGACCATGATGTTCAACGAGCTGCTCAAGCGCGGCGTGATCGTGAAGGACGGCTCGATCTCGTTCATCAACCTCGGCAAGCGCTACCTGCGCATCGACGTCAGCCTGCAAAAGCAGATGGACCGCCTCGCCTGGGCGCTGACCGACATCAGCAACGCGGCCTGATGGCCGCGTTGCGCACGGAGCCGGCAACGGGAAGCTCAGCAACATGACCGGGGCTCCTTATCGATGACGGACACGGCGGGCGTCGCACGGCACGTCAATGGCGAGCGCCTGTGGCGCCGCCTGATGGAGCTTGCGCGCTTCGGCGCCACGGCGAAAGGCGGCGTCAGCCGCCTTGCGCTGACCGAGGAAGAAGTCGCCGCGCGCGCCCAGCTTGTGAGCTGGGGCGCGGCGATCGGCCTCGAGCCATCGGTCGACCCGGCCAGCAACCTGTTCCTGCGGCTCACGGGAACCGATCCCGGCCTGCCGCCGCTCTTGATCGGGTCCCACACCGACAGCCAGCCGACCGGCGGAAAGTTCGACGGCGCCTATGGCGTTGTCGCAGCGCTGGAAGCGCTCGAAGCCATCAAGGCGTCGGGGCAAAAGCATCGCCGCGCAATCGAGCTGGTGGCATGGATGAACGAGGAAGGTTCTCGTTTCGCGCCGGGCATGATGGGCTCCGCCGTCTTCACCGGCGTTCGCCGGCTCGACGAGATCAGGCCGCTCAAGGACAAGGCCGGCATCAGCGTTGGCGATGCGCTCGATCAGCTTCTCGCCCGCGAAGCCCATCTGCCGCGCCGCGCGCTCGGCTTCAAGGCGGCAGGTTTCGTCGAAGCCCATATCGAGCAGGGCATTACGCTGCAGAACGAACGTCTCACCATCGGCGTGGTGACCGGCATCCAGGGCAAGCGAACCTTCCGCATCGAGGTCGAGGGCGAGGAAAGCCACGCCGGCACCTCGGCGCGCGCCGATCGCAAGGACGCGCTGGTCAGCGCGGTCGCGATCGTCGATGCCCTGCAAAAAGCGATGTGGGACAAGGAAGACACGGTTCGCTTCACGATCGGCATGTTCACGGTCACGCCGAACGCGCCATCGGTCGTGCCCGGCCGCGTCGTCTTCTCGGTCGACCTGCGGCACGGCGATCCCGACACCGTTAAACGGCTGGGCGATGCCATTCCCGGCATCTGCGAGGCCGCGCGCGGCGCCTGCGCGGTGCAGGTCCGCGAGCTGCTCTACGACGTCCCGCTCCAATTTCCGAAGTCGATGCGGGATTTGATCAGCGAAACCGCGCAGCGCCTCAAGCTGTCTCACCGCGAGCTGCCCTCGCCCGCGGGCCACGATTCACGCTACCTGCACTATGTCTGCCCGACCGGAATGATCTTCATTCCCTGCAAGGACGGCATCAGCCACAACGAGGCCGAGGACATCACGCCAAGCGACGCCACCGCCGGTGCGCGCGTGCTCGCAGACGTCGCCCTTGCGCTGGCCAACGCCGATTCCCCGAACGATTGATGCCGGCGGCCCAATCGCGCCTTCCCGTGCGATCGAGCGTGGAGGATTCTCTCCGCGACAGGCGTCACGACAACGGGGCCGGCGCCAGCCAGAGACGATGACATTGATCGAGTTTGATCAGACCACGATGGCCAGAATGACGGCCGCACTCGAATATGCGTGCAGGAAGATCCCGACGGAGAGGGATTGCCAGGAAACCCGCAAGCGCATAGCCGAACGGATCGTTTCCTGCGTGAGAACCGGCAAGCGCTCACAGGAAGATCTTCAGGAGGCCGGTCTCGATGCCTTGGCAGCGATCGTCCAGCCGGCCCGGCTCGGCTGGTTTGACCTGATCAGGTGGAAGCGATAGCGCCGCGCGTCTGCGATGCCGGTCACTTCCTGACCGGCGCGTAGAACGTCCCTTCGACCTCGCAGATATCGTCGCCGTTGAGCCGATGCACCTCGATGATGGTGCGCGGCGGATAGGGACCGGCGCCCCACAGTTCCTCCTGCACCTTGTTGACGATGGGGCGGAAGCGATACATGTCCGTGACGTAGACGACGAGACGGGCCGCGTCGCGCAGCGACGCCCCTTCGGATTCCGCGATCAGCTTCATGTTCAGAAAGGCCTGCCGGATCCGGTTCTCATCGCCCTGAACCTGCAGATTGGTCTTGGGATCGATGCCGCGCATGCCTGCGACGAAGACGAAGTCTCCGGCGCGCGTGCCCAGGTTCCACGGTCCCGTCGGCTTGATTGCGCCGTCCGGCGCGAGCGTCTTCACGCCGGCGGGCGAAAGCGGAAGCTGCTGTGCCACAACTGCCGTCGGCAACAACAATGCGGCGGCCAGCAACGTGATCTTCCTCAAGGTGCACCTCCCGTTTTGTTCGACGTTATTGTCTTGATTCCCGCGTTATCCCGCTTGCTTCGAAGGCGGCCTCAGGAAACGAAAATCGCAGCCTTCGTCGGCACCAAGAATCTGCTCGGCATAGAGCTTGCCGTAGCCGCGGTCCGGCACGGGTGGCGCAAAGGGCTTCGCCTGCCGGCGGCGTTGCTCGAGCTCGGCCTCACTCACCAGGAGGTCGATCCGGCGTTCTTTCACCGAAAGCCTGATCCGGTCGCCATTGCGCACCAGTGCCAGCGGGCCGCCCGATGCGGCGTCCGGCGTGATGTGGAGGATCACGGTGCCGAACGCGGTGCCGCTCATGCGAGCGTCGGACAGCCGGACCATGTCCTTTACGCCTCGCGCGGCGAGCTTCTTCGGAATCGGCAGGTAGCCCGCTTCCGGCATGCAGGATGCCGAGAAAGGTCCGGCGTTCTGCAGCACCAGATAGTCGTTCTCGGTGACGTCGAGAGCGGGATCATCGATCCGCGCGGCGAGATCTTCCAGCGACGTGAAGACGACCGCCCGGCCCTCGCCTTCGAACAGCCGCTCGTCCGCCGCCGACCGTTTCAGGATGGCGCCCTTCGGCGCGAGCGAGCCGAACAACGCGACCAACCCGCCGACCGGCTCGATCGGCGCGTCGCGCCGCGCGACGATGTCATGGTCGACAAATTCCTCGGAAGCCTGCAGCCGCTCGCCCAGCGTCTCGCCGGTCACCGTCAGGCAGTCGAGATGAAGATCCTGCTTCAGCTCACGCAGCACGGCTCCGACGCCGCCGCCAGCGAAGAAATCCTCCATGTAGTTCTCGCCGGTCGGCTTGAGGTTGACCAGCACCGGCGTCGCATCGGAAAGCCTGTTGAGGAAGTCGAGCGACACCGGAATGCCGGCACGACCCGCGATCGCCGTCAGGTGGATGATCGCATTGGTCGAACCGCCGATCGCGAGCAGCACCCGCAAGGCGTTCTCCACCGATTTCGGCGTGATGATCTTGTCCGGCGTGCGGCCGCTGCCGATCATGTGAACGGCCGCCGCGCCCGAGGCCTCCGCGGCGCGCAGCCGGTCGGCATGCACGGCCGGGATCGCCGCCGTGCCCGGCAGCATCATGCCGAGCGCTTCGGCGACGCAGGCCATGGTCGAGGCCGTTCCCATCACGGCGCAGGTGCCGCTGGTGGTCGACAGCCGTCCTTCGACGGAATCGATCTCGGCGCGGTCGATCTGGCCGGCGCGATATTTTGCCCAGAAGCGGCGGCAATCGGTGCAGGCGCCCAGCCGCTCGCCGCGATAGCGGCCCGTCATCATCGGCCCGCCGACGAGCTGGATCGCCGGCCGTCCCGCCGACACCGCCCCCATCAGTTGCGCGGGCACCGTCTTGTCGCAGCCGCCCATCAGCACCACCGCGTCCATCGGCTGCGCCCGGATCATTTCCTCGGTATCCATCGCCATCAGGTTGCGAAACCGCAGGCTGGTGGGACTGAGAAACGCCTCGCCGAGCGAGACCGTGGGAAATTCCAGCGGCAACCCGCCGGCGGCGATCACCCCGCGCTTCACCGCCTCCAACAGTTCAGGAAAATGACGATGGCAGTTGTTGAAGCCGGATGACGTATAGGCGATGCCGACCGTCGGCCGCGCCAGCATCTCATTGGAATAGCCCATCGAGCGGGCGAAGGAGCGCCGCAGGTATAGCGCGAAATCCTTGTCGCCATAATTGGTCAGCCCGTGGGTCAGGCCACGCGGATCGGAATCGGTCATTCTGCTGTCCACTGCGCGATCAGATGAGCCGGGTCTTGATGAACTTGGGCTCGAGATAGTCGCGGATGCCGAGGCTGCCGCCTTCCCGTCCCATGCCGCTCTCCTTGACCCCGCCGAAGGGCGCCTCAGCGGAAGCGATGATTACCTCGTTGACGCCGACCATGCCGACCTCGATCGCCTCGGCCGCCAGCGTCGCGGTCCGCAGGTTGCGGGAGAAGACATAACCGGTCAGGCCGAAGGGCGTCGCGTTGGCACGCTCGACGACTTCATCGAGATTATCGAAGCGCGCGATCGGGGCGATCGGCGCAAACGGCTCCTCGCGCATGATGGCAGCGTCGTCACCGACGTTCTTCAGCACGGTGGGCTCGAAGAAATAGCCGCGGCTGAGATGCGCGGGCGGTTTCCCGCCGGACAATACGCTCGCGCCATGCTCGACCGCATCTGCAACGAGCCGCTTGGCATGGTCGAGGCCGCGGGCATTGGCCATCGGGCCAAAGTCGACGCCTGGCTGGTCGAAACGGCCGATCGTGAGCTGGCGCGCCACTTCCGCGAACTTCGCCGCGAAAGCGTCATAGGCCCCACCCTGCACATAGAAACGGCTCGGCGAAGCGCAGACCTGGCCGCAGTTGCGGAATTTTGCCCTCGCACAGGCTTCCGCAGCACTGTCAATGTCGGCGTCCTCGAACACCACGACCGGCGCGTGACCGCCGAGCTCCATGGTCGCCTTCTTGACGCCGTCCGCGCACAGATGCAGCAATTGCTTGCCGACCGGCGTCGAGCCGGTGAGCGAAACCTTGCGCACGATCGGCGCGCGGATCAACTGCTCGGCGATGCGCGACGAATTGCCGGTCACCATGTTGACGGCGCCGGCGGGCAGACCCGCCTCATGACAGGCGGCGATGATCGCCGCCGCGGAGGCCGGCGCCTCGCTCGCGGGCTTGAGAATGACCGAGCACCCGGCGGCGAGCGCCGCCGCAATCTTGCGCGCCGGCAGCAGGGCCGGAAAATTCCAGGCCGAGAACGCCGCGACCACGCCGACCGGCTGGTAGATCACTGCCATCCGCGTCGCCGCATCCCGCCCTTCATAGGACTGGCCGTAGATCCGCCGCGCCTCCTCCGCATACCATTCGAACTGTTCGGCGCATGCCATCCACTCGCCCCTGGACTCCGCCAGCGGCTTGCCGGACTCGGTCGACATCACGACCGCGAGCTGGTCGATGCGCGCTTTCAGCAGGTCCGAAATCCGTCGCAGCTTCGCGCCGCGTTCCCATGCCGGCACCTTGCGCCAGGCCTTGAATCCTGCCGCGGCCGAGGCCAGCGCGCGCTCGATATCTTCAGGTGTAGCGTCCGGAATATGGCCGATGACGTCCTCGGTCGCGGGATCGAGCACGGGCTTCTTGCCGCCGCCCGCGCTCCAGCTCCATTCGCCGCCGATATACAAGCCGAAATTGCGATCGTGATACATCCGCTGTCCTGACTTCAGAGATCCTGATTGAGCCATTCGTCCTGCACGGCCGCGCACCAGTTGCCGACGTTCCATTCACCCCAGGCGCCGAGGCCGCCGAGCGGATCGTTCCCCGCATAAACCGGCACATGCACGACGCTGAGGCCATCATGCGCGTGAGCCTGGTCAAGCGCGCGCTTCAGTTCATCGGCCGACCAGCCGCCGTGCACGGCCTTCACGCCGGACACGGCTGAGGTGAGCGCGACATAGTCGACCGCGACACGGTCATTGGTCCTGAACTCCGCGCCATATTGCGCGACCTGCAGACCGGTGATCGCGGCCATCCGCCGGTTATCGAAGATCACGATCATGCCGCGCACGCCATGCTCGACCGCGTCGATCAGAACCTGTGGGTTCATCATGAACGAGCCGTCGCCGCAAAAGGCGATCGCATAGCGCGGCTGCTGCGCGGCCGCTCCAGCCAGCAATGCGCTGGCGGCGAAGCCCATATAGGAGGCGCCCGTCTCGGTGAAGGTATCGCCGGTGCGATCGTCCGCCACGACCTGGAAGCCATTGGCCTGGACGTCGCCGGCATCGAAATATTTCACGGCAGCGATGCGGTGGGCGAAATCGGCCACCACCTTGATCGCGGCGGGCTGGCCGAGGGCGGGACGGCGCCACACCTCATCCGATATCGGCGGCGCTGCGAAGCGCGCATCGCAATAGGCGCGCCATTCCTTCTTCCTGGCAAGGCAGTTACGCAACCACTCCTGCCGCGCGGTGCTTACCGCCGCGTTGCCGTGCTCCTGTTCAATCCGCTTGGCAAGCAGATTGACCACTTCGGGGATGTCACCGATCAGCGTGGTCGTATGGTTGTAGTGCAGCGCATCGGCGATATCGCCGTTAATGTTGATGACGTGTTTTGCCGACTTGTAGCCGATGCCCGAGCAGTCGGCCTGACAGACGCCGCGCGAGCCGACCACGATCAGAAGCTCGGCATGGGCCATCGCATAGTTGCCGCTGATCGTGCCCTTGGAGCCGCCGACATGCATGTTGCGCGGGTCATCATCGGCCAGCACGCCGAGCGCGCCCGGCGACAGCACGACCACCGCATCGGCCGCTTCCGCCAGCCTTCGGATCGCGGCGTCATGACCGCGAGTGCCACCGCCTGCCCGGATCGCGATGCGGCGGCTGGCCGCGATCAGCCTGGCGGCCTCCGCGAACGGCGCGTCGCTCGCGGGCACGAGCGCAGGCAGCGCGGGACGCTCCGGCAAGGCCGCGAGATTGACCTTGAATACGACAGGCTGGGTGTTGATCGGCAGCATCAGGTAGAACGGCCCGGCCTTGTAGGGATGGAACACGCGACAAGAGCCGCGGCGCAGCGCCTCGCGCAATGCCTGCGGCGTGTGCAGCGTGTAGGACTCGCCGAGCTCGGCAGTCATCCTGCCGTAGATGCCCTGCTCCGGCTTCGGCACCTGCTGCATGTTGTAGCCTTCGCCGAAGGTCGTCTCATCGCCATAGATGTGATAGACGCCGACCCCGTTCGACACCGCCGCGAGCGAGCCGGCCATCGCCTGCAAGGCGCCGGGACCGATCGAGGTGATGACCGCCGGCGTCTCGCCATAGGTCCAGCGCAGCGCCGTCGCCGCATGCGCCATCTCGACCTCGTTGCGGCAGTTGATCGTTCGCGTCGCGCCCTCCTCGTCGTAGATGCGCAGGACTTCCGCGATGTCGGTCGAGCCATGGCCGAAGATGGCAAAGTACGTCCTCACTCCCTGTTTCAGGAGGCCGAGGATCAAGGCTTCCGACAGCGAGATTTCCGCCGATCGCGGCAATGCGCCACTCTCGAGCGCGGAGGCGAACCCGCCGGCGCGACCGATCGCCCGAGCGCGTTGACGCATCGAGTCGGGCCCGGCCTTCACTTCGGTCAGGCTTTCCGGCTTCAACGCCTCGGGGGCCACTGCTGCAGCAACAGGGTTCATTGTTTTAGCCTCTCCTATTCCGCCGCCTGCATGGCGCGGTTCGCCGGCTGATCCCATGCCCGGGTCTCGGCGGTCTCGATGAAGCCGGCCTTCAATTCCGCGCGCGCCTTCTCCATGTCGATGGCACCGACCCAGCGGCCGACGACCAGCGTCGCGACGATGTTCGAGGTCAAATTGGTGGCGGCGCGGATTTCGGCCATGAAGCGATCGACGCCGAGCAACAGCGCCAGCCCGGCCACGGGAACCGAGTCGAGCACCGGTAGCGTCGCCGCCAGCGCGATGAAGCCGCCGCCGGTCACGCCCGCGGCGCCCTTCGACGTGAACAGCATCACGAACAGCACCGTGAGCTGATGCCAGATCGTGAGCTCGACATTGAACGCGTGCGCAAGGAACAGCACGGCCATGGTCATGTAGATCGCGGTGCCATCCATGTTGAAGGAGAAGCCGCCCGGCATCACCAGGCCGACCACCTCCTTGGCGACGCCGACCTTCTCGAGCTTCTGCATCGAGCGCGGCATCATGGTCTCGGCGGAGGTCGCCGCGAACACGAACAGGATCTCGTCCTTGAAGTAGTTGAGGACGCGGAACACGCTGAAACCGCACAGCCGCAGGAAGCCGCCGAGAACGATGAGAACGAACAGCACGCTGACGAGATAAATCGAAGCGACGAGCTGACCGAGATCGGCAAGCGTCTTCACGCCGTATTTTCCGACGGTGAAGGCCATGGCGCAGAAGGCCGCGAGCGGCGCCACATACATGATGATCCGCACCATGCCGAACAGGCCGACTGAAGCCGCCTCCAGGAACGAGACGATCGGGCGGCCGCGCTCGCCGGCCATGCTCAGCGCAGCGCCGAGCAACAGCGCAATGAACAGCACCGGCATGATGTCGCCCTTGACGAACGGCTCGGCAAAGGACGTCGGGATCATCGACATGAAGAAGTCGGTCAGGTTCATGGTCTTGGCGACCTTGGCGTAGGCCTCGACCGCCTTGGTGTCGAAGGCCGCCGGGTCGGCATTGATGCCGACGCCGATCTTCCAGACATTGCCGACCGCCATGCCGATGATCAGCGCCAGCGTGGAAGCAACCTCGAAATACAGCAGCGCCTTGATGCCGACATCGGCAACGCGACGAATATTCTCCATCTTGGCGATGCCGACGACGATGGTCGTGAAGATGATCGGCGCCACCACCACCTTGATCGCCTTCACGAAGGCGTCGCCATAGGGCTTCAGATAAAGCGCGGCGTCGGGATAGACATAGCCAAGCACGGCGCCCAGCACGACCGCGACGATCACCTGAACATAAAGCTTGCGGTACAGCGGCTTCTTCACCTGCCGCGGGGCTAGAACATCGGCGGTCGCCATGCCGCCTGACGCGGCGTGCTTGCCCTCGCTGGTAGCCATCATACTCATTTCCTCCTGAACCACCGCTTGGATACGGTTTGTCATGCCATGGACTCGCGGCGCTTCTTCACGAGCGCTTCGCGTATGCGCTCCGGCGTTGCCGGCAGCGACGTGATGCGGACGCCGATCGCGTCATAGATTGCGTTCATGACGGCCGGGATGGTCGGCACCATCGCCGGCTCACCGATGCCCTTGACGCCGAGCGGACCGATCGGATCCCGATCCTCGACGATGATGGAAGTGACATGCGGCACGTCGAGCGAGGTCGGCAGAATGTATTTGGCAAACCCTGGCGTCGTGGTGTGGCCCTGCTCGAGCCGGTAGTCTTCCATCAGGCCCTGGCCGAGCGCCTGGACCACGCCGCCCTCGATCTGCCCTTCGACCCCGCGTGGATTGACGGCGCGTCCGACATCATGCGCGGCCCAGATGCCGAGCACCTGCACCTCACCGGTCAGCGTATCGACCTCGACCTCGGCGACCTGGCAGCCGAACACATAGGCCTGCCAAGGCGTGCCGCTGCCATCGACCGGATCGAGACCCGTGTGTTGGGCCGTGAAGCTGGCGGAACCGACCGGAACGACGCCGCGCTTTTTGACGTGCTCCACGGCCTCAGCCATGGTCTCGCGCCAATTGGTGTCCCGCGCCCAGACCTCGCCATTACCCGTCTCGATCGAGGCTGGATCGACATCCCACATTTCGGCGACGGCCTGCACGAAGCGCGCCTTGGCCTCACGGCAAGCGATCGCGACCGAATTGCCGATCATGTAGGTCTGCCGTGTCGCGCCGGCATGTGCCGCTTCCGGCGCGCGCGCGGTGTCGTTGTCGCCGATCACGACATCCTGCGGCCTGACGCCGATCTCCTCCGCCGCGATCTGGGCCAGCACCGTGAGAATGCCCTCGCCGATCTCCGTGACGCCGGTGACAACCTTCACGGTGCCGCCGTCGTCAATCTCGACCCAGGTCCCGGCCCGATCGACGGCTGCGGTTCGGGCAATGCCGTACCAGCCCCCAGCCATGCCGCGTCCACGTTTCCTTGCCATCAGGCTGCTCCCCGGCGCGCTGTCGGTGCCTCCGCATTCTCCGATGAGAGGCGCGGCGTCAGCGTGCACGGCTGTCGCGCGCCTTCGCCGCCAAGATCGGTACGGACGGCGCCACGAACATTCGGCACACCGCTTTCCCAGCGCGAGACCTTGCGCGCCGCCTCCAGCACTTCTGACATGCTTGACGAACGCAGCGGCTGCTTGGTGTGCGTCAGATCGCCCGTGTGCATCGCGTTCTTCAGCCGCAGCTCGAACGGGTCCAGGCCGAGCCGTTCGGCGCAGATGTCGAGATGGGATTCGGTTGCGAACTGCGACTGCAGCGAGCCGAATGAGCGGAATGCCCCCGACGGCGTGTTGTTGGTGTAGATGCCGTAAGTGTCGATCTGGATGTTCGGGATATTGTACGGCCCGCCGCCGAGGATCGCGCCCTTGCGCACCACGCCTTCGGTCGACAACCCATAGGCGCCGCCGTCATAGATGATGCTGATCTGCGAGGCCAGGATCCTGCCCGAGCGCGTCAGTCCCATCCTGTAGGTTGTGCGCGACGGGTGGCGCTTGGCGGTGCTTGCGATCGACTCCTCGCGGGTGAAGACCAGCCGAACCGGCCGGCGCGATTTCATCGCGAGCAGCGCCAGCATGCCCTGGTAGATCATGTCCTCCTTGCCGCCGAACCCGCCGCCGACCGGACTCATGATCATGCGCACCTTGTTGATCGGCAGGTTGAGGATGCGCGCCATCATGTGGCGGTGATGGGTGATGTTCTGGCTCGGCGAGTGCACCGTCACCACGCCGTCATGATCGACATAGGCAAGGCCCGCCTCGGTCTCGAGGTAGGCGTGCTCGACCGGTTGCGTCTCATAGGTCTGCTCGACGATGAGCTCGGCGTCGCGAAGTCCCTGTTCGACGTCTCCTTTGCGGATCGGGATGTGCTTGACGAGGTTGTCGGGCGCATAATCGTGCAACACCGGCGCGCCCGCCGCCATCGCGGCCTCGGGGTCGAACACCGCCGGAAGCGGCGCGTATTCGACCCGGATCGCGGCAAGTGCGCGCCGCGCATCCGCGAGGCTCTCGGCCGCCACCGCCGCCACGGCCTCGCCGACATAGCGCACCTTGCCGCGCGCCATCACCGGCTGGTCGTGCACGAAGACGCCAAAGCCATCCTGGCCCGGCACATCGGCGCTGGTGATGACCGCTTCGACGCCGGGCATCCGCTCGGCCGCGGTCACATCGAGGGCAACGATGCGGGCGTGCGGATGCGGGCTGCGCAGCACCTGGACGTGCAGCATGTCCGCCATCGTCATGTCGCCCGCATAGCGCAGCGCACCCGTGACCTTGGATGGCGCATCGATGCGGCGGACGTTGACGCCGATATATTTGCCATCGGTGGCGTCGACCTCATCGAAGATCGAGGCCGACAGCTTGCCGTTCAGCACATCGCGGGCCATCTCGACCGCATCGAAAATCTTCTGGTAACCGGTGCAGCGGCAGATATTGCCGCCGAGGCGCTCCTTGATCTCCTCGCGGTCTGCATCCGGATTGGCGCGCAGCGCGGCCGTCGCCGCCATCACCATGCCGGGAATGCAATAGCCGCACTGGCTAGCGCCGGCCTTGTGAAACGCCTTCTGCACTGCCGTCATCTCGCCGGACCTGGCGAGGCCTTCGACGGTGTCGACCTGCCTGCCCGCGATCTTGGCGACCGGGACCAGGCATGATTTGACCAGCACGCCGTCGACGAAGATCGAGCAGCTACCGCATTCGCCGGCACCGCAGCCCTCCTTGGTGCCGGTGAGGTTCAGCTCGTCGCGCAGGAAATCCAGCGCCCGCTGGAAGGGCTCAGCCGGCCGGCGCTGGCGCCTGCCGTTGACGGTCGCTTCAACAATCATGTCAGTCATCGGCCACCTCTTCCGCGATCGCGCCCATCGCCGCGGACGCTCCCGCCCTGCGCATCGCCTTGACCAGTCCGCGCCGGAGAAACCCCGGCACGACCGACTTCCGATAGTCCTGCCGCGAGCGCGAGCGCACGAAGCCGTCGCACAAGCCCGCAACCTCGCGCAGGCCATCGGACGTCAGCGGATGGCCGGTCAGCGCACGCTCGATCTCCGTCATGCGCTTCGGCACCGGACCGACGCCGCCAACCGCAAGGCGCACGTCCTCAAGCGCCTCTTCCGCCCCGATCCGGACGACGACCGAAAGGCAGACGGTCGAGATGACCAGCGAGCGGCGATGGCCGACCTTCTCGAAGGCGCCGCCATAGCCGTTAAGCGCATCGCAGGCGATGCCGACCACGATCTCGTCGCGTTCGGCCACGGTGCGGCCGGGGCCGGTGATGAAGTCGGCAAGCGGCATGCGTCGCCGGCGCACCGCGCCCGCGCGAAGTGCGGCAAGCTCCACGACGGCGTTCGCCGTCAGCAGCGGCGGAATGCCGTCCGCGGCTGGCGACGCATTGACGATGTTGCCGCCGATGGTCGCCGATTCCCGGATCTGGCTGTCGGCGAACCAGATCGCGCAATCCGGCATGCCGGGCATGGCGCCGATCAGATCCACATGATCGAGGAAGCGCTGCAATGGCGTGGCCGCGCCGAGCCACACGCGTCCCTCGGCTACGCGAACCTCCTTCAGCTCCGGAATGTTCGCGACATCGATCATGACCGGGACATGCACATCGCCGGCGCGCCCTTCACGCGCCCATGGCAGGAGGTCGGTCGCTCCTGCCACGAACCGGAAGTCCGGCGCAGCCGCCGCCGCCGCGAGCGCGTCGGCGAGCGACGCGGGGCTCAGATAGTGATCGCAGGTCAGCATGGCGTCGCCAAAACCCTACTCGGCCGCGATGCCCTTGAGCGCGGCGTGGCCGTGGGTCTTGACCACGACCTTGATCGCGTCCTCGATTCGCTCGCGCGCATAGCGCAGCGCCGTCGGCAGGTCCTCGAGCGCGAAAGTGTGGGTATGCACCTTGGTGGCATCGAAGCGCTTCTGCGACATGAACGCCTCCGCTCGATGGGTCGCGCTCTTGCCCTCGCCGCGAATGCCGTAGACGTAGATGTTGTTGCGCACGAGATGCGCGACATCGACTTCGGCCGGCTTGCCCGGGAATGCCGCGAGGCAGATGCGGCCGCCGCGATTGACCATACGCGCGGCCTCGTTGATCGCGTTCGGCGCGCCGGAGCATTCGATTACGTAGTCGACGCCCTTGCCGCCGTTCAGCCGCCGCACCGCCTCGACGGGATCCTCGTTCTTGGCGTTGATGACATGATCGGCACCGAGCTCGCGGCCGATCTGCAGGCGATTGTCGCGGGTGCCGGTCAGGATGACCGGCTGCGCGCCGAGCGCTTTTGCCACGGCAACGCCGAGCAGGCCGATCGGGCCGGGCCCGGTCACCACCACGCTCTCGCCGGCAACGAGGCCACCGAGCTCGGTCAGGCCATACATCGCGGTGCCCGCGGTGACGACGAGGGTTGCCTCCTCATCCGACATCGCGTCCGCGACGCGAACCAGCGTGTTGATGTTGTTGACGGCATATTCGGCAAAGCCGCCGTCGGTGGTGAAGCCGTTGGCGCGATGGCCCTTGTCGACGTCCCCATAGTTGAGGCCGTAGTTGTGGCAGGAGGTGTACATGCCTTCGCGGCAGCGCTTGCACTGGCCGCAGCCGGCATGGATTTCGACCGTGACACGCTCGCCGATCCTGTATTCGTCGACGCCGGGTCCGAGCGCGACCACGGTGCCCATATATTCATGGCCGGGCGTGAAATTCTTGTTGAAGGGCAGACCGCCCTGGATCATCGCCGGCGGGCCGTGATGGATGATCTCGAGATCGGTCGCGCAAATCGCAACCGCATCGATCCGCACCAGAACCTCCGCGCGCTTCGGCACCGGGACCGGCTTCTTGCTCAGCGTGAGCTGGTCGGGATCGCCGAGCACCCAGGCGCGCATCGTGTCCGGGATCGGAAAGTCGGGCGAAGTCTTGACGTGGTCGTGCTGGTACATCGGTTTTCTCCCTGAAAGAACGGCCTTCTATTCAGCCGCGGCGCTCTTGCCGGCCTGGCTCACGATCGCACCCGGCGCACCGAGCTCGATCGAAAGCTCGTTGGTGGCCGCGAGCAGATGGATGCGGATCTGGTCGAGATGGTCGTCCGTGGCGCGGAACACCGGCGACGACACGCTGATCGAGCCGACCACGGCGCCGGCGTGATCGCGGATAGCGGCACCGAGACAGATCACGCCCGGCTGGAATTCCTCGCGATCAACTGCATAGCCGTTGCGCCGCGCCAGCCTCAGCTCTTCCCTCAAGCGATCGAGATCGACGATCGTGTTCGGCGTGAATGCCGTCATGCCCTTGTCGGCGATGATCCGCTCGAGTTCGGTCGGCGGCAGCCAGGCCAGGATCGCCTTGCCGGTTGCGGTTGCATGCGCGGCATTCATCTTGCCGCCGAGCCCGGCATCGACGCGAACGGCGTGGCGCGCCTCGCGGCGCAGAATGTTGACGAGGCTGGTGTCCTGCATGATCGCAAGCTGCACCGCCTCGCGGGTCTGGTCGTTGAGCCGATCGACATAGGCTTGTGCGCGACGCGGCAGGTCGACCTGGCGCAGACACGCCGCGCTCAGGTGAAGGATGCGCGGGCCGAGCACATAGGATCGGCCCGTGGAGCCGCGTCCGACATAACCCCAATTGTGCAGCGTCGAGATCAGGTGATGGCAGGTGGAGACGTTCAACCCCGCCGTTGCCGCGATCTCGGTGAGCTTCGCCTCGCCGCCGGCGTCTGCGATGATGTCGAGGATCAGGAAGGCACGATCGAGCGCCTGGATGCCGCCGCGATCCCGGCCGATCGGGGGTCGAGCCGGCATGATGCTGGGCGGCTGCTCTGCACTATCGACCAAAACCCTCTCCTCCACTGCGTGTTTTCGGCAGAAGAGCGCAAGCAGGCGCCGTTGGTCAAACCAATTTTCACATTACAGATCATGTTTTTATTAGGTGAAAATCTGGCGTCCCTGCCGATCTCCGCAGAATCCCACCAGGTCGGTCGCAAACCGACCATCACCCTGAATTGATCAGCCCTGTCGGCGCCTGAAGTAACGTCGATCGCGTGCGGGCCGTATTGGCTTTCGGGGCGGCCCGATATTGACCACCACCGGCTCCAGCCAAGAAGAGAAATCGCGATGATGAGCAGACGCGCATTCACGGCGACACTTGCGGCCGGTGCGGCCGCTTCACTGCTTTCGACGCGCGGCATGGCTGCAACGCAGGCTCCGACGAAGGCGCGCAACGTCGTGCTCGTGCACGGGCTGTTTGCCGACGGATCGTGCTGGTCGGAGGTGATCGCACGGCTGCAGGCGGCGGGACTCAATGCGACCGCCGTGCAAAACCCGCTGACGACGCTGCCCGAAGCGGTCGCCTCTGCCGAGCGCGTCCTGGCGCGGCAGGATGGCCCGACCGTCCTGGTCGGCCATTCTTTTTCCGGGATGATCGTCACGGACGCCGGCATGCATCCGAACGTCTCGGCGCTGGTCTATGTGGCGGCGCGGGCGCCGGATGCGGACGAGGATTACACGGCACTGGCCAAGACCTATCCGACGCCGCCGGCGAGCGCTGGCATCGTCTTCGATGGCGATGAAGGACGGCTTTCCGAGCAAGCTTTCCTGCGCGATTTCGCCGGCGACCTGCCGGAGGCGAAGGCAAAGGTGCTTTATGCGGTCCAGCAGCCGTTCCACAAGGCGCTGCTCGCGGGCAAGACCACGCATGCGGCCTGGCGCTCGAAGCCGAGCTACTACGCCGTTTCAACCGAAGACCGCACCATCAATCCCGACCTCGAGCGCTTCATGGCCAAGCGGATGGGCGCGAAGACCATCGAGGTAAAGGCGAGCCATCTTGCGCTGATCTCCCATCCCGATGAAATCACGCAGCTGATCCTGGAAGCGGCCGGCCAGCGGTCCTGAAAAGGCGCAAACGAGCGGGAGCGCGGTTACGCGTGTTTCATCGGGCGTGGATCGAAACGAAGTCTCCTCTCATTCCCAGAACGGTGGAATGCGAGGATGCGCGGAAAACAGCGCATCGCCGCGAGGTCACGTGCTTCAACCAGCGACAAAGACGGGCGAGCTGACAGGTATCGGATTTACATGCCGCGCAAAATCTGCTTTGGCGCTGCGTAGCGATCGTTGACGACTCGGATCGGCGCGCCAATACTTCGACAAGGGACTTCGGGCAGGCATGAGGACGATGCGGTCATCCCAGCGTTCCGGTGACCGGTCCCGCAATGGAGCGACCGCGCGCCGGTCAGGACCAACGACAGGCAAGCGCGGGAAGACCGCGGAGCAGGACAAGAAACTGGCCAGCGGCACGTCGAAATCGGAGCGGTCGCGGGATCTCATCCTTCACGCTGCCGCTCAGCTGTTTCGCCGCCAGGGATTTTCGGCAACGACGCTGCGCCAGATCGCTGACCTCGCCAAGACCAAGGCCGGCAGCATCTACTACCATTTCGACTCCAAGGAAGAGATCCTCGACGAAGTGCTGGACCGCGGCCTTCGCCACGTCTTCGAGACCGTCAGGAACGCGGTCGATCGGGCAGGCAAGGCATCACACCGGCGCAAGATCGGCCTTGCGATCGAGGCCCATCTCGTCGCCCTGCTCGAAACCAGCGACTTCACCTCGGCGAACATCCGCATGTACGGGCAGTTGCCGGAACATTTGAAGAAGCCGCACCGGCCGTTGCGCCGCGCCTACGCCGAATATTGGGACCAGCTCTTCCTCAACGCCCGGCGCGCCGGCGAGATCCGCGCGGACATCGAGATCGTGCCGTTGCGCATGTTCGTCATCGGCGCACTGAACTGGACGATCGAATGGTTCAGGCTCGAAGATCGCGATGCCGTCCTTGAACTGGCCCGTCGCACCGAGGCGCTGATCTTCGAGGGCGTCCGCAAGCCGTGAGGTCGCCTACCTGCCCTGCCAGACCGGCTTGCGCTTTTCCGCAAACGCCTTCGGCCCCTCGATGGCGTCAAGGCTGGCATAGGTCTCGACGTGCAGCCGCCCGGCCTCGACCAGTCCCTGCGCATAGCCGAGATCCATCGCGGCAAGCACGCTGGCCTTGGCTGCCTTGACCGACAGGGGCGCGGCCTCAACGATCTTGCGCGCCAGTTCGCCGGCGCGTTCGCGCACCGCCTGCGGATTGTCCTCGAGGTAGTTGACGAAGCCATACGCGGCGAGCCGCTCGATCGGCATGGTCTCGCCAGTCAGCACCATCTCCATCAGAAGCGGCTGCGGCAGCATCCAGAGCAGCGGCACCGCCCACGGGCTGCCCCGCCCCATTTTCACCTCGGTTATTCCCGCGCGCGTGCCGCGCAGGCCGACCCTCAGGTCGCATTTGATCGCAAGCATCATGCCGCCCGCCATCAAGGAGCCTGTCATGGCGGCGATGATCGGCTTTGATACGTTCCGCATACCGTTCTGCATGGGATCGCGCATCAGCGTCAGGATATCCACCCCGTCGCGCGCCCTGATCTCGGCCGCCTGCTTCAGATCGAGCCCGGCGCAGAACACACCGCAATCGGCCGAGGTCAGGATGATCACGCGTACCGACTTGTCGGCTTCGGCACGGCTCCAGGCCTCCGTCAGGCCGTTCATCGCCTCGACGGAAAGCGCGTTCTTGCGTTCGGGCCGGTCGATGCTGACGGTTGCGATACCGCCCTCGACCGAATAGCGGACCTGATCGTCGTGGGTCACGATATTGGCTTCCTCAAATTCTAACATCTGTTAGAATACACCGCGGCGTGCTGAAGACAAGGTTGAGATCACGCCCTTGAGGTCAGGAGGAATGAGATGGCGTATCTCTGGACGCCGCCCGCCGCGCTGGTGGAACAGAGCAATCTGAGCGCGTTCCTGCGCGCTACCGGACAGCCGCACTACGATGCGCTGGCGGCCCGGGCGAACGCCGATCCGGCGTGGCTGATGGAGGAGGTGTTCCGCTTCTGCGACGTTCGCTTCTACCGCAAGTATGACAGGATGCTCGATCTTGCGCGGGGACAGCCGTGGGCGCGCTGGTGCGTCGGAGGAACCACCAACATCGTGCTCAACTGCCTCGACAAGCACCGCGACACGGCGGTCTGGGATCAGACTTTCCTGGTCTGGGAGGGCGAAGACAAACACGAGCAGCGGCGGCTGAGCTATGCCGAGTTCGCCGCCGAGGTCGGACGGCTGGCGAGCGGCTTGCGCCAACTCGGCATCGGCAAGGGCGATGTCGTCGCCATCTACATGCCGAATCTGGCGGAAACCTTCGTCGCCTTCTTCGCGATCCTGAAGATCGGCGCGATCGTGATGCCGCTGTTCTCGGGATTTGGCCCTGCCCCGATCCTGTCGCGACTCAATCACGGCGAAGCCAAGGCGGTGATTACCGCGAACGGAACCTGGCGCCGCGGCGTGGGGGCGCCGCTAAAGTCCGTGCTCGACGAGGCGCTTGCGAGCGCGCCCAGTGTCCGGCACGTGATCGTGTTCGACCGCGGCGGCCTCAACATCGACACGCCGATGCAGGCCGGACGGGACCATTGGTGGCGCGAGATCGCGCAAGAAGGCGCTGACCTTTCGACGGCCGAGATGAACGCCGAGGATCCGGCCATCCTGCTCTACACGTCGGGCACGACAGGCGAACCCAAGGGCTGCGTGTGGACGCATATCAGCTTCATCGGCTCGATGGTTACGCGCGACATGATCATCTGCGGCGACTTCAAGCCGTCGGACCTGTTCTTCTTCTTCAGCGACATGGGATGGATGGTCGGCGCCATGTGCGCCTGCATTCCGAGCTTTGCCGGCGGCCGGCTGCTGGTCGCGGAGGGCACGCCCGATTTTCCCGACACGGGCCGGTTCTGGCGCCTGATTGCCGAGCATCAAGTTACCTATCTCGGCGTCTCGCCGACCATCGTGCGCGGCATGATGCGCTACGGCCTCGAGGTCGAGAACTACGATCTTTCGAGCCTGCGGATGACGGCATCGGGCGGCGAGGCCTGGACCGAGACGCCATGGCGATGGTTCTTCGAGCATGTCTGCAAGTCGAAGCTGCCGGTCATCAATATCTCAGGCGGCACGGAAGTCGGCGGCTGCATCTTCACCGGCACGCCGAACCATCCGATGAACCCCTGCGCGTTCTCCCGGCCTGCACTCGGGGTCGGCGCCGATATCGTCGACCTCTCCGGCAACCCGGTGGCTGACGGAGAAGTCGGCGAGCTCGTGCTGCGGCATGCGTCGATCGGCTTGACAAAAAGCCTCTGGAAATCCGACCAGCGTTATCTCGACAGCTATTGGAATACGATACCCGGGATTTGGGTGCACGGCGATTTCGCCATGCGCGGGCGCGACGGCCTCTACTACATCCTTGGCCGATCGGACGACACCATCAAGATCTCGGGAAAGCGCACGGGCCCTGCGGAGCTCGAAGGCGTGCTGACCGCGACCGGCAAGGTCGCGGAAGCCGCGGTCTTCAGCATCCCGCACCCGGTCAAGGGCTCGGCGATCGTGTGCGCCTGCGTGCCGATGGCGGGCGCGGCGACTTCCGCCGCGCTTTCGGAGGAGCTGGCCCAGGCGCTGGTGCGCGGCATGGGCGCCTCATACCGTCCGGAAAAGGTCCTGCTGGTCGAAGACCTGCCGCGGACGCGCAATATGAAGATCATGCGGCGCGTGCTGCGTGCCGTGTTCGAGGACAAGGACCCCGGCGACCTTTCGGCGCTCGCCAACCCCGAGGCGATCGAACACGTCCGTCGCAGCCTCAAGGCATCCTAGTGGCCCGATTCTAACATTCGCATCCATCGCTGCAGGCACTTTTGCGAATGTTAGAATCAAAGGACCACTAGCAAATTGTCTGTTCTAGTGGAGCTTTGGCTTTGACGTTCGCATGAAGAAATCGCGGCAGACAGGTAGCGAACGTCAAATCCGCTCCACTAGATCGGACAATCGTTCGGGAACGAAGGCTTGCGCTTCTCGAGATGCGAAGCCAGCCCTTCCCTCGCCTCGTTGCCGGCAAAACCGAGGATTTCCAGCGCAGTCGAGGTATCAAACAGCGGCCCGTTGACGCGGAGCCAATTGTTCAGGGAATATTTGGTCCAGCGGATCGCGCTCTGCGCGCCGGTCGCGAGATCCTGCGCGGTTTCGAGCGCAATCTTCTGCAGCTCCGCATCCTCGACGCAAAGCGAGACCAGCCCGATACGCTCGGCCTCCTCGCCCGACAACGGCTTGCAGGTCAGGAGATAGTACTTGGCCTTCGCCAGGCCGCACAGCAGCGGCCAGATGATGCAGGCGACATCGCCCGCCGCGACCCCGAGCCGGGTATGGCCGTCGACGATCCGCGCGGACTTGCCGCAGATCGAGACGTCGGCAAGGATGCCGACGACAAGGCCGGCGCCCACCGCAACGCCATTGATGGCGGAGATGATCGGCTTGTTGCAGTTGATGATGTTGTAGACGAGGTCCTTGGCCTCCTTCCATGTCGCCATCCGCGCCGCCGGATTGTCGAGCAAGGCCTTGATCAACTCGAAGTCACCGCCGGCCGAGAACGCCTTCCCCGCGCCGGTCACAATCACGGCGTTGATGTCGGGATCGTCGTTGATGTCGCGCCAAATGTT